>CAYSUY010000156.1:0-10282 GCA_964434345.1 uncultured Acetobacteraceae bacterium
ATGCAGGACGCGGACCAGGACCATGTGGTCTCCGTCCTGCGCGAGCGCATCGTCCCCTTGTGCAAGCGCGCGGCCTGAAGCCGCGCGTGCAACCGCCAGAGGAGCACGCCACCCATGAGCACGGATCCGAATTCGCCGTCGACCATCCTCGTCTCCGGCGCCGGCGGCTATATCGGCAGCGTCCTGACCCGCGAACTTCTCGCGGCGGGCCATCGCGTCGTCGCCTTCGATCGCTTCTTCTTCGGGCGGGAGACACTCGACGGCGCCGATCCCGGCGGAAAGCTGTCGATCGTGCAGAAGGACATCCGCGACGTCGAGCCCGCGGATCTCGAGGGCGTCGATGTCGTGTGCGACCTCGCCGCGCTGTCCAACGATCCCAGCGGCGAGATCGATCCCGGGCTCACGCATGCCATCAACCATGCCGGCCGTCAGCGGCTCAGCGCGGCCGCCAAGCGCGCCGGCGTCCGGCGCTACATCCTGTCCAGCTCGTGCTCCGTCTACGGCGCCGGCGAAACCCTGGATCTTTCCGAGGACGCCCCGACCGCGCCGCTCACCGCCTACGCCGAATCCTCCCTGCGCGCCGAGCACGACGCGATCGCGCTTGCCGATGCCGGCTTCTCGCCGACGGTGCTGCGCAACGCGACGGTCTTCGGCGTCTCGCCGCGCATGCGCTTCGACCTCGTGATCAATCTCATGACGCTGCACGCGGTCGAGCGGGGACATATCACCGTCATGGGCGGCGGCCGGCAATGGCGACCGCTCGTCCATGTGCGCGACGTCGCGCGCGCCTTCCGCTCCGTGATCGATGCGCCGGCGGAACGCGTCTCGGGGCAGGTCTTCAATGTCGGCCTGTGCAACATGCAGATCCGCAGCCTCGCCTTCATCGTCCGCGAGACCCTGCCCATTCCGGTGACGGTCGCCATCGCACCCGACGACGCCGACCGCCGGAACTACAGCATCTCCTTCGCGAAGGCACGCGCGCGGCTTGGCTTCGTGGCGACGACCGGCATCGAGGACGGCGTGCGGGAGATCTACGACGCACTCAAATACGGGCGCATCGAGAGCGGCCCGAAGACCGTGACGGTCGGATGGTACCGGTCGATCCTGGACGCCAAACGGCTGATCTCGGCCGTCGAACTGAACGGCCGCGTGCTTTGAGCCGGCCGCTGCTCTCGGTGGTGGCGCCCGTCTACCGCGAGGAAGGGAACGTGGCGGAGTTCTGCCGCCGCACGACAGCCGCGCTCGCCGCCATCACGCCCGACTACGAGATCATCCTGGTCGAGGATGGCGGCGGCGACGGCTCCTGGGCGCGCATCGTCGAGGAATCCCGCCGCGACCGCCGGATCAAGGGCCTGCGCTTCGCGCGCAATTTCGGACAGCACTACGCGATCACGGCCGGGCTCGCGGCGGCGCGCGGCGACTGGATCGTCGTGATGGACAGCGACCTGCAGGACCGGCCGGAGGTCATTCCGGAGCTTTACGCGAAGGCCCAGCAGGGCTTCGAGATCGTCTTCGTGGCGCGGCAGGACCGTCCGGAATCCCTGCTCTACCGCTGCGCGCAGCGGCTCTTCTACGCGACGTTCCGATGGCTCGCAGGCACCGACTACGATCCCGCCCACGGCAATTTCTCGATCGTCTCGCGCCGGGTGCTCGCCCACTACCTGGCACTGAACGAGCAGTTGCGCTTCTACGGCGGCATCCTCGCCTGGCTCGGCTTTCCCCGCGCCTCCATTCCCGCCGCACATGGACGCCGCCACGCCGGCCACTCGGTCTATACGCTGCGCAACCGGCTGCGGCTCGCCGGTGCGATCATCGTCGCGCATTCGGACCGGCCGCTGAGGCTGTCGATCGGGTTCGGTTTCCTCATGGCGGCGGGCGCCTTCGCCTACGGACTCGCGATGCTCGTGCGCGCGCTGCTCGGCCAGATCATCGTCCCGGGCTACGCGAGCCTGATGGTCTCGATCTTCTTCATCGGCGGGCTGATGCTGATCGTCCAGGGAATCGTCGGCGTCTACATCGGCAAGATGTATGCCGAGACCAAGCGGCGACCTCTCTACGTCGTCGCGGAAAGCGTCGGCCTGCCCCCACCGGAGGTACGCCCATGACCATGCCATGCCTGCTGCGCCAGGATTTCGACAGCGCGGCCTTCGGTCGCCCGTTCTTCCGCCTCACGCGCTTCGATCCCGAGCGCCTGCCCGCTGAACTCGCCGCACGGGCCGAGGACCCGGACGTGATGATCGACGCCAAACTGCCGGCGGAGGAGATCGGACAGGCCGCGCTGCTGCAGCGCCTGGGATTCCGCAAGGTCTCGACCCAGATCGCCCTGTCCCGCCGCGTCGATGGCGCGGAGCATGGCGAGGATGGCGCGCGGATCGGCAACCGTCTCGCCCTCGAGCCAGCCGATATCGCCCGCCATGCGTCCAACTTCATCTACGACCGATTCGCCCTCGACATCGCCGTCGATCGCGCGGCGCATGACGCGTTCTACACGCGCTGGATCGCCAACTCGCTCTCGGGTGCGCGCCATCGCGTCGCCGATCTGCCGGGCGGCTTCGCGACGTTCCGCGACGAGGGCGACGCGCTGCGCATCGACCTGCTCTCCGTGCTCGACAAGGGCCGCGGCACCGGGACCGCCCTGCTGCGCGCGATCCTCGCCCATGGCGGACGCCTCGGTCGTGGCCGCGTCGACGTCGTGACGGAGTGCGAGAACAGGCCGGCCATCCAGCTCTACCTGTCGCTCGGCTTCCAGCCGGTCGCCTTCCATACCGCGCTCCATTTCGGCCGGCCGGTTCCACATGCCCGGTGAGCGGCTCTCCGCCACCCAGCGCTGGGTCATCGTCGGAGCCGCCCTCAACGGGACGCTCTACCTCGCCTATCTGGCGCTCGCGGCAACGCCGCTCGGTCACCGGGGCGCGATGACCGCCACCTATGTCGCCGGACTTGGCGCCGGCTATGTCCTGAACCGCGGCTGGTCGTTCCGGCATCGCGGTGCGGTCGCCGCGTCGCTGCCCCGCTATGTCGCGCTCTATGCCGCCGGCTACGCTCTCAATCTCGCGGCGCTCGCGATCGCGGTCGACGGCTACGGCGCCCCGCATGCCATGGTGCAGGCGATCGCGATCCCGTCGCTCGCACTGTTCTTCCTGTTCGCTCAGGCGCGCTGGGTCTTCGCGCCGGATCGCTCCCCTGCGGGCCCGGCGTCATGATCGCCGCGAAGCTTCGTCGAGGCCTCCACGGACTGTTCGCGCTGACGATGGCCTATGCCGCGTTCGCGGTATTCGCCCTCAACGTCGATACGGCGGACCGGCGGGACGAGACGCTCGCGCTGCTGGCCGGCGTGTCGGGCGCCGTGCCGATCCTGATCGCCGCATGGCTCATGCGACACGCGCTGCGCGCGCATGCCGCGCGCCTCGTCGTGTGGCTGGCCGCGGTCCCGCCGCGTCGCATGCTTGGCCTTGCCTGGCTGCTCGGCCTTGCCCTGCGCGTCGCCTGGGTCGCGATCGTTCCGCCCGCGCCGGCCTCCGACGGCGCGGCCTATCACGCGCTGGCCCTGCGCCTCGCCGCCGGAGAGGAGTATGTCTCGGCGGGTCTGCGCGCCTATTGGCCGCCAGGACTGCCCCTTGCGCTGACGCCCTGGATCCTGGCGCTCGGGGATCGCCCCGTGCTCCCGCTGCTCCACAACCTCGTCCTGTTCACGCTCGCCCTCGTCGCCGCACGCCACCTGGCGCGCCGTCTGGCCGGCGACGCGGCGGCCGCGATCACCGTCCTGCTGCTGGCGACATGGCCGAGCCATGTGATGAGCTCCGGGCTCGTGACCAAGGAGCTGCAGGTGCTCGCCCTGGTCACCATCGCGCTCGCGCTCTATCCGACCCGCGCCGCGTTCGGCCGGACCGCCTTTGCCGGCTTCGCCTTCGGTCTTGCGGCGCTCACCCAGCCGGCGCTGCTCCTCGCGCCGGTCGCCGTCGTCGTCTTCGAGGCGCTTCGGGCATCGGCATGGCGCGTGGCGACGATCCGCCTGGCTGTGTTCCTCGTTGCCTTCGCGGCGGCGATCGCCCCCTGGACAGCGCGCAATGCGATGGTCTTCGGTCGCTTCGTGCCCGTGACCAGCACCAGCGGCTTCGCCCTGTTCATCGGCAACAACGACCGCGCCTGGGGCGGATGGATCGATCTCGCGGCGATCGGCGATCCCGCGCTCGACCAGCGCCGCGACGAATTGGGTGCCGGCCGGGTTGCGCTGGAGCGCGCCGTCGGCTGGATCGAAGCGAATCCGGCGCGCGTCGCCGCGCTCGCGCTCCGCAAGCAGCAGCTCTTCCTCGGTGACGACAGCGACGGCGCCTTCAACGCGCTGAAACGCGGACTTGGCATCGACGGCCCGGCCTATATCGTCGCGAAATCGATGGCGATCGCTTTCTGGCTCGCGCTCTGCGTCGCGCTGCTCGTCTTCCTGGCCGCCGCGTGGCACGCGCGGCGCGGCGGCCTCCCGGCCTTCGGCGCGCTGCCTTTGCTCCTGTTCTTCTACCTGCTGTCGCTCCACAGCCTGGTCGAGAGCGGCAGCCGCCACCACATCGCCGTTTCAGGCGCGCTCGCCGCGCTGCTCGGCGCCTGGGTCGAAATCGCGGCGCGGCGCCACGGGCGCTGAGACGAGGTCGTCAGGCGATCCGCTCTTCCGGGATCAGATCGAGCTGCTGGAAGAGCTTCGACAGGGGGCGCGCCGGATCTCCGGCGGTCGCGATCCGCATCGTGCCGGGCCATTGCGCGTCGATCCGCGCGATCCAGCGCCGGGCGCGCGCGCGGATACCGGGGTCTGCATGATAGCGCAGCAGCATATGGAGCCCCGCCTGATGCTGCTTCACGAAGCTGTACCCCACCTCGCGCAGATCGCGATCGAGATCGGCCGGCGAGGCCGGGATGCGCAGCGCCCGCGCGACGGCCGGATCGCGCACCGCCGCGGCGAGCCATGCATGGAGCCCCCGCATGTCGTCCGCGCTCCAGATCGGCCAGGTACCGCTCGCCGAGTCGAGTTCGGCTCCGCCCCCGGTCGCGGGCCGCGCCACCAGGTCGCGGCAGAGGACGATCGCCCCGCCCGGTGTGCCGAGCAGCCTGAACCACGCCTCCGGCGGCGCGTCCTCGAGGGCGTGGAGCTGCCACAGGCAGCGCTGTATCCCGGGCGCGAAATCGGCCGCGTCGAGATCCATGCCGTGCATGGCGCACATGTTCACGTAGGCCGACTTGAAGGCGTCGAGGCGCGCCATCGCGCGGACATGCCCGGCGCTCGGTCCGGCGATCCGGCCCCCGGGCATGAGCGGCGGCACGGCGCGCCAGCTGTCGGATCCCGGGTCGAAGAGATTGCGGACATGAAAGGCGCCCCAGATGGTCCGCGCGCAGAGCAGGTTGAAATGGTTGGCCTGATCCTGCGCGACGCGCCGCCAGTAAGGCCGGCGGCGATGTCCCTCGAAATGCAGGAACGCCGCACGCAGGATCTCGCGCATCGGCCACGCATAGCTGCGCTCGCCGTTCGCGACCTGGTAGCCGACGACGTGGTCGCGGTCTCCCGGCGCACCGCCGGTGCGTGGCCGGGTCAGCAGCACGTCGCTCTGCGTCTTGACGAGGCAGAACCACGCATATTGCTCCTGCTTGTCGAAGAAGCATTTCTCCGGTCGTACGAGATAGGCCGAATAGATCCCGCTCGACGGTAGATGGCTGTTCGCGGGCAGGAACGGACGCTTCAGAAGATGCGCCTGACCCAGCGGATGGAATTTCGTGTCCGGCTGCTGCGGCCTTCCGAACGGATTGCCGAGGCGCGGCGTCGTCCCGGCATGGGGGGCGAAATCCCAGCGCGTGTAGAGGTTCGGCGTTGCCAGCGCGTCGGCGCCGCCGGCACGCTCGTCGCGCAGCTGGAATCCGCGGGCCCCGAAGACGTTGTCCGCCTGCGCCTCGAGGCTCGGCCAGGTCGCGAGCGTATCGCCGCTCCAGAACCACCATTCCCAGCTGGAGAAGACACCGAGTTCGGCGCGCGCGCCGCCCTCGCCGGTGAAGCACCACGCCCCGGCATAGAGCGGATCGTTGAGCGTCGCGCGCACCGGACGGCGCAGGCCGCTCCAATCCTCGACGCGCCGTCCGCCGCGCCAGCGCAGCGCCGCCGTCTCGTTGCGCTCGAAATCGATATCCGCGCCGCGCAGCTTGCACGCCATCTCCGCCGTATGGTCCTCGTCCGGATGGCGGGTCCAGGGAAAGACAAGGCGGGCGCGCATGAAATCGGCGGCATCGCAACACGCCGCCGGCTTCTCCGCGGCCCAGCGCCAGGTCTCCCATGGTCCGTGATGAAGGTCGCGCCAGCGCTCGGCCGCGAACCCGGCTGGCGGCGCGCCGTCGACGAGGATGCGCGCGTCGTGGACATGATCGCGCGCCGCCGCGAAGCAACGGGGATTCTCGACCGTGACTTGACGGTCGACGATGCGGCCGTCATGCGCGCGCGACACCCGGAACCACGCCTCCAGATGCGGATGGATCGTGCCGTCCTCGGCGACGAAGGCGGCGCGCCGTTCCTCCTGGCGCAGCAGGCGCCCGTCGAACCAGGGCGTGTCCGGGCTCGGTCGCCCGGCGGCGAAGCGTGCCCGCCAGAGCCGGCGCGGCACGGGATCGTTGACCGGCTCCAGCACCGTATCCGTCGACCTGGCGCCGTCGCGACCGGCGAAGACGCTGAGCGAAGATCCCGCAGCGCGGCGCAGACGCACGCGCAGCCGATAGGGCTCCGGATCGCCCGGCCGCCAGCGCGGCCAGATGTAAAGCCCGAACCGCCCCTGCGCCTCGTTCCAGCGATCCGACGCGTGGGCCTGCGCAAGGCTGCGCCGGGGGCCATGCCGGGCCGTCTCCGCCGCGAGGCCAAAGACGTGGCCAAGGTCGTTGACGACCAGCGCATTCCCGTATTTCGGACGGAAATGGTCGTCGTTGGCCTCGCCGACGCGCCCTTCGCGCCGCGGCAGGTGACGCGGATCGTAGCAGCGGTAGCGACCGGCGGGATCCTGGGTCACGCGCTTCGCGAGATGGTCGAACAGGGCGCGGCCGCTGTCATGCGCGGTCTTCCACGCATGCGTGGCGTTGAAGCGGTGGCGGTATGTCTGCTCGCCCAGGGAGTCCGCGAAGACGAGTTCGACCTCGTCGCCGGTGACCGGCTGGCCATCGAAGGCCAGCCAATGGACCCGCGGCTCCCAGATCGACAACTCCACCGCGAAATCCTCGTCGTCGCGCCACAGCGCCGCCCAGTCCGGCGCGGGCGGCAGCAGACGCCCGACGATCTCCGGCGGCGCGAAGCCGATCTCCACCGCCGTACCGGCGACATAGGTGGCGGGCAGGTGCACATGCGCGGTGCAGTGGATCAGCGTGCCGTCGCCGCGGATCCGGAACTGTTCGGCCTGGATCGCGAGCGGCGTGCCGCCCTGACCGGCGGGATAGCGCGCGCAAAGCCGCTCACGCCACGCGGCCGGGAACGCTCCATGACGGAACGGGACCCCGAACGGCGACACCCAATGCGCACCCGAGGCGGCGCTGCGTAGGAGCGTCGCGCGCTCGAAGCGCTCCACCGGGGCCGTCGTGGTCCCGGCGACCGCCGCACCCGCGACCGCCGCCGTCATCCCTGCGATCGCCCGACGCCGCCGTAACATGCGCAAAGACTATCGCGCCGGTGCCCACCGCGACGCGGCCCCTTGCGACGTAAGCCCGCCGGGCCGCTGCCGACGTCTGCCCGGCCCGCCGAACGCTGCCGCCGCTCAATATCGCTCGGGTACGTAGAGTTCGGACGGGAGGACCCGGCGTTCGTAGTCCGGGTTGAACACCCGCTGCGGCAAGGTCACGGGGTCGTGCGGCACCTCGGCGTAGGGGATCATGGACAGCAGATGCGCGATGCAGTTCAGCCGCGCGCGCTTCTTGTCGTTGCCCTCGACGATGTGCCAGGGCGCCTCCGCGATGTTGGTGCGCTCGAACATCTCCTCCTTGGCCTTGGTGTACTGCTCCCAGCGCACCCGCGACTGCAGATCCATCGGCGAGAGCTTCCATTGCTTGAGCGGATCGTGGATCCGCATCAGGAAGCGCAATTGCTGCTCCTCGTCGGTGATGGAGAACCAGTATTTCACCAGCACCACCCCCGAACGCACGAGCATGCGTTCGAATTCGGGCACGTCGCGGAAGAAATCCTCGACCTGGGCTTCGCTGGCGAAGCCCATCACGCGTTCGACACCGGCCCGGTTGTACCAGCTGCGGTCGAACAGCACGATCTCGCCCGCCGCCGGCAGATGCGGCACGTAGCGCTGGAAATACCACTGCGTCTTCTCGCGATCCGATGGCGCCGGCAGGGCGACGACGCGGCACGTGCGGGGATTGACGCGCTGGGCGATGCGCTTGATGACGCCGCCCTTGCCCGCGCTGTCGCGACCCTCGAACAGCACGACCAGCTTCAGGCCCTTGTAGGCGACCCAGTCCTGGAGCTTGATGAGTTCGCTCTGCAGCCGCAGCAATTCGGCGAAATAGACCTGCCGCTCGATCGAGGTCACCTTGCGCCGCGCCAGAAGCTCGCGCAGTTCGGGCGGCAGGCGCCGGTCGTCGACCTCCTGCTCGCGCTCCTCGTCGAGGTCGTCCTCGACCTCAAGCTCGACCCAGGACCGCTCGCCCGATTTGTCATTCCCGACCGTCATCGCGCGCCTCCTCGTCACCGACGATGCGACATCATGCCGGCCCATCGTGACGATGGAATGACGAAATCGCTACGCCAGCTCACGTGGCCGCATGTTCGGCGGGTGACGTCTCCCGCGGGCACCCGTGTCGTGACGCCATGCCCCCCGCGTCGATCCTCTGGGTACCCTTGCGTCGCGAGCTACTCCGCAGCGGCGGCGTGGCGCGTCGCATGGAGGAGGTCGGTCAGGTGACGCGCGATCGCGCCCATGCCCGAACGCCCCGCGATGGCCTCCGCCTCCGGGTTGTAGTTGGTGTTCGTGTTGACGTCATAGGTCCAGGGCGTGCCGTCGCGATCGACGATGAATTCGATCCCGGCGATCCCGATGTCGTTCGCCGCCAGGAAGGCTTCGTAGCGCGCGATCAGGGGGCTCGCGAAACCCTCGACGATGCGGAACTTCGCCCCGGGCGCGACCGCCGGGCACGCGGCGCCGGCCTCGATCTGGCATTGATCGGCGGGGCAGAGTTCGAAACCCTGGGAGGTGTCGACCCGCACCGCATAGAGGAACCGCCCACCGACGAACTCGACCCGCGTGATGAAGGGCTCGGGTGCCTGGATGTAGCGCTGCACCAGCCAGATGCCGTCGACCGGCGCCTCGACCTCCTCGGCGGCGAGATGCTCGGCGAGTCCCGCCGCGCTCAGCAGCAGCTTGACGCCGAGCCCCTTGCCCGCGCGGTTATGCTTGAGGATGAGCGGAAAACCCAGGGTCTCGGCCGCCTTGGCGATGTGCGCGCGTCCGATCACGGCGATCGTGTCCGGGCTGCGGACGCCGAACGCCGCCAGCGCCTGGTACTGCGCGACCTTGCTGATCTCCAGCGCCAGCGCCCGGCGACCATTGACCACGGTCCGCCCGTGCCGCGCGAGCCATTCCAGGACGGCGGCGGTGTATTCGGGGGCGTAGCGGTGGCCGCGCGTATGCGACGACGCGCTCATCCGGTTGTAGAACACGCCATCGGGCGGCGCCTGCGTCAGGTCGAGGGCACCGCGATCGAGAAACCACTCCGCGACAGGCGTGCCCAGCCGCACGAACTGCGCGCGCAGCGGCTCGACCCAGGCGTCGTTTTCATGAATGACATGGACCTTGCGCATGGCGGTGACGCTCCCTGGCTGAAGGAGCCGGACCATGGGCGCGCACGACACCACGGCGCAAACGAGTTTGCCTTGCCCTGGCTTCAAGCGCCGCTAATGACCAAATCCCGGCGGGCACCGACCGGCGGGACGCGCTAGTCTCGCCGCGGCGAGACGCAGCCAAGATGGAGGATCCCATGCGCCGAAACATCCTGCGCGAGAAGCTCGACGCGGGCCAGCCGACCCTGGGCACGCATCTGCTCTCGACCTGGCCGACCCTGGTCGAACTGATCGGCCAGACGGGCCGCTACGACTATGTCGAGTTCACCGCCGAATACGCGCCATTCGGCCTCCACGACCTCGACAATCTCGGCCGTGCGCTCGAACTCGCGGGTCTTGGCGGCATGATGAAGCACGAGCAGACGCAATGGACCCATCAGGCGATGCGGTCGATCGGCTCGGGCTTCCAGTCCGCGCTCTTCGCCGACGTGC
>CAYSUY010000157.1:0-10167 GCA_964434345.1 uncultured Acetobacteraceae bacterium
ATGACCTGGGCGCGCGAGATCACCTCGGCGCCGGATTTCATCAGATCGGCGACGCTGCGCCCGTCGCGCGTGCCCTCGACGACCTGATCGGTGATCAGCGCAATGGCCTCGGGATGGTTGAGCCGGACCCCGCGCTCGAGGCGCCGGCGTGCCACGATCGCGGCCATCGCCACGAGCAACTTGTCCTTCTCGCGCGGTGTGAGATTCATCGCGGGTCCCCTCCGATGCGGCAGCACACGGCGCCGCTCCCGACGTCAAAGTAGCACCAGAGTAGCATCAAATATGCCATAGCCGCGGCAGCACCGCGGGCAAGCCCCCAGCCTCCGCGCGCAGGTGACGCCAGATCTCCGCGAGACGGCGGCGCAGCGGCACCGGATCGGCCGTCAGGGCGCGCACCAGCAGGATGTCGCCCAGGCAAGTGGCAGCGATGCCCGTTTCCTCGCCAAGCAGCGCCCGGATTTCCGCCAGCCGCCCAGCCGCGCCGGGTCCGGCATGAAGCAGCGTCGCCATCGCCGCCGCGCCACCGAACCCGAACGGCGCGCGCAGGACGGACGCGCCATCGAACCCGAAGCCGATCCGGTCGGTCCAGATGAGCCGCCCGTCGCGACGCAGATCCCAGCGATCGGCAAAGCTCGCCTGAACGACGCGCTCGCCGCGCGCCAGACGCCCGAAGACGACCATCTCGCCCACGAGACAGCGCGCGCCTCCCGCGAGGTCGATGGCGAGACGCCGCCGCAGCCGACACCCGTCGAAGAGGATCGTCTCCTGCGGCATCCATTCGAGCCAGCCGCCATCGCCGACCACGAGGGCGTTCTCGATCTCCACCGCCGGACCATCGGAGCGATAGACCTTCTCGGCCGCCTGTCCGGTCACCAGCGCCCGCGCCGGACCGGTCACCTCCACACGCACCGCGATCCGGTCCCCGCCGACGAGACCGCCCGCGGTGTTGAGCAGGACGACATGCGGTATCGCGTCGCCGATCGCCGTCGGCATCAGCACCCGCATCGGATCGTGATGCCAGAGTTCAGCGAGCCGGGTGGTTCCAGCGTCGTCGCGCAGACGCACCCGCGCGCCACCCGCGGTGCGCACCCGGACACGCTGGCGATACGGGCCGTCGGATGGCGGCAGGGAATCCATGAACCGACCCTAAGCGGTGAAACGACGTCGCGCCATGCTTGCAAAAGCGCCGCCACGTGCGGCTCAATGGCCGGTATCCGATTGGGGGGAGAACGAACATGAGCGGTCCACTCGCCGGCCAGCGCGCGCTGGTGACGGCAGGCGCCTCGGGAATCGGCCGCGCGATCGCGCGACGCTTCGCCGAGGCCGGCGCCCGGATCTTCGTCTGCGACATCGACGCCAAGGCCCTCGCAGCCTTTCTCGCTGAGTTGCCCGGCGCCCACGGGATCCTCGCCGATGTCGCCGATCCGGCTCAGGTGGACCGGCTCTTCGCGGCGGTCGAGACGGCGTTCGGCGGGCTCGACATCCTCGTCAACAATGCCGGCATCGCCGGACCGACCCGGAAGGTGGAGGACATCGCGCCCGAGGACTGGGATCGCTGTGTGGCGATCAACCTCAACGGCATGTTCTATTGCACGCGCAAGGCCGTGCCGCTGCTCAAGGCGGCCGGCGGCGGGTCGATCGTCAACCTGTCCTCGGTCGCGGGCCGGCTCGGCTACCCGCTGCGCACGCCCTACGCGGCTTCCAAATGGGCGGTGGTCGGCTTCACCAAGAGCCTCGCGATGGAGCTTGGCCCCGACGGCATCCGGGTCAACTGCATCCAGCCGGGCCTCGTCGCCGGCCCGCGCATCGACGGCGTCATCCAGGCGAAGGCGGATGCGTTCGGCATCGACTTCGACGAGATGAAGGCGCGTCTTCTCAATACGGTCTCGCTCCGCCGTATGGTGACGGCCGACGACATCGCCGAGATGGCGCTGTTCGTCTGCGCGCGCGCCGGGGCGAGCATCACCGGCCAGGCCCTCTCCGTATGCGGCGACCATCAGGTGCTCCAATGAAAGCAACCATCGCAATCGTCGGCAGCGGCTTCATCGGCCGCGGCTGGGCCGCGCGCTTCGCCTCGGCGGGCGCGCATGTGCGGCTCTGGGACAGCGATCCCGGCGCGCCGGGCGCAGCGCTGCGCTGGCTCGACGAGACGCTTCCGGCGATGGAAAAGCTCGGCCTGATCGCCGACGCGGCCGGCGCGCGCACGCGCGTGGTCGCATGCGCCACGCTGGACCAGGCCGTGGCGGAGGTCGACTATGTCCAGGAAAACGCCCCCGAGGCCCTGGACCTGAAGCGCGATCTCCATCGCCGCATCGAGGCGGCGACGGCGGACACGACGGTCGTCGGCAGTTCGACGTCGACCTTCCCCGGCAGCCGCATCTTCGGTGGCCTGTCGCGCGAGGACCGCTGCCTCGTCGCGCACCCTGCAAACCCGCCGCACCTCCTCCCGGTGGTGGAACTGGTTCCGACACCGCGGACCGCGCCGGCGGCGCTCGCACGCTGCCAGGACCTCATGCGCACGGCCGGTCAGGTGCCGGTCCTGCTCAAGAAGGAGATCGAGGGCTTCGTCATGAACCGGCTGCAGGCCGGCGTCATCTGCGAGGCGATCAGCCTCGTCGCGGATGGCGTGATCGCGCCCGACGATCTCGACGCGGTGATCCGGCACTCGCTCGGCCTGCGCTGGTCCTTCATGGGCCCCTTCGAGACCATGGACCTCAACGCGCCCGGCGGTTTCGCGGACTACGCGGCGCGCTATGGCGCGCCATTGCGCGGACTTGGCCGTGACCTCAAGGTCGCGACGGACTGGCCCGCAGAGACGCTGGCCGCCATCGAGGCCGAGCGTCGCGCCCGCGTTCCCGGCGGCGATCTCGCCGCGCGCGGTGCGTGGCGCGACCGCCGCCTGATGGCCCTCGCCGCCCACAAGAAGCAGATGAACGCCAAGGAAGGGGAATGACCGCCATGGCCGAAACCAAGACGAAGACCCGCCACAAGACGATCATCACCTGCGCGGTGACGGGATCGATCCATACGCCCAGCATGTCGCCGCATCTGCCGGTCACGCCGGACGAGATCGCGCGCGAATCGATCGCCGCCGCGGAGGCCGGCGCCTCGATCATCCACCTCCACGCCCGCGACCCGGAAGATGGCCGTCCGACGCCGTCGCCCGAGGTGTTCATGCAGTTCCTGCCGCGGATCAAGCAGGGCTGCGACGCGGTCGTGAACATCACGACCGGCGGCGGCCACGGCATGACGGTCGCGGAACGTCTTGCGGCACCGCTGCGCGCAAGCCCGGAGATGACGTCGCTCAACATGGGCTCGATGAATTTCGGCCTCTTCCCGATGCTCGACCGTTACAAGGACCTCAAGCACGACTGGGAGCGCAAGCATCTCGAGAACAGCCGCGACTTCATCTTCCGCAACACGTTCAAGGATATCGAGACGGTCCTGTACGAGCTTGGCGAGAAGCATGGCACGCGCTTCGAATTCGAGTGCTACGACATCGGGCACCTCTACACCCTTGCCCATTTCCTCGAGCGCGGGCTGGTGAAGCCGCCGCTCTTCGTCCAGACGATCTTCGGGATTCTCGGCGGCATCGGCACGCATGCCGAGGATGTCGGCCACATGAAACGCACGGCCGACCGGTTGTTCGGCGACCAGTATCGCTGGTCGGTCCTCGCCGCGGGACGGCATCAGATGCCGATCCTGACGATGGCGGCGACGATGGGCGCGAATGTCCGCGTCGGCCTCGAGGACTCGCTCTGGATAGGGCCCGGCGAACTGGCGAAGTCGAACGCCGATCAGGTGCGCAAGATCAGGTCGATCATCGAAACGCTTGGCGGCCAGATCGCGACGCCGGCGGAGGCCCGTGCGATGCTGGGACTCAAGGGCGGCGACCGCGTGGCCTTCTGATACGCAGAAATGTCCAACCCGGTTGGCCCTCGCGATCGCGAGGGCCGGCCAGCCCCGTTCAGCCGCGCAGTCGCATGAGCGCGTCGGCGACGCGCGACACGGTGCCTTTCCAGTCGTTTCGTTTCGCCTGACGGAACAGGCGCATCGTCGGATACCAGGGCGTGTCCTCCCGCCCGACGAGCCAGCGCCAGTCCGGCGAGAACGGCACCATCGTCCAGACCGGCCGACCGAGCGCGCCGGCGAGATGGACCACCGAGGTGTCCACGGAGATCAGCAGGTCCAGCGCGCAGAGCGCCGCCGCCGTATCCGCAAAATCGCCGAGATGCGGCGCGAGATCGGTGATCGGACCGAGCGTGGCGAGATCGGCCGCGTCGCCCTCGCGCTGCTGCTTCTGGAGGGAGAAGAACGCGACGCCCGGTATCTCCCAGAGCGGCCTGTAGGCCACGGGGCGGAAGGAGCGGTGATGATCGTTGGCGTGCTGCGGATTCCCGGCCCAGACCAGCCCGACCTTGAGCGGACCGCCACGGCCGATCCGGTCGCGCCAGGCCTCGACACGCTTCGGTTCCGCCGCGAGATAGGGGACCTCGGCCGGGATGGTCTCGAGATCGCAGCCGAGCGCACCTGGAATGCTCAGGAGCGGGCAGTGCAGATCGAAATGGGGCAGCTTTGACCCGCGCGGGATCACCCGGATGCCCGGCCCCGCCAGGGGGGCCAGGACGCACATCGTCTCGCGCGGTACCTCGAGCAGGACATCGGCGCCGAGATCGCGCACCAGACCCGCGAAGCGCACGAACTGGAACGTGTCCCCGACCCCCTGCTCCGCATGCAGCAGGATCGTGCGACCGATCAGGGATTCGCCGCGCCACCAGGGCTGGCGGAACGGACGTGCCGGCAAGGACGGAAGCGACCACCGCGCCTCGTAGCGATCCCACCCCTCCTTGAACTGGCCGGTGACGAGCAGGGCCTGGCTGAGATTGCAGCTGGCCTCGGGATAGACGGGGCGCAGGCGCAGCGCTTCGCGCAGGGAGGCAATGGATGCGTCATGGCGCCCCATGCCCATATGGACGATCCCGAGATTGCCGTGGCCATCGGCGTAATCGGGCTTGAGGGCCAGCGCCTTGCGGTAGCACGCCTCCGCCTCGTCGAGCCGACCGGTGCGAAAATGGCTGTTGCCGATATTGTTGTGGGCGTCGACATAGTCGGGCTTGAGGCGCAGCGCTTCCCGGTAGCAGGCTTCGGCATCGGCCATCGCGCCCTTCTGCTTGAGCCGGTTGCCCAGGTGGTTGTGCGCCTCGTGATCCGCAGGATTGATCTCGATCGCCTTGCGCAGCGCGACGATCGCCTCGTCCGTCCGGTTCAGGCGCCCCAGCGCCATGCCGAGCCCGCGATGGACCGCCCCGTCGCGCGCGCCGTGCTCGATCGCGCGCATGAACAGCGTGGCCGCTTCCTCGTAGGAGCCCGAGCGGCGCAGGAGCTGGCCCAGATTGCTCAACGCCTCGACGAAATCCGCGCGCACGGCGAGCGCGGCGCGATAGCTCGCGATCGCGTCGGCATAGCGGCCGCATTTCTCGTGCAGCGCGCCGAGATTGTTGTGCGCATCGGCGTATGTCGCGTCGATGCGGACCGCCTCGCGATAGGCGACGACAGCCTCGTCGAAGCGCCCCAACGCCTGCAACGCGGTACCGAGATTGCCGTGATACGCGGCCACGGCCGGGCTGATCTCCAGCGCGCGGCGGATCTTCTCCAGCGCCTCGGTCGGCCGGCCGCGCTGGATGTCGACGACGCCGAGCAGATGCAGTGCGCCCGCATGCCCGGGGCGCGCCGCGAGCACGCGGCGATAGATCGCCTCCGCCTCATCGAGCCGCATCGCCCGGTGCAGCTTCACGCCGTCATTGAAGGTCTGGGCGTCGAAGCTGCCGGCGGCGGCCGCTGCGTCTTGAACACTCGTCATGGCGCCGGGATCATAGCGATGCCGCTCCGCCGCTTCAGCAGTCAATCGTGGCGCCGGCCACCCAGGCGCAGGGCCACCAGCAAAGCCAGCGCGACGGCCAGGATCCAGAGCGTGGCCAGCGCGTTGACCTGCGGCGACAAGCCCAGACGGACGCTTGCGAAGACGAGCATCGGCAGCGTCGTGGCCCCGGGCCCGGACACGAAGCTGGCGACCACCAGATCGTCGATCGAGAGGGTGAAGGCGAGCAGCCATCCCGCCGCGAGCGCGGGTGCGAGCAGCGGCAATGTCACGCTGCGCAGGATGTCCGCCGGCCGTGCGCCCAGATCGGCCGCCGCCTCCTCGAGCGCCGGATCCTGATCGGCGAGCCGCGCCTGGACGAGCGTCGCGACATAGGCCATGGCGAAGGTCGCGTGGGCGATCGCCACCGTGAGCGCGCCGCGCTCGGCCGGCCAGCCTGCCACCCGCTCCGCCGCCACGAACAGCAGCAGCAGCGTCACGCCCGTGAGGATCTCCGGCATCACGAGCAGCGCGGCCAGCGCACCGCCAAGCGCACCGCGGCCACGGAACCGCCGAAGTCGGGCGAGCGCGAGGCCGGCCGCCGCACCGAGCACCGTCGCGACGCTCGCGCTCGCGGCGGCGATCGCGATGCTCAGCGCCGCCGCCGACACAAGCCGCCGGTTGTCGAGCAGCGCCACGTACCAGCGCAGCGAAAATCCGCTCCACTCGGTCAGCAGCGGCGACGCGTTGAAGGAGAAAACCACCAGCACCGCGATCGGCAGGTAGAGGAACGCGTAGCCGAGGCCCAGGATCGCGTAGAGGCGCGCGCGCGTCGCACCGGTCATCGCCGCGCCTCGAGACGCTGGAACAGCAGGATGGGACCTGCAAGCAGGACGACGATGGCGATCGCGAGCGCCGCGGCGGCCGGCCAATCGCGATTGGCGAAGAACTCGTTCCAGATGGCGCGGCCCAGAAGATTTGCGTCCGGGCCGCCCAGCATTTCCGGCACGATGAATTCCGCCGAGGCGGGAATGAACATCAGCAGCGCGCCCGCCGCGAGGCCAGGCAGCGTCGCCGGCAGCGTGACCGTCGCGAAGATCGCCGCAGGCCGCGCGCCGAGATCGGCGGCCGCCTCCTCCAACGCCGGATCCAGCTTTTCGAGGCTGGCATAGAGCGGCAGGACCATGAACGGCAGATACACATAGACGAGGCCGAGCTGCACCGCGAAGTCGTTGTCCATCAGCGGCAACGGCGCCTCGATCAGGCCGAGTGCCTGAAACGCCCCGTTGATCAGCCCGGTGGGCCGCAGCAGGGCAGTCCAGGCGTAGATCCGGACGAGAAACGATGTCCAGAACGGCAGCATCACCAGGACGAGCAGCAATCCGCGCCACCGCGCAGGCGCGCGGGCGATCGCATAGGCCATGGGATAGCCGATCACCGCCGCGATCGCGGTCGCCATCCCGGCCATGCCGAGCGAGGACAGCAGGGCGTCGGCGTAGATCGGATCCTCGACCAGAAGACGCCACGCCGCGAGACCGGGCGCATCGAGGCTGAACGGGGGCGCGCCGTCAGAGGGGGCGCCGAAGCTGATCGCCAGCGCCATCGCGAAGGGCAGCGCGAAGAAGACGGCAAGCCACGCGAGCGGCAATCCGATCAGCAGGAAGCGCAGACCGGGAGGCCAGAGCGGGCTCAAGCCGGCACCACCGGTGCCACCGCCGGATCCCAGGCGAGGCGCAGGGGGGCGCCCGGCGCCGGGCATGCCGCGCGGGGCCCGAGGCTGACCGCAACCTCCCGCCCGTCCGCGAGGATGGCGCCGAGCGACACGGTCTCCCCGTGGAACGCCGCATGTCCCGCAGTCGCCGGCAATGCCGACCCGTCATCGCCCGCGGCGCCGATCCGCAGATGCTCGGGACGCAGCACCAATGTCGCCGTCTGCCCCGGCACGAACGATCCGACACTGCGCCCGGCGAGGCGTCCCAGCGGCCCGCAATCGATCACGACGCACCCGTCGTCGGCGGCGGCGAGGACGACGCCATCGAGCAGCGCGGCACGTCCCAGGAACGCGGCGACATGACGATCGGCCGGCGCCTCGTAGACCGCGCGCGGCGTCCCCAGCTGCGCGATGCGGCCCGCGCGCATCACCGCCATGCGGTCGGCGACGGCGAAGGCTTCTTCCTGGTCATGCGTGACAAGAACGAAGGTGATTCCGAGCCGGCGCTGAAGCGCATGCAGCTGCCGCCGCGTCTCGTCGCGCAGACCGCGGTCCAGCGCGGCCATGGGCTCGTCCAGCAGCAGGACGCGCGGCAGACGCGCGAGGGCGCGGGCCAGGGCAACGCGCTGACGCTGGCCGCCGGAAAGCTGATGCGGCTTTCGGCCCGCGAACTCCGAGAGTTGCACGAGCGAGAGCATCTCGGCGACGCGACGCGCGATCTCCGGCCGCGGCATCCCCGCACGCACCAGCCCATACGCGACATTGTCGCCCGCCGACAGATGCGGGAACAGGGCGTAGGACTGAAACACGGTGTTGACCGGCCGGTCCCAGGGCGGCGCTCCGGTGACATCGAGATCGCCGATGCGGATTCGCCCCTCATCCGGTGTGTCGAGTCCGGCGATCAGACGCAGCAGCGAGGTCTTGCCGCAGCCCGACGGCCCGACGAGGGCGAAGAACTCGCCCTCGCCGATCGCGAGATCGACGCCGTCGACCGCCGCGACCGGGCCGTGGCGCCGCGTCAGTCGTTCGATCTCGATCGCGGCCATGGCCCGGCCCCGGCCCGGCCCCTCGCCTTCGTCAACGCCCGGTCTTGGCGCGCGTCCAGGCGCGGGTCCGCAGCCGGTCATAGGCCGGATCCGCCGGCGTGATCGTGTAGAAACGACGGCTGATCTCTTCCGGAGGATAGACGCCCGGGTCGTTGCGCACGGCCTCGTCGATACGCGCGCGCGCCGCCGGCACGGCCACGGCATATCCGACGAAGCTCGAATTCATGGCCGCGATCTCCGGACGCAGCATGAAATCGACGAAGCGATGCGCATTGTCGGCATTCGCGGCGTCGGCGGGAATGGCGGCGGTGTCGATCCAGGTCAGCGCGCCCTCGCTCGGGATCGCATACTCGACGGTCACGCCCTTGCCGGTCTCGGCGGCGCGCGTCGCCGCCTGCTTGATGTCGCCGGAAAAACCGAAGGCGAGACACGCGTCGCCGCTGGCGAGCGCGTTGATGTACTCCGAGGAATGCCAGCGGCGGACGAAGGGCCGGATCGCCGCCACCGCGGCAGCCGCCTTCTCGAGATCCGCCGGGCTCTTCGAGTCCGGATCGAGACCGAGATAGGTCAGCGCCGCCGGAAACACGTCGGTCGGAGAGTCGAGGACGATGACGCCGCACGACTTGAAGCGCGCGACGACCGCCGGATCGAAGATCATGCGCAGCGAGTAGACCGGCGCGTCGGGCATGATCCGAAGCACCCGCTCGCGGTTGTATCCGATCCCTGTCGTACCCCATAGCCAGGGCACGGCATGACGGTTGCCCGGATCGTACTGCTCGAGACGCTTCATGACTGCGGGATCGAGCTGCCCGTAATTCGTCAGCTTGGCACGGTCCAGCGGACGGTAGAGCCCGGCCTTGACCTGCAATGCGAGGAACGGAGAGGCCGTGGGAACAACGAGATCATAGCCGCTCCGGCCCGCCCGCAGCTTGGCGTCGAGCAATTCGTTCGCATCGTACGTGTCGTAGGTGACCTTGACGCCGGTCTCCTGCTCGAAGCGCTTGAGCGCGTCGGGCGCGATGTAGTCGTTCCAGTTGTAGATCCGCAATTGGCCCTGCGCGGACGCGCCGGCCATGGCGGCCAGGGACAGGGCGATCGCGCCGGCGAGGCGGGCGACGAGACGACGCATGGAGACCTCCTGGTGACAGTGCCGAAGCGGCTCGATTTCCGGCGCAGATTGAGCCGGCAGCGCCTGCCGCCGTCAATGCTCGCGACAGGATTTGTCGCGCCGCGCTTGTCGTGCGCCGCGTCCCGCGGGAGGATGCGCATGCCGAGCATCGGAGGATCAATGGCCAAGCGCAAACCACCCGCCTATCCGCGCGACCTCGCCGGCTATGGCGCCTCGCCGCCCGACCCTGCGTGGCCAGGCGGGGCCCGCGTCGCGGTCAGCTTCGTCGTGAATTACGAGGAAGGCGGCGAGCGCTCGATCCTCCACGGCGACGCGACCTCGGAGGTCTATCTCCACGAAGTACCTGGCCTGACACCCCGCAAGGGCAAACGCGACGAGCAGGTCGAGTCGGTCTACGAGTATGGCAGCCGCGCCGGGTTCTGGC
>CAYSUY010000158.1:0-10147 GCA_964434345.1 uncultured Acetobacteraceae bacterium
CTCATTGAGGAGGCTGAAATAGATTTTGTAGAGAACCTCTGGCGCATCGGGCTGAAATTCCACCAGCAGGTCGATGTCGCTCTCGCCCGGTCGGTAGTCGGGGTTGAGCACCGAGCCGAAGGCATGCAGCCTGGCCACGCGGTGCCGCCGGCAGGCGCCGCGAGCGCTGCCGGAACCGAACCGGGCTCCGGCAGCGCCGCCGCGCCGGGCCCGGCGACCCGCACGGTCGCCGCACGTCCGATCGCGCCGATGAGGGGGCGAGCGACCAGCAGGATGACGAGGAGCGCGACGATGAACAGGATAGCGAGTTCCGTGATGCGAAGGATCTCCGCGCGCGAAAGGTCGAACATCCCGGGCTCCGCGCCGGCGGCGGCCGTGCCGCCTGCGGCGAAACCGTCCGGCGTCGCGAAGGGCATGTTGATCAGTTCGAGCGTGTCGCCGCGGCGTTCGTTGAAGCCGACGGCGGAGCGCGCGGCCAGCCGCAGCTGTTCGATCTGCTCGGGATTGCGCGCCTGGTAGCTCGGCTTGCCGTCGGCGCCGATCGTGGTGATGCCGTCGACGATGATCGAGGCGGAGAGGCGCTTGACCGAGCCGACCTCGCGGACATGGCTGGTCACGCGCTTCGTGACCTCGTAGTTGATCGTCTCTTCCTGCCGTGTGGTGCGGCTGCGGTTCTGGCTGCCGCCGCCCGCTGCGTCACCGTCGGGGATGTTGTTGGCGACGGTCACGCCCTGATTGCTGCCGCTCTCGGTCGAGTCCGAATTCTCGGAGACGGTCTGCTGCGAGCGGATGACCTGGCCTTCCGGATCGAAGCTCTCCGAATTGGTGACGATCCGGTCGAAATCCATCTCCAGCGAGACTTCGGCGCGGACCCGGCCGGGTCCGACGGCACGCTCGAGCTGCTCCTCGATCTTGCGGGCGAGGCGCTGCTCCATCTCCAGCCGCCGTTCGTCGGCGCCCGAGGCAGAGCTGACGCCCGATCCTTCCTCGCCGTCGCCCGTGCCACGGGCAAGAAGGGTGCCGCGATCGTCGACGATCGACACGCGCGTCGGCTTCATGCCGGGCACTGCCGAGGCGACCAGGGACTGGATGGCGCCGACATGGTTACGGGGCAGGCGACCTGTCTCGCGCAGCTTGAGCACCACGGAGGCACTGGGTTCCAGCCGCTCGCGGCTGAACACGTCGCGACGCGGGATGGAGAGATGTACGCGCGCGCCGGAGACCGGACCGAGCGACCCGATGGTGCGGGCCAGTTCCCCTTCGAGGGCACGCACGAGATTGAGGTTCTGGACAAAGCTGGTCGCGCCGAGCGCGCTGGACTGGTCGAAGACCTCGTAGCCGATCGTACCGCCGCGCGGCAGGCCCTGTTCGGCCATGCTCATGCGCAGGCGCAACGCGCGGTCCTGTGGCACCCACACCTGGGATCCGCCGGCGCGCAGTTCGTAGGGAACGTTCTGCGCCTCGAGCTTCGCGACGATCTGGCCCGCGTCGTTCTGGGCGAGATCGCCGTAGAGCAGCCCCATTGGCGGCTGCGAGAGCTTGTTGGCGAAGAAGCCGAAAAATCCGAGCAGGCCGAGGGCGACCGCGGCCATCAGACCGACCCTGACCAGACCAAGACGCTGAAACAACGAAACGAAGTTTTCCACTGCCGGTTCCGCCCGTTCGCTTCTGGGGGCTACCGCGACGGTCGCCCCCTGGTTTCGCGAACAAGGTTAAGCGGGCAGTGTAAATGGGACGTTAATCGCCAGGAAAAATTTGCCGAGTACGCGGTTCGGGCGACTTGGGCACGCCCGGAGGGGTGGCCAGCTGGCTCAGGGGGCGGCCGCGGCGGGCGCGCGGTAATCCTGAAGGCGCGTGGTGCGCAATCCGGCGACCCCGTGCTTCTGGATCAGGCGCTGCCACGACGTGAATTCCTCGACCGACAGACGGTAGCGCGCGCAGGCTTCCTCGAGCGTCAGCACCCCACGCGCCACCGCGGCGACGACGGCGGCCTTGCGGCGTATCACCCAGCGCTTCGTCTCGGGCGGCGGTAGATCGGCGAGGCCGCCGTCGAGGAGCGCGGACGGCGTCTGCCGGTCGATCGAGTGCAGGTGGATGTCGCTCATTCTCGTATGCTCCGATTCGCGGGTCGTCTCAGGCGTCGGATGGGGCCACGCTAAGGCCGTCCGGCTTAAGATTCGGCTAAAGGGGATGAGGGGATTTTCGTTGGATTTGAGCCAATTAGCGGTGCCGCATCAGCGCAGGTCGCGCACCGTCTTGGTCATCTCGTCGGCGGTCTGGACGATCTGGGCGGCGGAGGCGTAGGCGCGCTGCGTGACGATCATCTGGGAGAACGAGTCCTCCAGACTGACGTTGCTGAGTTCCTGGCTTCCCGACACGACCGAGGCCGTCTTGCCCGCGGCCTCGAAGCTGGGGGCACCCGACTGGCTGGTCACGGCGAACAGGCCGCGCGACTCCGCGGCGAGTCCGTTCATGTTCGAAAAGAGCGCCACCGGCAGCTGATAGAGCGGCGTCACGGCGCCGGATCCGAACACCGCCGAGACCACGCCGCCGGGCGTGATGTCCCAGTTCAGGAAGTCGCCCGAGCCCAGCCCGTCCTGCGCGAAGGCGGTCTTCGCTGGAACCGAGCCAAGTTGACGGACCTTGGACACGTCCAGGCTGAACAGACCGCCGACATCGAGGGTCGAGGGGCTCAGGAGAGAACCGGCGCCGTCGAAGGTGACCGTGGTCGTGCTGCCGACCGGCGCGCCGGCGCCGTCGCGGAAGGACGCCGTCCACGTGTTCGGGGCGGTGTTCGTCCAGTCGGAGAAGATCCGGCGCTCCAGCCCGGCATCGTCGTACCGGAACAGTTCGAAACTCGCGGTGGCCGTTCCCGAGGCCGGGATCGTCGCCGTCAGGGACGCCGACGTCGTCGCTCGGCCGGTGAAACCCTCGGCGAGGGACTGGGGAATGGCGGTGAGGTCCGATGCTCCCGCTCCCGAGACCTTGCCGGTGGCGTCGATGGGCCAGGCCATCAGGTAGAGGTCGTCATAGGCCGAGAGATAGGAGACGCCGTTGGCGGTGGCGGCGTCGAGCGCCGTGCTGCCCAGGGCGCCGTTGCGTGAATAGAAGAGCTCGCCGCCGGCCGCGGGCGTGGTCGAGTAGACGAACATGCCGGGGCCGTCGAGCGCGAGATCGAGCGCTCGTCCGGTGCGTTCGAACGTGCCGGCCATGTCGACAAGGCGCTTGGTCTGCGCAACCACGCTGCCGGCGACATGATCGCCGGGCAGGGGATTGGCGACCAGCGACGCGAATTGGACGTCGGCGCGCTTGTACCCGGCCGTGCGCATGTTCGCGATGTTCTGGCTGATCGCCCCCATCGCTTCCGAATGCGCCAGCATCGCGGCGACGCCGTAGTCGAAGGTCGTCATCGTGCTCATCGGTACGTCTCCTGGCGGCGGGCCGTCTCCGGCCCGCCGCGTCACTCAGGCTCAGCGCTTCACGCGGAGCAGTTCGTCGAGCATCTCGTCGGCCGTCGTGATGATCCGCGCCGACGCCGAATAGGCGCGCTGCGTCGTGATCATCTGCGTGAACTCCTCGCTCAGATCGACGTTGGAGCCTTCCAGCGAGAGCGGCTCGATGCGGCCGGCGCCGCCCTTGTTCGCCTCGCGCAGGGTGAACTCGCCGGACGCCGTCGTCTGGCCATAGGCGCTGCCATTGCGCGCCTGCAGTTCGTTCGGGTTCGAGAAGGTCGCGACCGGGATCTTCCACAGCTTCTGCGTCGCGCCGTTCGAGAAGGCGGCGATCACGAAGCCTTCGTTGTCGATGCTGACACCCGTCCGCAGCCCGACCTCGGCACCGTCGCGGCTCAGGGACTGGACGTTGAAGTCGGCCGCGAACTGGGCGAAGCCGCTCGAGCTGTCCTCGCCGCCGAAATCGATGTTGATCGAGGAGTTGTCGGCACCGTTGGTCCAGTCGACCGGCAGCACGCCGACCAACTGGCCATCGGCGTTGGCGGTCACGGCCGTGGGCGCGGCCGTCGTACCCGAGAAGCGCAACTGGTCGAGGCTGCCATTGCCGTTGAACGTCAATGTCCCGTAGCCGACCAGCTTGTTCGTCGTTCCCGTGATGCCGTTGGCGTCGGGCGAGGACAGGGCGAAGGCCCAGGCATTCGCCGTGCCCAGCTTCATCAGGTCGATCGAGATGTTGTGGCTGTTGCCCTGCGTGTCGAAGACCTTCAGCGTGCGACTGAAATCCTTGCTGAAGGAGGGCGCCGCGATCGAGTCGGCGTTGGCGAGCGTGTAGGTCGCCGGCGTGATCGCGCTGAAGTCGATCGGCGAGGTCTGCGCGGCCGTCCGCGCGTCGAGATTGCCGCCCAGCTTGAGATTCTTGGTGTCGGCGGCGACGCCGCTCTCGGCGCTGACCGCGACGGTCTCGATCTTGCTGGAATCGATGATCTCGCCCGCCTGGTCGACCTTCCAGCCCTGGAGGAGATAGCCGGCCGCGTTTTCGAGCTGGCCGCGGCTGTTCTCGTTGAACGATCCGGCGCGGGTGTAGAACTGCTCGCCCTGCGGATCCTTGACGACGAAGAAGCCCGATCCGACGAGCGCGACGTCGGTGGTGCGCTGGGTCGCCTGCAGGACGCCTTGCTGGCTGACCAGCTGGCGTGGCGCCGCCGCGACGCCGCCGGGCGCGAAGCTGATGTCCTGGCTGGCGCCGCTGACCAGGGTCGAGAAGACCGATGTCGTCTTCTTGTACCCGATGGTGCTGACATTCGCGATGTTGTCGGACACCGTCGACATGCTCAGCGTCTGGGCCTTGAGGCCGGAAACGCCGGCAAGCAGGGATGCGTAGAGGCTCATCGATCTTTCTCCATCAAGCTGGATGCGTGTTCAGACCTGGATGTCCAGACGGCCAGTCGCGGCCGACAGGACATGTTTGGGAACCGGGACGCGCCCCTCGTCGGGAGCAGCGTCGTCGGATGGGTGGCGGCCCGGTTGCGCCGGGAAACCCTGCGCGCCGCCCTGGCCATTGCCGTTTGCATGCTGCCGGAGGCCGAAGGACAGGCCGCCGCTCGCGGTCTCCAGTCCGGCTCCGGCGAGGGCGCGCTCGAGTTCGCGCGCGTCGTTCCTGAGGATCTCCAGGGTCGCCGGCCGGTCGGCCAGGACCATCGCCTGGACGCGCCCATCGGCGCCGAAATCGAGGCGGACATCGATCCGGCCCAGTTCCGGGGGCTGCAGCTTGATCGCGATGCGGTCGACGCCGTCGTCCACGGCGCGCGCCACCGACACCGCCACCTGCGTTGTCGCCGGGTGGGGCGGTACAGCGCGCGGGTGCGATGGCGCGGCGACGTCCTGGAGCGTGGCGGTCGCTCGCTGTGGTGCGGTGGTGGCGAGCGCGGCGCCGGCCTCGGGCCGGAATTCTGATCCGGCCAAGCCGTCGGACAGCCGTGCCGGCGTGGGCGCGTCCGCGATGGCGGTGCCGGCCGGTTCCTTGCCGGCCGAAGCGATCCCGGCGACGGTCCCGGGTGTCGCGCCCGTCTCGGGCTTCGCCTGATCGGCCAACTGCGCCGCGAAGCTCGCGATCGGGTGGCTGGGCTGGGGGATCGCCTGAGCCGGCATTGTGGGCTGAGCCACGGCCTGGGTCGGAAGGGCCGGATCGCCGGGGCGCAGCTGTCCGGCGCGAGCTGTGACCTCGCCGCCGGCCACGAAACGCCGGACGATGGCTGCCGGATCGAGATTTTCGCTCTGGAATGTCTGACCGGCACCGAGGCCAGGGGGCATATCGCCCGCCTCGGTGGTGTCGGTCTGCGCGTCGTGGGGTGGCGCGACGCCAGCGGAAGACGGAGCGCGCGCCACCGCCGGCAGGTGCGGGTCGGTGGCCTCTGGCTCGATCCGTGCCCGCGCCATGCCCGGCGGAGACGGGTCAGTTGCGACGCCTTGGAGCCGCTGCTCGGTGGGGGCGGGCCTGGCGGCAAATGCCTCGGCGTCGGCCTTGGCTGGCGCGATGTGGCTCCTGACGTCGTCGAGGCGCAGCTGCGCGCCTTCCCCGGTCGCTCTGTCGACCACGGCCGTCGCGGGAGCTGCCGGCGATGGGGAAGGGCCAGTGACGTCGGAGGGACTCGTTTCCACGAGCATCCCCGGCAAGGGCGTCGTCTGACCGTTTGCAGGGCTCCCGTTGGCGGTCGTCGGCGCGGTGACTGGCACATCTGCCGGTGTGGTGAATTGGCGCGCCGTGCCCATGACGCTGGGCGCAGCGCCGGTTTCGGGCGCGATCCGGGCCGTGGAGCCGGGAGCAGCGGCTGCTGGACCAGGCTCGACGTCTGCGCGCACGACCGGCGTGATCGCCGCTTGGGCTCGCGACGTCGCCACTCCTGCCGGTTGCGGCGATGCCGCTGGCATGTAAGCGGGGCCGCGCGGGGGCATCGGTGTCGTGGTCGGGGCTGTCACCGCGCCAAGGGGGGATGATCCGGCCGGGGGTGAGCCGGTGGCGCGCCCGGACGCTTGCGGTTCCGTGCCTTCGGCCGTTTGAAATCGAGGCGCGGTTTGCGCGCCTCCCGTTTCGGCGGCCGCAGGGACGGGTGCAGCGGCGCCTTGGGGGATGAGCCCGCCAGGTGGCACAGCCTCGCCGGAATTCGCAGGACTCCCCCCGCTTGCCGCGTCGGCTGCGGGCGCAGCGCTGGCGCCGAACTTGTCCCCTGCCGACGCCGCGGCGACCTGGGATGGCGGAAGCGCGACCAGGGCCACCTGCAACTGCGCGAGCAGGGGCAGGACGGCAGCCGGATCGATCTGGGCTTGCGGCGACGTGAGCATCGGCGGCTCGGCAACCGATGTCGCCGACGGCGGCATCGCGTCCACGCCTGCCGGCGAGACAGGTTGGCCGTCGACGGACGGTATCGCCGTGTGCGCCATCGCCTCCAGCACCGCGCCGAAGGTCGTGCCCTGCGCCGAGTTGGCACCGGTCGCGGTACCCGCTCCGTCCTGAAGGAGGATGGAGGCGGTGCCGCTGGGAGAGGGGAGTGGGATCGACCCGAATTGCATCACGCCGGACGATCAGCAATCTCCGAGCCAGTCTTTTACCTCCTTCAAGTCGCTGATAACGCGTGATTTTTTTGTACCCGTCGACCGGCCCGATCATCGCCCT
Source organism: uncultured Acetobacteraceae bacterium (assembly GCA_964434345.1). Taxonomy (GTDB): domain Bacteria; phylum Pseudomonadota; class Alphaproteobacteria; order CACIAM-22H2; family CACIAM-22H2; genus CAIOSQ01. The sequence goes on from CAYSUY010000158.1 coordinate 7,123, forward strand.
CTGCCGCGTCGGCAAAACCTGCCGCTTCGGCGGTGCCGGACTTGCCGGGTCGGGTGTCGCGACGCCGTCACGGGTGGGTGACGGGCGGAATCGGCCTGCGCCCGGAACTTCTTGCCGGGATGGGGAACTTCTTGCCGGTCGATGGCGGCAAATACTGCCTTGCCGTCGGTGATGGTAATTCTTCAAGTCACTGAAATAGATGGATTTTCCTGGCCTCTCTGAGTGGGCATGCAGATTGCGAAGGGCCGCTCGTCGGCCAGACATGCGTCCTCAGAAGGAGGCGCGGCCGGCCCGGACAGCGGTGTCCGGTCCTCCAAGAAAAGGAATGAACCAGAATGAGTACGGTAAACACCAACGTCGGGGCGTTGCTGGCGCAGAAATTCCTGCGCTCCACCGCCTCGGAAATGGTGACGACGCAGAGCCGCGTGTCGAGCGGTCTGCGTGTCTCCACAGTGACCGACGATGCCTCGAGCTTCGCGGTCGCTGCCGGCATCAGGGGCGATATCAAGGCGTATACCGCGGTTGCGGGAGCCCTCCAGGGCTCGACCGTCGCCGCGAGCGTCGCCATCTCCGCCGGCGAAACCATCAGCACCCGGGTCGGCGACATCAAGGCCAAGCTCGTCCAGCTTTCCGACGAGTCGCTCAGCACGGCCAGTCGCTCGACCTACAACGCCGACCTCACCTCCATGGTCACGGAGGTGAACGCCTATCTCAAGCAGGCCAGCTACAATGGCCGGAACCTGCTGGGCAGCGGCGGCAGCGACATGGTCGTCGTCGCGAACATCGACGGCACGTCGGTCACGGTGCGCGACAACAACGTCACCGATCTCTCGGTTGGCAGCACCATCTCCAACAACTCGACGGCACAAGCCGCGATCACGGCGTTGAACACCTTCAAAGGTGTGCTCGACACGGCGCTCGCCAACCTCGGTTCGGACGTGTCCCGGATCAAGGCGCAGACCGAGTTCGTCAGGCAGACGGAGGAAACCGTGAAGATCGGCCTCGGCGCCCTCGTCGATGCCGATCTCGCGAAGGAGTCGGCGAACCTGACCTCGTTGCAGGTGCGCCAGCAGCTCGGCGTCCAGGCGATCGGGATCGCGAATTCCGCGCCCCAGTCGTTGCTCGGGCTCTTCAGGTAAGACCACGTCGAGACGCCTCGGGGCGGCCGGGTCCAAACCGGCTGCCCCGGATGCGGGCATTTCAAGAGCCGCTTGCCTGGTGTGAGCGGCTTTTTCGTTTGGTTTTGGCCGGCGTTGGTCGCATGCAGGTGCGCCGACCGACGCGCTGGCGTTCGGCAGAATTTTCCGCGCACGGCAAGTTATGCCGGATAGGGGGCGGAATTTGCCGGGTCTGGGCGGCAATTATTGCCCGGTCTTGTGCGGTGACGTTCTTGTAAGTCACTGATCTATAAAGCGTCATGCCTCCTTCTGAAAGAGGCACGTGGATTGCATAGGGCCGCAGGCCGGCAGAAGGTCTGCCCTCAGAATGAGGGTGGCGGCCGGCCCGGACAGCGATGTCCGGTCCTCCAAGAAAAGGAATGAACCAGAATGAGTACGGTAAACACCAACGTCGGGGCGTTGCTGGCGCAGAAATTCCTGCGCTCCACCGCCTCGGAAATGGTGACGACGCAGAGCCGCGTGTCGAGCGGTCTGCGTGTCTCCACAGTGACCGACGATGCCTCGAGCTTCGCGGTCGCTGCCGGCATCAGGGGCGATATCAAGGCGTATACCGCGGTTGCGGGAGCCCTCCAGGGCTCGACCGTCGCCGCGAGCGTCGCCATCTCCGCCGGCGAAACCATCAGCACCCGGGTCGGCGACATCAAGGCCAAGCTCGTCCAGCTTTCCGACGAGTCGCTCAGCACGGCCAGTCGCTCGACCTACAACGCCGACCTCACCTCCATGGTCACGGAGGTGAACGCCTATCTCAAGCAGGCCAGCTACAATGGCCGGAACCTGCTGGGCAGCGGCGGCAGCGACATGGTCGTCGTCGCGAACATCGACGGCACGTCGGTCACGGTGCGCGACAACAACGTCACCGATCTCTCGGTTGGCAGCACCATCTCCAACAACTCGACGGCACAAGCCGCGATCACGGCGTTGAACACCTTCAAAGGTGTGCTCGACACGGCGCTCGCCAACCTCGGTTCGGACGTGTCCCGGATCAAGGCGCAGACCGAGTTCGTCAGGCAGACGGAGGAAACCGTGAAGATCGGCCTCGGCGCCCTCGTCGATGCCGATCTCGCGAAGGAGTCGGCGAACCTGACCTCGTTGCAGGTGCGCCAGCAGCTCGGCGTCCAGGCGATCGGGATCGCGAATTCCGCGCCCCAGTCGCTGCTCGGGCTCTTCCGCTAACGCGACGTCAGGACGCATCGGGGCAGTCGGGTCCAAACCGGCTGCCCCGACCGCTCTGTTTCACGATCGCCGCCCCCTTCGGGGCGGCGATTTGCGTTTGGGGTCACCCGCTGTGCCGCGTCCTCGCGCGGCCGTACCCCGCCGGAGCGACGAACCGGGAAGAATTTTCCGGTAGTCGGCAGAAACTGCCCCTGGAGCGGCAAAATCTTCCCTGTGACCGGCAGGATTTGCCGGGTTTCGGGGTGTCCTCGAAACTTGGCGCGCATAAAAGGCTGATTCGCCTAAAGTTTTAAAAGAATGCATTTCTGGCACTGAACTTGCGTATGGCCGGTGTCGGCAGAAGGTCCGTTCTCAGAATGAGGGCGGCGGCCGGCCCGGACGAGAATCGTCCGGCCATCCGAGAAGAGGAGAGTTTCAGAATTGACCAGCGTGAATACGAATACGGGGGCAATCCTCGCGCAGAAATTTCTGCGATCGACCATGGCGGACATGCAGACGACCCAGAACCGGGTGTCCAGCGGTCTGCGGGTCTCCACGGTGACCGACGACGCGTCGAGCTTCGCGGTCGCAGCCGGCATCAGGGGCGACGTCAAGGCGTACACCGCGGTCGCGGCGGCCCTCCAGGGCTCGACCGTCGCTGCGAGCGTCGCCATCTCCGCCGGCGAAACCATCAG
>CAYSUY010000159.1:0-10001 GCA_964434345.1 uncultured Acetobacteraceae bacterium
CACTGGACGCACAGGCTCTCGGTGAAGCCCAGCTGCGGCTTGTCGGGATTGTCGCTCAGCGCGGCCGTGGGACATGCAGCGACGCAGGCATGGCAGAGCGTGCAGCCCGCAGTATCGACCACCACGGTACCGAACGGCGCGCCCGGCGGCAGTGGCACGCGCTCGACCGGGGCCGGTGCGACGCGGTGCAATTCCCCGAAGGCGAGGGCCAGCAGGCCACGCTTGTCGCCCATCGGGAGGAAGGTCGCCGGCGCAGGGCTTGCGCGGCCAGATCCCGCCACGCGCAAAGCGGCGCCCAGCGCGTCCGGATCGTCCGTCGACACCATCGCGACGGAACCGGCGCCATAGCCGAGAGCGGACAGCACGCGATCGGTCATCTCGATGACGCGCTCGAGGCCCGATTGGTCGTGCTTCGGCCGGGCGCGGGACAGGATCAGCACGCCGGCGGCGCCCCAGGCGAAGGCGGCAGCGATCGTCTCGGGTCCGATCTGGGTGATCTCGTTGACGCGCATCGGCAGGACGTCCGCCGGTAACCCATCGCCAAAACGCGCAAGGGCGTCGATCGTCTCCTCGCCATGCGCGCCGTCATGGATCAGCAGGCGCGGCCTCGTGCCGCCGGCCTCGCGATATGTGCCGAGCATGGCACGCAGGCGCCGCATCGTCGCCGCGACGTCCGGAAAGGCGTAGCTCGCGGCCCCGGTCGGGCAGAGCGCAGCGCAGGCGCCGCATCCGGCGCAGACCTGCGGGTCGATCGCGACATGGTTGCCTGCCGGTACGATCGCGCCCGTCGGGCAGGCATCGAGGCAGCGTGTGCATCCGACGATACGCGAGCGTGAATGCGCGCAGAGCCCTGGGTCGAAATCGATGTAGCGCGGCTTGTCGAACTCGCCGACCAGGGTCGACGCCTCGGACAGGACGCGTTCCACGGCGGCGGGATCGCCAGGATCCGCGCGCAGATAGCCGGCGCGCAGCGTGTGAGCCGGGAAGAGAGGCGTTCCGCCGGACAGATCGAGGACGATGTCACAGGTCGAGACCGCGCCATCGCGCGTCGCGCCGAATTCCAGCCTGGCGCGCGACGAGGGCGCGGGTTGCGCGAAATCGTCGATCGCGAGTTCGAAGGCGCCGAGATGGCCCTTGGCGCCGCGGATCGTGCCCTTGAGAACCGGAAACTCCGTTCGGCGCGGCGGCGCGACCGCGCCGGGACGCGTGAGCAGGACGGTGATGTCGAGTCGGTCCGCGAGGCGACGTCCGGCCTCGATCGCCGCCTCGTCGCGGCCATAGATCAGCGCCACGCCGCGACTGGTCAGCGTGACCAGACGCGTCGGCGGCATCTCTTCCGCCGCCGCGGCAAGCAGCGCGGCCATTTTTGGCCCCGCCGCCGCGGCGTCGTTCGACCATCCGGCTGTCTCGCGCAGATTGGCGAAGGTGATCCCTGGCTCGCGACCCAGTTCAGCCGCCGTCTCCTCGAAGAGGGGCTGCTCCTGCGTGCAGCCGACGGTCAGAGGCGCCCCGCCGGCAAGCGCGGCCTTGAAAAGGTCGAGTTGTCGCCGGCACAGCGCATCGGCCGTGCGCGGTGTCGTTCCGCAGCCATGGCCGATGGCGTCCGCGTCGAGCGGCATCGTACCCTCGCAGGAACATACGAGGATGGTGCGGCCGGTGGCCTGGGGCTGCTCCGCCATGAGGTCGCCTCTCGTTTCCGTGGCGCCTTTTCTTCCGCGCGCCCGCCCGTATATAGACGTGTCCAAGCGGCGCGACGATACCGCCATTCGAAAACAGGGAGTTGGAGCGTCGGCTCCCGAGGACAAGCCCGTGCCCGGCATCATCACCCGCGACCCTCAGAGCCTCGATCTGCCGCCGAGCTACGCGCTCGTCCAGTTGCGCGAGGTCGGAGACGCCTTCGCGCATGCCTGCGCGATCGCGCGCGATTCGGGCGCGGCCACACTGGTCTGGGCGCGCCGTGCGACGGTCGCCGAATTCGCAGTCGTGCTCGAACCGGAGGAACCGCTGTCCCAGTCGCGCCGCGGTTTCTTCGCGTGCATGAACGCGCTCGCGGATACGCTGTCCGCGCGCATGCCGCCTGAAAAGCCGCTCACCATCGACTGGCCCGACGCGTTTCGCGTCGATGGCGGACTGGTCGGCGGCGGCAGGCTTGCCTGGCCGGACGCCACGCCCGAGCATGCGGTGCCCGACTGGCTCGTCTTCGGCGCTATGATCCGCGTGACGGTGGCGGCGATGTACGAGGGTGGCGCGACCCCCGAGATCACGGGTCTCGAGGAAGAGGGTTTCGATCCGACCGAGCCTGCAGACATCGTCGCGGGTTTCGCACGCCACCTCATGGCGACCTTCGACACTTGGTCCGAGCGCGGGTTCAAGCCGGTCGGCGAGGCCTATCTCGCCCGTCTTGCCGGCCGTCCGTTGCAATCCGCAGGCCTCACCCGCGGGATCGACGCGGCGGGCGACCTGATCGTCAAGGGTGCGGGCGATGCGATCCAGTCGCGCCAGTCCCTGACCCGGGCCCTCGCAACGCCGTCCTGGCTCGATCCTGCGACCGGAGAACCGACGCTGTGAAGAAGAAGATGCTGCGCACGATCCGGCTCGACCCGTCGGATGGCTTCGTCTTCGCGCGGGCGGCCGAGCCGGGCGAGTGGGCGGTGGCCGGCGGCTTCATGTTCTGGGATTGCGATCCGGCGGAACTGACCGGGAAGGAGCGTGCCGCGTTCCGGGCCGGTATCCTCGGGATCGACAGTTTCGGGTGGTCGACGCTGGCCGTGGTCTCGGAGGCTGGCGCGGCCGAGCGCGCGGCTGCGGTCGAGCATCTCGCGTCGCGCTTCATCGAGAATCTCGGCGCTCCGGACATGGAGGCGGCGCGTGCCGCGGCCGAGGAGGAGATCGCCTACGCAGAGGAACTCGCGGTCCATCCGATCAACACGCTGATCGCGGTCGAGCGCCGCGCCGAGGAAGATGGCGTGACAGAGCGGTTCCGGACCCTGCACGCGCGCACGCCGGGCGAGGGGGCTGCCACGCGCTTTGGCAACGCTTTCGGTTTCGTGACCAGCGACACTGCCGAGGGCGACGACGTTCCGGCCGAGCATGTCGATCTTCTGAACCTGGACGGGGCGCGCGGCGGCGGGAAAGGACGGGCATCGTGAGGGAGTTCTGGGTCTCGAGCGGTCACCACATGACGCGCCGCCGCGAGGATGGGGGGCTTGTCGTCACCGACGAATTGCTGCTCGCCTATCTCGCGCGGCCCGAATTGAAGCCGCCCGCGGAGGCCTGCGCGGCCGAGCACGCGTTGCACGCCGCCCTGATGGCGTCGCCGCGTCGCGCGGTCGATGCCGCCGCGATCGCCGCGATCGCCGATGCGGATGCGCGCGAGAACTGGGGCTTCATGCTTGGGTTCCGCGACCGGCTCCTGCGCGCGGCCAGCCTCGAAGCGGCCTATCTCGATCTCGCGCGCAACGGTGCGGCCGGCGTGCCGCCGCTGTTCTTGAACCATCTCGCGCATCTGATCCTGCGCAATGCCCTCGATGGCTGCGACGACCCCTATACCCTGCGCGCCGGGGAGTTGTTCTTCCGCCCGCAACGCGCCTCGGTCCATGACGGTGCCCTGCTTCTCGCCGACGCGGAGCGTGTCGACGACGCCCAGGCCGACCTGCATGCGGCCCCGCTTGCCGCCATGTTCGCGGGGCCGGCGGTCGAGGAACTCGACATCATGACCGACGAGACGGCCTGGACCTATTGGAGCCGGTCGGACGCCTTCACCATGGCCCTCAACCTCGGCGGGAATCCGAAGAGCCGCATGGGCCTCGCGCGTGCCATCGAAGCCTGGATCCGGCATATGCTGGGCACGACCGTGCTGGTCACGCCGGAGCGCGGGCTGCACGACGAGGATTGGCGCTGGTTCGTCGGGCTGGATGCCGAGGCGAGCCGCATCGGCAACGCCCTCTGGAAGGGGAGCAAGATCACGGCGGCCGAGCAGCAGCGCGTGCTTGCCGTGTTCCGCCTGAACTTCGCCGACGAGGCGCAGGTGCTGCCCGCCGTGAAGGGACACCCGGTCTGGCTGCTTCTGGCCGAGACGCCGGATCGCATCGTTCGCCTCAAGCCGCAGAACCTCGTCACGGGCTTGCCCCTGGCGGGGGGTGCGGCGCGGCCGTCTTGAGGCGCCGGCGATGGCGGAGGAGTGGTCGCAGGTCGGCGTAGTCGTGGTACGGCGGCGTCTCAACGGGCCGTGGGCGGCCCATGAATGGCTGCCGGGCGGGATCCTGTTTCCGCCGCCGGAGGTGCCGGACTGGACCAGGCTTCAGGCCGAGGGCGACCGGGAGAGTTTTTACGCCGGCGCCGTGGCGCTCGCCTTCCATTCGGGCGAGACGTCGCATTACCGCGACAACCTGCAATCCCCGCGCGCCCAGGTCTGGGTGCAATTGCGGCCGACCCTGGGGCCGGAGGGGGACGAGCGGGTCGAATTGGTGGCCGCGACCGTCGATCCCTATGAGGGCGAGGCGCTGGCGGACAGCATGGGCGACGTGCTCGTCGCCATCCCGATGCCGCCGGACCTCGAAGCGCGCCTCGCGGAGTTCTTCGCCGCCCACCATGTCGAGCGCGAATTCTACAAGCGGCAGCGCAAGCGCGCTGATCCTGACGCGTTGGGGCGGCGCGGTCGTGTCGATCGTCCTGGCGCCGAGGACGAGGGCTGATGTCGCGGGACGATGGCTTCCTGTCGCGCTGGTCGCGGCGCAAGCAGGATGCGGCGCGCGCCGCACCGGCCGCAGCCAGACCTGCCGAGCCGTCGGCAGCCGACATCGCTGCAGCGCGGGCGGCGGCCGAGGCGCGTGCGGCGCAGGCCGCGGCTGACGCGGCGGCGCGCGAGGCAGACGAGGCACGCGAGCGCGAGGCGATTCTCGCGCGCCTGCCGAAACTCGAGGATCTCCAGGCGGACAGCGATTTCTCGGGTTTCATGCACCCGCTCGTTCCGCCGCCGCTGCGAAGCGCCGCCCTCGCGCGCCTCTGGATCCTCGACCCGGCGATCCGTACCTATGAGGATCCGGCGCGCGACTATGCCTGGAACTGGAACGTGCCGGGCGGGGCCCCCGGTGGCGGTCCCCCGCCAACGGCGGAAGAGGTCCAATCGACGCTGAAATCGCTGTTCAAGCGTTTCGAGACGGAGGAACGGGTCGCCGATCTCTCCGCTCCCCCTGCCGAAATGCCTGCGGCGCCTGAACAGCCCGAAGCGCCCGCAGTCGAGGGAACGCCCGAGGCGAAGCCTGACGAGGGCGAGGGGGCGCGCGAGCACGCCGAACCCCAGGCCCAGGTTTCCGCCCCAGCGTCGTGTCCGTCTGTCGCGATGCAGGCAACTCCCGCGCTCACCGCGGAGCGACGTGAAGATCTCGCGTCGAGCGGACGCGTCGCACGGCCGCAAGCGCCGGACGTGGCGGCTCTGCCACCCGGCTTCGGTCCGCATGCAGACGAACCGGCGCCCGAACCCGCGCGTCGGCGTCATGGCGGCGCGATCCCCGTCTAGGGATGCCGACGCCCCGGCGCGTGTCATATCCGCACCGGAATTCCGGATATCCATCGTGAAAAAGCTTGCGACGCAAAGGGTTGACTGGCCATAGCCCCGCCCTATGCTGAAAAAGGCGCGGGCTATGACGCTCGCGACGCAACCTCGGACGGTGATGGTGCGGGACGCGGGCTTGTCACAAGCGATCGAAGCTGCGGGCGGGATCGGGGCGCTGGCGCGCGCTCTCGGCATTTCCCAGCCGTCGGTCTCGGCGTGGTCCCGTATCCCGACCGATCGGGTCGTCGCGGTGGAATCCGCGACCGGCGTTTCACGGCAGGTCTTGCGACCGGACCTCTACGCGGAGGGCGAGGGCGCCGCGGCCGTGGATGCCGTAGATCGCGCCCGTGCCGAGGAATACAGCCTCTTGTCGGTGCTCCTCTCCGCGCCGCCTTCCGCAAAGGCTCTTGCGGAACTCGCGCGTCTACGTGGCGATGCGTCGGTGCTCGGCATGGCGCATCTCGACCTCGCGGGGGCCGCAGCGTCCGATGTCGCGGCCGTCCAGAGCGAGCATTTCGCCCTGTTCATCGGTCTCGGGCGTGGCGAGTTGCTCCCCTACGCATCCTATTATCTCACCGGGTTCCTGCATGAGCGCCCGCTCGCGCGGTTGCGCGAAGATCTGATGCGGCTCGGCATCGAGCGCAGCGAAGGCGTCAGCGAGCCTGAAGATCACATCGCGATTCTCTGCGAGATCATGGCGGGCCTTGCGCTGCAGCGCTTCGGCAACGACGCGGCGGCGGAGCGCCGCTTCTTCGAGCGCCACCTGAAGCCCTGGGCCGGTCGGTTCTTTGCCGATCTCGAGGCGGCGCAATCCGCCCGCTTCTATCGCGCGGTCGGCAAGCTCGGTCGCGCTTTCATGGACATCGAGGCCGAGGCCTTCGCGCTCGCCGACTGAGGCGTGCACACGGCATCGGTCCCACCCGAACGAAAACAAGGAGGAACAGCATGCGCAAGGACAGGGAAGACAGGGAAGCCAAGCCGGCGGTCGATGGACGCCGCGGGTTCCTGAAGGGGGCGGGCATCGCCGCCGCAGCAGCCGCTGCAGTGGTCGCTCCGGTCGCCGGTGAGGCGCAGGCCACGGAAAGCCGCAGCGACGCGCGCAAGGCGCGTTACCGCGAAACCGATCACGTGCGTCGCTTCTACGCGACGAACCGTTATTGAGGAGCCGCACCCCATGTTGATCAAGCGCAAGTCCGGAGAGTCCGCTCGTCCGCGCCTCGCGGCCCTCGCCGCAGGCATGAGTTCGGGAGTGCTCGACCGCCGCTCCTTCCTTCGTCGCTCGGGTCTGGTGGCCGGCGGTCTCGCCGCCATCGGAGCGGTTCAGCCAGGGGCCGTGCGGCGCGCCGAAGCCGGGCCGATGAAGCCCAACATCCCGGTCACGCTGCGCAAGAACATCTGCACCCACTGCTCGGTGGGCTGCACCGTGATCGGCGAGATCCAGAACGGCGTGTGGGTCGGCCAGGAGCCGGCCTGGGACAGCCCGATCAATCGCGGCACCCATTGCGCCAAGGGCGCATCGGTGCGTGAACTCGTCCACGGCGATCGCCGGATCAAGTATCCGATGAAGCTCGTGAACGGGCAGTGGCAGCGCATCAGCTGGCAGGTGGCGATCGACGAGATCGGCACGAAGATGACGCAGCTGCGCGAGAAGTCCGGTGCCGACAGCGTGTTCCTGCTCGGATCCGCGAAGTTCTCCAACGAGGGCGCTTATCTCTACCGGAAATTCGCCGCCTATTGGGGCACGAACTCGGTCGACCATCAGGCGCGCATCTGCCATTCGACGACGGTCGCGGGCGTCGCCAACACCTGGGGCTATGGCGCCCAGACGAACAGCTACAACGACATCCGCAACTCGAAGACGATGATCATCATGGGCGGCAACCCCGCCGAGGCCCACCCGGTGTCCCTGCAGCATGTGCTGTCGGGCAAGGAGCTCAACCGGGCCAACGTGATCGTGATCGATCCGCGCATGACGCGCACGGCCGCGCATGCGACCGAGTATGTGCGCATTCGCCCCGGCACCGACATTCCGGTGATGTGGGGCATCATGTGGCACATCTTCAAGAATGGCTGGGAGGACAAGGAGTTCATCGCCCAGCGCGTCCACGGCATGGAGAAGGTCCAGGCCGAGGTCGAGAAATGGACCCCCGAAGAGGTCGAGCGCGTGTCCGGCGTGCCGGGTGCGCAGCTGCGCAAGGTCGCCGAGCTGTTCGCGACCCAGAAGCCCTCGACGCTGATCTGGTGCATGGGCGCGACCCAGAAGACGGTCGGCACCGCCAATGTGCGCGCGTTCTGCAACCTGCTTCTGGCGACGGGCAATGTCGGCAAGGCGGGTACGGGCGCGAACATCTTCCGCGGCCACTGCAACGTGCAGGGCGCGACGGATTTCGGTCTCGATATCGGCAACCTGCCTCTCTATTACGGGCTGGTCGAGGGAGCGTGGCGCCATTGGTCGCGCGTCTGGGCCGAGGATTACGAGTGGCTTCAGTCGCGCTTCGACGAGGTCCCCGCGAAGGGCGGCCGTCCCGCGCGCACCCGCAAACAGAACATGGAGACGCCGGGCATCGCGACCACGCGGTGGTTCGATGCCGCGTTGCTGCCGGCCGAGCAGGTCGACCAGCGCGACAACATCAAGGGCATGGTGATCTTCGGCCATGGTGGCAACACCGTGACCCGCATGCCGGAAATGCAGAAGGGCCTCGAGAAGCTCGAGCTTCTGGTGGTGGCCGACCCGCATCCGACGACCTTCGCGGTCCTCGCGGAGCGCAAGGACAACACCTATCTGCTCCCGATCTGCACGCAGTTCGAGACCTCCGGGTCGCGCACCGCGTCCAACCGCTCGATCCAGTGGGGCGAGAAATTCGTCGAGCCGATCTTCGAGTCGAAGAACGATTACGACGTGATCTACATGCTCGCGGAGAAGCTCGGCTTCGCGGATCGCATGTTCCGCAACATCGAGGTCAAGAACAAGCAGCCCACGCCGGAATCCATCCTGCGCGAGATCAATCGCGGTGGCTGGTCCACCGGGTATAGCGGCCAGTCCCCCGAGCGCCTCAAGGCCCATATGGCGAACCAGGGCGATTTCGACCTGGTCACGCTGCGTGCGAAGGACGGTCCGAACAAGGGCGACTATTACGGGCTGCCCTGGCCGTGCTGGGGAACGCCCGAGATCAAGCACCCCGGCACGCATATCCTCTACAACACCAATCTCCACGTGAAGGATGGCGGCGGCACGTTCCGCGCCCGCTTCGGCACGGTCTTCGAAGACAAGCGGCCCGATGGAACGTCGACCACCTACAATATGCTCGCCGAGGGGTCTTACTCAAAGGGTTCGGAGCTGACCGACGGTTATCCGGAGTTCACCTACGGCATCCTGAAGAAGCTCGGCTGGGACAAGGATCTCACGGCTGAGGAAGTTGCGACGATCGAGCGGATCGGCGGCGCCAATCCCGACAATGTCGGCTGGGCCATCGATCTTTCGGGCGGCATCATCCGCGTCTGCCTCGAGCATGGCGTCATGCCTTACGGCAATGCCAAGGCGCGTGCGGTTGCCTGGAACCTGCCCGATCCGGTTCCGGTCCATCGCGAGCCGATCTACACGCCGCGCACCGATCTCGTCGCCAAATATCCGACGCGTCCGGACGGTCGCCAGTTCCGCATGATGAATGCCGGCTTCTCGATGCAGAAGGCGGCGATCGATCGTGGTGTGGCGAAGGACTTCCCGATCATCCTCACCTCCGGCCGCTTGGTCGAATATGAGGGCGGCGGCGAAGAGACCCGGTCGAACAAATGGCTGGCTGAATTGCAGCAGGACATGTTCGTCGAGATCAATCCGGCGGACGCGCAGGCCCGCGGCATCAGCGATGGCGCCTGGGTCTGGGTAACCGGCCCCGAAAATCAGTCGAAGGCGCGCGTCAAGGCGCTGGTTACCGATCGTGTCGGCAGGGGCGTTGCCTTCATGCCGTTCCATTTCGGTGGCTGGTGGCAGGGCGCCGACCAGCGCAAAAACTATCCGAAGGGCACCGATCCGATCGTGCTCGGCGAATCCGTCAATACTGTCACGACCTACGGCTATGATCCGGTCACGGGCATGCACGAAGGTAAAGTGACCCTTTGCCAGATCCGTACGGCGTAAGGGAGGAGAGACAAATGGCTCGAATGAAATTCCTCTGCGACGCTGACCGCTGCATTGAGTGCAACGCCTGCGTCACCGCTTGCAAAAACGAACATGAAGTGCCGTGGGGCATCAACCGTCGTCGTGTCGTCACGATCAACGACGGCAAGCCGGGCGAGCGCTCGGTGTCGATGGCCTGCATGCACTGCACGGATGCGCCCTGCGCCGCCGTGTGTCCTGTCTCGTGCTTCTACACCACGGTCGACAAGGTCGTGTTGCACTCGAAGGACCTGTGCATCGGCTGCGGCTATTGCTTCTACGCGTGCCCCTTCG
>CAYSUY010000160.1:0-9934 GCA_964434345.1 uncultured Acetobacteraceae bacterium
CAGGAGGCGATCTCGCTCGCGGGGCATCTGCGCCTGAATCGCCTGATCGTCCTGTTCGATGACAACGGGATCTCGATCGATGGCCCGACCTCCCTGACGACGTCGGAAGACCAGTGCGCGCGCTTCGCGGCGAGCGGCTGGAACACGCAGCGCGTCGACGGCCACGACCCGGCCGCGATCGAGGCGGCGATCGCCGCCGCGCGTGGCAGCAGTCGTCCGACGATGATCGCCTGCAAAACGACGATCGGTTATGGCGCGCCGACCAAGGGCGGCACCGCCGGTGCGCATGGCGCTCCGCTGGGTGCGACCGAGATCGCCGCGACGCGCGAGCGCCTTGGGTGGTCCAACGGTCCCTTCGAGATCCCGGTCGACGTGCTGGAGCGCTGGATCGACGCCGGGCATCGTGGCGCCGTGGCCCGCAAGGCGTGGGAAGGTCGGCTGTCCCGCCTGCCCGGCGAGCCGCGCGCCGAGTTCCGTCGCATACTGGCGGGCAAGCTTCCCAAGGGCTTCGAAGAGGCGGTCGTCTCGTACAAGGCGAAACTCCTCCAGGACAAGCCGACGCTCGCGACGCGCGTGTCGTCGCAGAACGCCCTCGACATGCTCGCAGCCGCGGTCCCGGAACTCGTGGGGGGCTCGGCCGATCTCACCGGCTCGAACAACACGAAGGCGAAGAGCCAGACCCCGCTGTCGGCGAGCCAATATGGCGGCCGCTACGTCTATTGGGGCGTCCGCGAACATGCCATGGCCTCGGCCATGAACGGGATGGCGCTGCATGGCGGGATGATCCCCTATGGCGGCACCTTCCTCGTCTTCACCGATTACTGCCGTCCCGCGATCCGCCTTGCGGCGCTCATGGGACAGCGTGTCGTCTATGTGATGACGCATGACTCGATCGGTCTCGGTGAAGACGGGCCGACCCACCAACCGGTCGAGCATCTCGCGGCGTTGCGGGCGATCCCGAACCTCGCCGTCTTCCGCCCGGCGGATGCCGTCGAAACCCTCGAATGCTGGCAACTGGCTCTGGAACGCAAGGACGGCCCGAGCGTTCTCACACTGACGCGGCAGAACCTGCCGCCGCTGAGGCTCGACGGCAACCCCGCCGAGAATCGCAGCGCGCGGGGGGCTTATGTGCTCGCGGAGGCAGAGGGCGGAGAACGGCAGGTCACCTTGATCGGAACGGGTTCGGAGACGTCCCTCGCCATGGCCGCGCGCGATCTGCTCGCGTCGCGTGGCGTGCGCGCGGCCGTCGTCTCGATGCCCTGCTGGTCGCTCTTCGACCAGCAGACGGCGAGCTACCGGCGTGCGGTCCTTGGCGGACCACGTGTCGCGAAGGTCGCCGTCGAAGCTGCACTCGGGTTCGGCTGGGACCGGTATCTCGGCGCAAAGGGTGCCTTCGTCGGCATGACCGGCTTCGGCGCCTCCGCCCCCGCCCCGGAGTTGTATCGCCATTTCGGCATCACGCCCGAGGCCGTCGCCGAGGCCGCGACGGCACTGCTCTGAACGCCGGCCACGACGACAACGGGACAGATACGGAGACAGGCATCATGACCGTCAAGATCGCCATCAACGGTTTCGGCCGCATCGGCCGTCTGGTCCTGCGCGCGCTTCATGAATCGGGCCGACGCGACGTCGAGATCGTCGCGATCAATGACCTCGGTCCGGTCAGGACGAATGCCCATCTTCTCAAATACGACTCCGTCCATGGGACGCTCGCCGCGAGCATCGCCACTGGGGACGACTGGATGGATCTGGGCAATGGCCGTATCAAGGTGACGGCCGAGCGCGATCCGTCCCGGTTGCCCTGGGGTGCCCTGGGCGTCGACGTGGTCGCCGAATGCACCGGCATCTTCACGTCCCGCGACAAGGCGGCGGCCCATCTTGCCGCCGGCGCCAAGCGTGTTCTCGTGTCGGCGCCCGCGGATGGCGCCGATCTCACCGTGGTCTATGGGGTCAACCACGACCAGTTGACGGCCGAGCACAAGGTCGTCTCCAACGCCTCCTGCACCACCAACTGCCTCGCGCCCGTGGCCCATGTCCTGCACGGTGCCTTCGGGATCGAGCGTGGATACATGACCACGATCCACGCCTATACCGGCGATCAGGCGACCGTGGACACGCTGCACAAGGATCTGCGTCGCGCCCGTGCCGCCGCCCTCTCGATGATCCCGACGTCGACCGGCGCGGCCAAGGCCGTCGGGCTCGTGCTGCCCGACCTCAAGGGCAAGCTCGACGGGACCGCGATCCGCGTTCCGACCGCCAATGTCAGCCTGATCGACTTCAAGTTCGTCCCGAAGCGCAAGGCAACGGTCGACGAGGTCAACGCCGCGATCATCGAGGCGGCCGCCTCGCCCCGGCTCAAGGGCATCCTGGCGACCAACAGCGAAGAACTCGTGTCGACCGATTTCAATCACAACCCCGCCAGCTCGACCTTCGACCTGACGCAGACCCAGGTCATCGACGGCGCGCTTGTGCGCGTCCTCAGCTGGTACGACAACGAATGGGGCTTCTCGAACCGGATGCTCGACACCGCGGCTGTACTCGGGCGCCTCGGCTGAGGGCGCGCGCCGCGACCCTCAACCGATCTGACGGGCGACGAACGGTCCGATCCGGTTTGCAAACGCGACCGGCAGACGCTGCCACGCGGCGATGAGGGCGCGGTATTTCGGGTTCAGCGGGTCCAGCCGTGGAGGCTCTCCGCCGCGCAGCATCGCGAAGCGATAGGCCAGCGGGACGGGCGCGAACCCCCAGCTCCGCTTGTAGGCGTGGCTGCCGGTGCCGACCTTGCTGCGGCCGAAATCGAAGTCCCTGCAACCGGTTTCGCGGCCGTGACGCATCAGATTGAAGAACAGGAAGTCGTTTGCGCCCGTCTCCCGGGCGGCGCGCGTCCCCCCGGTGTAATAAGGCAGGATTGCGCCCTTGTGCGTGATCGCCATGGTCGCAGCGAGAGATTCACCGGCGCGGCGCACCAGGAAGATCCGGATCTCCGTCGGAAAGGCGTCGCAGAGAGCGCGGAGATAGGCACTGGGAAAGACCGGTGTACCAAGGTTGCGGTAGCTCTCGGCGAAGACCCGGTAGAAAGCTTCGAACTCGGCGTCGCGCACGAAGTCCAGGCCGGCGGACAGGCTGCGCTTCACGTCGTGACGCCGGCCCTTGCGTGGGATCGATCGCATCACCGCACCATCGTCCGGCGGGATGGGGGCACGAAAGCCGGCATGGATCGAATCCACGACCTGCCAGGGCGTGCGATCGGCAGACGCATCGCGCGGCGCGCCGTCGCGCAATTCGACGTGTCCGACATGGAGTTCGGCGCCGATCCGCAGGGCCTCGGATTCAAGCGCCGTCGCCGCCGCCTGGTCGTCGGCCAGAACTCCGCCTCCGGTCGCGAAGGCGACGGAGATCAGTGCATCTCCGAAGATCCGGCTACGCTTGAGGACGAGCGGCAGCGCGCCGACCATCCGTCCGTCGCGCAGCGCCGCAAGATTGATGGTCTCATGACCGAGCGTGCGCGCAACCGCGTGCCCCCACCCGTGACGATGAAACAAGGTCGCGCCGGGCGCGGCCTCGACGTAACGGTCCCAATCCCGCGCGCCTTCGGCGCCGATCCGCTCGACGATCACTCCGCAGCGCCTCCCGGCCTCCGCGCGCCCGAGGATGGGCGCGCATCGTCCAGGATCATCCGCCAGCGCGGTGCCCCTCCGAAATGCGGCGGCGCAAGTCAGCCGCCGACGCGGTTCCCGAGCAGACGCGTCCACCCGTGTGGATCGTCGGCGGTGCCGTACTGGATCCCGACGATGGTGTCATAGAGCCTCTGCGTCAGGGCGCCGGTCTTGCCGCCATTGATCGCATGGCGTTCGCCCTGGAAACCCAGTTCGCCGACCGGCGAGATGACGGCCGCGGTCCCTGTTCCCCACATCTCCAGCGTGCCGGCCTTTGCCGCGGCGATCACCTCGTCGATCGCGATCGGGCGTTCGGAAACCCTGAACCCCCAATCCCGCAGCAGGGTCAGAACGGATTCGCGGGTGATGCCGGCGAGGATCGCACCGTTCAGCGGCGGGGTGACCACCTCGTCGCCGATCTTCATCATGATGTTCATGGTGCCGACTTCGTCGAGGTAGCGGTGCTCGACACCGTCAAGCCAGAGAACCTGGGTAAAACCGGCCTTCTTGGCTTCCTCGGCCGCATAGAGGCTCGCCGCATAATTGCCCGCGGTCTTGGCGGCTCCAAGGCCACCCTTGACCGCGCGGACGTATTTCTCCGACGCCATGATCCGGACGGGGTTCATGCCTTCCTTGTAGTAGGCACCGACCGGCCCGACGATGACGTAGTAGACGTACTTCTTGGCCGGATGAACGCCCAGGAAACGCTCGGTGGCGATCACCGTCGGCCGGATGTAGAGAGACGTTCCCGGCGCGGACGGAACCCAGCGCTGATCCACCTCCACCAGCGCGCGGATCGATTCCTCGACCATCGCGGGGTCGAGTTCGGGAATGCAGAGATACTGCGCCGAGCGATTCAGGCGGCGCGCATGGTCCCCGACGCGAAACAGTCGGATCCTCCCGTCACGCCCGCGAAACGCCTTCAGCCCGTCGAAGATCGCCTGCCCGTAATGCAGGACGCAGGTGGCGGGATCGAGCGAGAAATTCTGGTACGGGACGATGCGCGGGCTGTGCCACCCCTGGCCATCGTCGTAATCCATCATGAACATGTGATCGCTGAAGACGTTGCCGAAGGTCAGCGTCTCGTCGGCGGGCGGCGTCTGCGGATTGGTCGTCCGGGTGATCGAAATCTGGGTCACGGGCGTCTCGCGCGTCTGTTGATGGAAGCCGTCGGTCAGGTTACGCCACTCCGGCGCGCGCTCCAAATCCCTTGGAAGCGGCCGCGCATGACTGCCCGGCACGACAGACCTGCACGCCGCGCCGGAACTGGCGGGATCGTGACCAGCCGCCTAGTGTCATCGGCATGGGGCACGTTCCCGCAATCCGCGTCCATTCCCTCACGGAGGCCCGTGTCGCGCTCGACGTCGCGCGGGCTTTGGGACGGCCCGTGACCCTCGTCAGCGCCGCCGGGGCGGCGGGACATGCCGGGCCGGGATGGTGGCGGGCGCTGGTGATCGCAGCCCGCAGGGAGTATCCAGACGTCGAGATGACGACGATCCTGGATTGCCACGACAGCGCGGGCGACGCGCTCGCCTCCCTGCGCGAGGGCATCGAGTGCATCGCGTTTCGCGGACGCGCCGATGTCGCCGCGAAGCTGCGGGACATCGCCACCCAGGCCGGAACGAAGCTTGTCGCAACCCATCCCGATGGTCTCGATCTGCGCGGTCTGCGAGACCAGCCGGCCGCCTGCCGGGTCTGGTTGCGCGCGGAGCCCGGCCATGACTGACCCGGCCTGGTGGACGCCCGCGCGCTATGCTGCGCGCCGGTCCAACCTGCTCAAGCGCGCGGCCATCGCGCGCGGCCTGCGCGACTGGTTCGCCGTCGAGGGCCTGATCGAGGTGGAGACGCCGGCGCTGCAGGTCTCGCCGGGTCTCGAGCCGCATCTCGACGCCTTCGCGACACTGCTCAAGGCGCCGGGCCTGAGCGGCGGGCTGGCGCTGCGGCTCCACACCTCTCCGGAATTCGCGATGAAGAAGCTGCTGGTCGCAGGCGAGCAGAACCTGTTCCAGCTCGCGCGGGTCTTTCGCAACGGCGAGCGCAGCGCCACGCACCACCCGGAATTCACGATGCTCGAATGGTATCGCACCGGCGCCGATTACCGCGTGCTGATGGACGATTGCGCCGCGATCCTGCGCCGCGCGGCGGAGGCCGCCGGATGCGACCGGATGACATGGCAGGGGCGCAGCTGCGACCCGAGGCTCGCGCCCGAGCGGCTCACGGTGCAGGACGCCTTCCGCCGTGGCTGCGGGATCGATCTCCTCGCCACCGCGCCCGATCCGCTGGCGCCCGACGCACGGCTGCTGGGCGCGGAGGCGGACCGGATCGGCGTGCGGCGGGCGCCGGACGACCGCTGGGACGACATATTCTTCCGCATCTTCCTGGAACGGATCGAACCCGGCCTCGGCATCGGACGGGCGACGCTGCTGCATGACTACCCGGTGTCGATGGCGGCGCTGTCGCGCGCGCACCGCGCGGACCCGCGCGTGGCGGAACGCGTCGAGATGTATGTCTGCGGGCTCGAACTCTCGAATGGCTTCTCGGAACTCGCCGATCCCGGCGAGCAGCGCCGGCGCTTCGAGGCCGACATGGATCTGAAGGAGCGCATCTACGGCGAGCGTTATCCGATCGACGAGGATTTCCTCGCCGCCCTCGCGCATGGCCTGCCGGACTGCGCGGGCATGGCGCTCGGCTTCGACCGCCTCGCGATGCTTGCCTGTGGCGCGCAGCGGATCGAAGACGTCCTCTGGGCCCCGGTCGCCGGGGCGTGAGCATGGACACGGCCGCGTCCCCGGCTCCGCACCAACGGCGGCGCACGTTGCGCGACGCCGCCTCCCTCGTCGAGGCCGGCCTCGCCGCGGCCAGCCAGCGCGACCTTCTGGAGGACGTCGCCACGCGCTACGCCATCGCGATCACGCCAGAGATGGTGGATCTCATGGACCGGGGCGACGCGCGCGATCCCATCGCCCGTCAATTCGTTCCCGATCCCAGCGAACGCACGCGGTTGCCCGACGAGATCGACGACCCCACCGGCGATGCCGCGCATGGCGCCGCGAAAGGCATCGCCAAGGGCATCGTCCACCGCTACCCCGATCGCGTCCTCCTGAAGCCGACCCATGCCTGCCCTGTCTATTGCCGGTTCTGCTTTCGACGCGAGCAGGTCGGTCCGGGCGGCGAAGCGTTGTCGACCGAGGAACTGGCGGCCGCGCTCGACTACATCCGGGCCAGGCCTGCGATCCGCGAGGTCATCCTGTCGGGCGGAGATCCGATGATCCTGAGCCCGCGCCGTATCGCCGCGATCCTGAACGGTATCGAGGACATCGCGCATGTGGATCTCGTGCGTATCCACACGCGCGTCCCCCTGGTCGATCCGGGACGCATCGACGCGGAGATGGTCGCCGCGCTCGCCACTGCAAAGGCGCTGTTCGTCGTCCTGCACGCGAACCACCCGCGCGAATTCACGCCAGCCGGGCGAGACGCCTGCGCGCGCCTCACGGCGGCGGGAATACCGATGCTGAGCCAGTCGGTCCTGCTGCGCGGCGTCAACGACGACGCGGAGACGCTCGAGGCCTTGATGCGCGCATTCCTGTCCGCGCGCATCAAGCCCTATTACCTTCACCATCTCGACCCCGCGCCCGGAACGGCCCGGTTCCGCGTGCCGCTGACCCAGGCACAGGACCTGCTGCGCCGTCTGCGCGGACGCGTGACCGGACTTGCCCAGCCCCTTTTCGTCGTCGACATCCCGGGCGGGCATGGCAAGGTCCCGATCGGCCCGAGCTATCTCGAGGCAGGCGGCGTGCGTG
Organism: uncultured Acetobacteraceae bacterium; assembly: GCA_964434345.1. Lineage (GTDB taxonomy): Bacteria > Pseudomonadota > Alphaproteobacteria > CACIAM-22H2 > CACIAM-22H2 > CAIOSQ01. The sequence goes on from CAYSUY010000160.1 coordinate 7,457, forward strand.
ATCCGGGCGGCGACCTTCACCCGGCGCCGGAATGACGCCGCCGCGGCGTCAGGACGCGACCCAGCGCCGGTATTCCTCGGCGAGATCCTTGACCGCCGCCTCGTAGATGCGCTTGCCGTGCTCGACGGAGGACAGACCCGGATTGGATCCGATACGGCCATCGGGGAAGTTGCGCCGATAATCGGCGGCGTCGGTGAAGCTTCCCCTGGGGGCCACGGGCGGATCCATCGCCATCGGCATTGCACGATCCGGATGCGCGTACCAGGTCAGCGACACTTCCGATGGCGTCGCATGGCTGCCTTCCTGGTCGCCGTAGAGTTCCTTCGACAGCGCCTTGATCGCCGGCATGTCGTACCAGTTCTTGAGGACGCACTTGATCGGCGGGCGGTTTCCAGCCGTGCCGAAACTCGAGGCGGAATAGATCTCGGAAAACGCCGCGGTCGTCGTCGCGACATTCCCGCCATGGCCATTGACGAAGAAGAAGCGGTCAAAGCCATGGACGGCGAGGCTTTCGACATAGTCGCGGATCACCGCGATCAGGGTCGTCGGGCGAAGCGCCATCGATCCCTTGAAGGCCAGATGGTGCTGAGCCATGCCGACGGAGATCGTCGGCGCGACGACGGCGCCGGTCGCCTCGCCGACGCCCTTGGCGACGAATTCGGCGGTGATCGCATCCGTGCCGATGAGACCGTTTGGCCCGTGCTGCTCCGTCGACCCGATCGGCATGATCACGCCACGACTGGTCTTGAGGTAGGTCTCGATCTCGCCCCAGGTCTGAAGATGCAGAAGCATGGCCAAAGGTCTCCATGAAAGCGCGCACGGCGCGACGGCGCCGGAAGAACGAAATCCTCGCCCGGCGCGCCAAACTTCGCCACGATGACGCCCGGCGTCAATCGCGCCCGCACACGCCCGACACCCGCATGGCTCCACCGGAGCGCGCCCATGACCTCCTCGGTCGCAGATCTCCTGCTTTCCCGTCGTTTCGGACCGCTTTTCGCCACGCAGTTCCTCGGCGCGTTCAACGACAATCTCCTCAAGAGCGCGCTCGGCGTCCTCGCCGCCTATCGCCTTGCGCAGACGTCCGGGATCGATGCCGGAGCGCTCGCGATGCTGGCCGGCGCGCTGTTCATCGCGCCATTCGTCCTGTTCTCCGGCGCCGCCGGCACGCTGGCCGACCGGATCGACAAGAGCCGCATCGCGCGTGCGGTGAAACTCGCGGAGATCGTCATCATGCTGTTCGGCGGCGCCGCGCTGATGATGGAAAACCTGCCGGCGCTCCTCGCGGCGCTGTTCCTGCTCGGCCTGCATTCCACGGTGTTCGGCCCTGTCAAGTACGCGCTCCTGCCGCAGCATCTGGCGGATGCCGACCTCGTCGCCGGCAACGCGCTGGTCGACGCCGGAACCTTCCTTGCGATCCTGCTCGGCACGCTGCTCGGTTCCGCGCTGATCCTCGCGCCAGGCGGCGCGACCTGGGTTGGCGCCGTCGGCGTCGGCGCAGCGATAGGCGGATGGATCGCGGCACGCGCGCTTCCGCCCGCCGCGCCGTCCGATCCCGCCGCCGTGCCACGCCCCCGATTGCTGGCCGACGGGGTGGCGGTGATCCGTCATGTCGCCGACGACGGCGCCCTGCGCGGACCGATCCTTGCCTTGTCCTGGTTCTGGGCGCTGGGCGGCGCCGTGGTCTCGGGGCTGCCGGTCTTGGCGCGCGACACGCTCGGCGCGGACGAATCCGCGGTCACGCTGATGCTGGCGATCTTCGCCCTGGGTGTCGGGGCCGGGTCGATGCTCGCGAACCGGGTCCTCGGTGGAACCGTCACGGCGCGCCCCGTGCCCTGGGCGGGCCTCGTCATGGCGGCATGCGCGCTCGTCGTGGCAGCCGGCGCCGGGCAGGCCCCCGCATCGCCCGCTCCGCTCGCCGAGGCGCTGGCGCGCCCCTCTGCCTGGCGCTTCCTCGGAGGGCTGGGAGGATTGGCGATCGCCGGCGGATTCTTCGCCGTGCCGCTCTACGCGGTGCTGCTCAGGCGAAGCGATGCCACGCACCGCGCCCGCGTGATCGCGGCGAACAACATCGCCAACGCCCTGGCGATGATCGCGGTCTCGCTCGGCGCCGCGCTCCTGCTGGGGTCCGGCTGGAGCATGCCCGGGGTCGTCGGGCTTTGCGGCCTCGTGACGGTCGTGGTCGCCGGCGCCTGCACGCGGCTGACGCCCGGGCCGCACGCCCACTGAGGTCGCGCGACCGCGCGGCCGTTGCGCGACCGCGCGGCATCTCCTAGAAAACGCGCGTCTATTCCCTGGGGAGACAGAGCGCCATGCGCATCAGCCAGAAGGTCAAGCGTATCCTCGCCAACTACGAGAGCGACAATCCGGGCACGAAGGCGAACCTCGCCCGCATCCTGATGCACGGGAAGCTCGGCGGCACGGGCCGCATGATCATCCTGCCGGTCGACCAGGGCTTCGAGCACGGCCCGGCGCGCAGCT
>CAYSUY010000161.1:0-9820 GCA_964434345.1 uncultured Acetobacteraceae bacterium
TAGAGGAAGGGGCGGCGCATCGACTCGCCGACCTGGATGTTGCCGGCGAAATGCAGGATCGCGTCGATCCGGTGCCGGGCGAAGACGCGGCCGACCGCCGCCTTGTCGGCGAGGTCGCCGACCTCCAGTTCGGCCTCCGGGGCGACCGCCGCGCGGTGGCCCTGGCGCAGATTGTCGAAGACGACGACCCGGTGGCCGACATCGAGCAGGGCGCGCACGCAATGGCTGCCGACATAGCCGGCGCCGCCGGTGACGAGGAGAGTATCGGGCATGACGTCAGTGCTCCATGTCGCGGCCGCCCGCCCGGCGACCGGCCGGCGGCGGCAGTACCGTGAAGGTGCAACTCGTGGATGCGTCAGTATTGGTCGCGTGTGATGTCTGCATGGGTAGACGTCGTAAGTCTTTGAAGATCATTTGCATGGAAAATCGCGGGTGATTGATCGGCCGCAACTCCTGTCCCATCATTCTACAGGAAGATGCTACTCCTTCAGATGTACCGCGAAGGACGCCGAGACTTTTTCATTCAAAAGTTGAAAATGGAGGCCTTCCAGGGTGGTGGCGCCATGAAACTCCTGCTTGCCGACGATCATGCCATGTTCCGGACCGCCGTCGCGGACGGTCTTGAGGCGTTGATCGGGACGGGGACCGAGGTCCTCGAAGCCGACAGCTACGAGACGACGCAGTCGCTGCTCGCCGGAACGCCCGGGATCGACGTGGTGCTCCTCGACCTGCTGATGCCCGGCTTCGCGAATTTCGAGGGGCTGGCGGCGCTGGTGCGGGATTTTCCGGAGGTTCCGATCGTGGTGCTCTCGGGCTCAGGCCAGTCGCGCTACCAGGTCGAGGCCGTGCGCCGCGGCGCGCGCGGGTACATCGTCAAGAACCAGCCTCTGTCCGTCCTCGCGCAGATCGTCCAGATCGTCCGTGATGGCGGCACCTATGTCTCGACCAGCGTGCTGGACTCGGCGCCGCAGCTCGCGGAGGCCGCCGCCGACGCGCCGACGCCCCTGCCGGCGCGCGAATCGCCGCCATCGGGCGCCGAGGAATCGGCTACGCGCCTGTCGCGGCTCACCGATCGCGAGCTGCAGATCCTGGCCTGTCTCGCGCGCGGCGCGTCGAACAAGCAGATCGCCCGCGACCTCGGGATCACCGACACGACGGTCAAGGTCCATCTGCGCATGATCTTCAAGAAGCTCGGCGTATCGAACCGTACCCAGGCGGCGTTCTTCGCGCGCGAGCGGGGCGCTGCGCACGCCTGATTCGGTTGGCGGTCCGGGAGGTTTGCGTTTCCTCCGTCGGGTTCCTATTCTCCGGCGCCGTCCAGCTGGAGGAGGTGCCGCGTGGTGAAGGCGTTGTTGAAGATGGGGCGTGTCGCCGCGGCGCTGCTCGTGATGATCACGGCGGCATTGGCACAGACCGTCCGCGACCCCGAGAACACCCTGTTTCTCGATCTGAAGGACGGGCGCGTCGTGATCGAGATGCGCCCCGATATCGCCCCGGCGCATGTCACGCGCATCAAGGAACTCGCGCGCCAGCGTTTCTACGACGGCATCGTGTTCCATCGCGTGATCGAGGGCTTCATGGCCCAGACCGGCGATCCGACCGGCACCGGCCGCGGTGGATCCGGCAAGAACCTGCCCGCCGAATTCAGCCGCGAACCCTATGTGCGCGGAACGGTCGGCATGGCGCGCGCGCAGAACCCGAATTCGGGCGACAGCCAGTTCTTCATCATGTTCGCGGCCATGCCCAGCCTCAATGGCCAGTACACCGTCTGGGGGCGCGTGCTCTCGGGCATGCAGTTCGTGGACCGGATCGAGCGCGGCGAGCCGCCCCGCGTCCCCGACAAGATCGTACGGTTGCGCGTCGCGGCCGACGTCAAGGAGTGAGACCGATGACAGCCGACCTCGACAATACCCTCTGGCTCGACCTCGACTATGGCCGCGTGGTCATCCGGCTGCGGCCGGATCTGGCCCCGAAGCACGTGGCGCGGATCAAGGAACTGGCCGGCGATGGCTTCTATGACGGGATCGCCTTCCACCGCGTGATCGAAGGCTTCATGGCGCAGGGTGGCGATCCGACCGGCACCGGAACCAGCGGCTCCGGGCGTCGTCTGCCCGCCGAGTTCAGCGACGAGCCCTATGTCCGCGGCACCTGCGGCATGGCGCGGACCAACGATCCGAACAGCGCCGACAGCCAGTTCTTCATCATGTTCGACGACGGCAGCTTCCTGAACGGCCAGTACACGGTCTGGGGAGAGGTCGTCGAGGGCATGGAGTTCGTCGATCAGCTGAAGCGCGGCGAGCCGCCGCGCAACCCGGACCGTATCGTCCGCATGCGGGTCGCCGCAGCGGCCTGATCCGGCCGGGCGCGTGTCTCAGCCGCCGGCGCGGACCCCGCGCCGGCCGGCTGCGTCGAGCGCGTCGTCATATTCCCGCGCCAGCCTCGCGCAGAGGTCCCGTGCCGCCGGAAAGTCGCGGATGGCGCCGACACCCTGGCCGGCCGACCAGATATCCCGCCACGCCTTGGCTTCGCCGGCCAGATCCAGGCCATGAGGCGGCGTCGCCGCGGCCGGGTCGATCCCGGCCGCCCGCAGGCTGGGTACGAGGAAATTGGCGGGGATCCCTGACACGGCCGCCGTGTAGGCGATGTCTTCGGCGCGCGAAGCCAGAATCATGTCCTTGTGACCTTGCGCGGCGAGGGCCTCACGCGTCGCGATGAAGCGGGTCCCGAGATAGGCGAGATCCGCTCCGGCCACGATGGCGGCGGCGATTTCACGGCCGCTGCCGATGCACCCTGCGAGCGCAATCGGTCCGGCGAAGACCGCGCGCAATTCGTTCAGCAGGGCGAAGGGATGCAGCGTACCGGCATGGCCACCGGCCCCGGCGCTGACGCCGACGAGGCCGTCGACACCCGCGTCGACCGCCTTTTCCGCATGCCGCCGGTTCACGACGTCATGGAAGACGAGGCCGCCATAGGCGTGGACGGCGGCGACCACCTCGCGGACCGCGCCGAGCGACGTGATCACGAGCGGGACGCGCGCATCGGCCGTGGCGGCGAGATCGGCGTCCAGGCGCTTGTTGCTGCGGTGAACGATCAGATTGACGCCGAAGGGGGCCGCTGCGGGCGATGCGGCGAGGCGCTGGGCGATGGCGCCGAGCCAGTCCCGGTAAGCGGCGGTCGTGCGCGCGTTGAGCGAGGGGAACGTGCCGACGACACCGCTTTCGCACTGGGCGACCACGAGTTCGACGCCGGAGGCGAGGAACATCGGCGCCCCGATCGCCGGGATGCGCAGCCGTCCCGCCCATCCTGGCGGCAGGGTCACGGCGCGCCCAGGGCGGTCGCGCGCGGACCGGTCACGGGTCTTTCGGCTCGAGCAGGTCGTCGGTCTTTCGACGCATGTTCTCGAGATTGAAGACCGGCAGCTTGAACAGCCACGGCGCGAAGCGTGCCTGGATGCGCTCCGCCTCGGCGCGCACCTCGTCGGCCGGCTTCAGGGCCGTTCCGCCCGCGGGCAGTTGGGCCGGCGGAGCTGCCTTCGCCGAGAGCGCCGCCCAGGGCGTTCCGTCGATCTCCACCAGCCGGGCAGAGATCTCCAGCCCGTCGAAGGTGGTCGTCGTGGCGGTCAGGCCGTCGGCGGGAATGGCGACGCCCTCGGCCCTGCGGACATCGTCGAATTCGAGCTTCTCGAACGCGGCGGCGACGCTGCCGATCTCCCACCCGGTCTTCGCCTTGCGATCTTCCGGGACGTCCGCGAGGACGAAATCGCGCTCGGCGGGCGAGGGGCGGGAAACAAGCGTCGACGTCCCGTCGGCGTGGCGGATGCGTGCTTCGCGGACCCGTTCGCGGGCGACGTCGCTGAGGCCGCGCTCCAGCCACTGCACCGCGTCGCGGTTCACCGTCAAGCGACCCTTGGCCAGCCAGGCCTGCGCGTCGCCGGCGCGGCGTACATAGACGGCGTCGTCGCCGCCGCCGCCGCGGCCGAAGCGGTTCTTGCCCGCGAGCAGCGCGACGATGTCCTGGCCCTGGGCCGTCTTGAACGCGACCCGGGTCGATTTCGCGCCCGCCGTGTCGCGATCCTCGACTTCGAGCGAAGGGTAGACGTCCTTGCTGCGGGTCTTCGCCTCGAGCGTACGCAGTTCCGAGACCTCGACGAAAAGCTGGCGGATGCGGGCGGTATCCGCCGCGTATCCGCCACGCTCCGGCAGCACCCAGCTCTCGCCCGCGCGGCGCAGGACGATGGTGCCGTCGGGACGCTGCAGCTCGATCGCCTGGACATCCCCCGCGCGCGACGCGAGGTCGGGGAAGAGACGCTCGCCAAGACGTGCCTGACCTGCGTCGTCGGCGGAAGGGAGGAGAACGATCGCCGCGACGGCGCTGGCGATGGCGACGCCCCCGAGGATCGACAGGGTCACGAGACGCATGACATGGACTCCCTGGTGTTCAGCCGGCGGCGGCGCGCGCGACGCCGGCGCGGCGGCGGTGCAGGCGCCACAGCCCGAGCCCGATCGCGAAGAGCCCGATCGCTGCCGGAATCGCGCCGATGTTGACCGCGCGGATCCGGGTCTCGAGCGCCTGGATGTCCCGGCGCAGTTCGAACTGCACGTCGCGCAGCTGGCGCCGCGTCTCGAGCATCTCGGCCTGGAACTGGTCGATCGCCTGCTGCTGGTTCGCGGTGACCAGCGCGCGCGCGGCGCCCTCGCCCTGTTCCTTGGTCCGGAGTTCCTTGAGCTTCGCCTCGGTCGCCTTGAGCTTCTCGGTCAGCTCGCGCTCCTTGGCACGGAAGGCGAGTTCGGCCTGACGCTGGATGTCGAGCATGACCTCGAAAGGACGGCTCGACTGGCCGCGCGAGCGCAGCGAGATGAGATCGTCGCTGCCGGCGAGGTGGTCGAGGGCGTTGAGAACGAAATCGCCGTTGTTGGCGATCGGCACCGCGAGGCGCTGGCCGAAGAATTCCTGGACCTGGGCCCAGAACCGGTCCTCCAGCATGTCGGTGTCGGCGACGACGATGACGTTGATCCTGTCGGCGGACTGGGCGCGATGCGGCGGCAGATCGGGCTTGGGCGGCTGCTCCTCGCCCTCCTTCGCCTCCGGCTTCGGCGGGCCGTCCGGGAAGGCGCTCTTTGCCGGTCCGCGCAGCCGCGCCGCCAGCATGTAGCGTTCGCCGCTGGGCTTGAACCCGGCGAGGAGCGCGACCGGATCGGGCGCGAATTTGAGCTTTTCGACGTCGATCTCCTGCGACTGGGCCGATGTCTGGATCAGCGGCGTGACTTCGACGGCCGAACCGGAGACTGGCTTCAGAATGCCCGCGGAGGCCATGTTGATGGCCTGCGCGTCGGCGAGCAGCACGTCGCTCTTCGTCAGCGCGCCGTCGCGCAGCGCCATCCAGGCGAGATAATCGACGGCCCGCACGCGCTGGGCGTCGCCGGCGCTCACGCGGCGCGCGGCCTGCCGGTCGCCAGCTACCTTGCCGGGGACGAGTTCGACGCCCCAGGACTTCAGCAACTCCGGCATGTCGGAGCCGGTCTGGCCGGTCTGCGCCGCCGGACCCGGGCGGCCCATCTCGCCCTCGGCATGCGGATCGACGAAGACGAGGGCACGGCCACCGCGCAGGACGAACTGGTCGATCGCGTAGAGGGTCTGTGGCGGCAGGTCGCGCGGATGCACGATCAGCAGGACGCCCACGGTCTCCGGAATGGTCGCGACATCGCGATCGATGCGCTGCAGATCGAAGAACTGCGCGAGCTGGTCATGGATCGCCCAGGGCTGGGGCGGGTTGCGCGGCCCCATGAACTGCCCCTGCAGCGGCAAGGTGGTCAGCAGGCCGACGGTCTTCTTCTTGGTCGTGACCAGATCGAAGACCAGCTTGGTGATGTCGTATTCGAGGAAGCGCTCGCGCTCGGGCTGGAGGAACGGGATCACCGCCTCCTTGTCGCCGGCGCCGGACGCGGCGATGCCGAAATAGACCTGCTCGCCGGACTGGTTGACGGGAACGCCCTGGATGCCCGTGGCTACCGCGCGGTCCTCGTCATCCGAAAACGGCTGCGGATCTATCACCTGCAACCGTACGCGCCCGTTGGACGCGGCGCGGTACTCCTCGAGCAGTTCACGCACCCGGGCGGCGTAGACACCGTAGGAGGGGACCTCGCGCGTCAGGCGCTCCGACAGGTAGAGGCGCAGCGTCACCGGCTCGTCGATACGCGCCAGAAGGTTCCGCGTGCCGGGCGACAGCGTGAAGAGCTTTTCCTGCGTCAGGTCGAGGCGCAGGCCGGTCGCCTTTCGGTCGACCAGCATGTTGGTGGCCAGGAAGGCCACGACCGCGAAACCGAGGCCGATCAGCGCGACGGAGCCGCGCGCGAGGCTGGAACTGGGCATCGCCATGGGTCAACCCGCCTTCTTGATGTCGACGACGATCGCGTTGGCGAACAGGAAGAGCGCGATCAGGGAGCCGAAGAAGAACACGTCCTTGATGTCGATCACGCCACGGTTCATCGCGTTGAAATGGGTCAGGAAGCTGAAGGACCGGATCGCCTCGGTGAGCCAGTCCGGCGCCCAGCCGGAGAAGAAGTTCAGCACGATCGCCGAACCGCTGACGGTGAACACGAAGGCGACCGCCGCGGTGAGGACGAAGGCGATCACCTGGCTCTTCGTGGTCGCCGAGATGCACGCGCCGATCGCCAGAATGCCGCCGGCCAGCAGGAAGCTGCCCGCATAACCGGTGAGGATCGCGCCATTGTCGGGCGCGCCGAGCCAGTTGACGGTGACCCAGATCGGGAATGTCAGGGCAAGGGCCACGCCGGTGAAAGCCCAGGCGGCGAGGAACTTGCCGAGCACCGCCTGGCCGAGCCCGATGGGCAAGGTGAGGAAGAGCTCGATCGTGCCCTGCTTGCGTTCCTCCGACCACAGGCGCATCGCGATCGCCGGGATCAAGAACAGGTAGAGCCACGGGTGCCACATGAAGAACGAGGCAAGGTCGGCCTGGCCGCGCTCGAAGAAATTGCCGAGATAGAAGGTGAGCGCGGCGGCGAAGACCAGGAAGATGACCAGGAACACATAGGCCATCGGGGTCGCGAAATAGCCGGAGAACTCCCTCCGGAAGATCGTCAGGGTCTGGATCATGCTGCTGCCCTCGCGCTGGCGCCCGTGCGGGCGCCGGTGACCTGACGGAAGACTTCGTCGAGGCGGCCGCGTTCGACGCGGATCTCCTCGATCGCGTGAGCCGGGTCGCGTCCGATCGTGCCCAACTCGGCGATCAGGTTCGCACCGACCCGCGGGAACGCGGTGATCCGGGCGAGGCCTGCCTCCGCCGTGCCGTCCTCGACCGAGGCGACCGCGGCGCAGCCGGCGAGTGCGGCGCGCAGCCCGTCGAGCCGCGCCCGGGGCAGGATCAGGGTCACCGCATTGTGCCAGCGCGAGCGCGCCTCGAGTTCGCGCGGCGTGCCGTCGGCGACGACGCGGCCCTGGGCGATGATGAGGGCGCGGCTGCAGACCGCGTCGACCTCTTCGAGGATATGGGTCGAGATGATCGTTGCCTTCTCGCGCGCGAGTTCCGCGATCAGGCCGCGCACCTCGTGCTTCTGGTTCGGATCGAGGCCGTCGGTCGGCTCGTCGAGGATCAGCACCTCGGGGTCGTGCAGGATCGCCTGCGCGAGGCCGACGCGGCGCTTGAAGCCCTTCGACAGGGTTTCGATCGGCTGGTGCAGGACGTTGCGCAGCTGCGTGCGGTCGACGGCGAAATCGATGCGGCGCGCGCGATCGGCGGAGGGGACCCGACGGATATCGGCGATGAAGCCGAGGAACGCGGCGGGCGTCATGTCCGGATAGGCCGGCGCGCCCTCGGGCAGGTAGCCGATGCGTGCCTTGGCCTTGACCGGTGCGGCCGCCACGTCGTGACCGCAGATCCGGGCGCTGCCTGCGCTGGGCGTCAGGAAGCCGGTGATCATCTTCATCGTCGTCGACTTGCCGGCGCCGTTGGGTCCCAGGAAGCCCAGAACCTCGCCGCGGCGGACATCGAAGGAGATGTCGTCGACGGCGCGAATCGGACCGAAGGACTTGCACAGGCCGCGGATAGCGACCATCGACTCCATGGGCCAACTCCCTGAAAAAGACATGCTTTCGCCGCCGCGAACGCCGCGGCGGCGCGGAGCATCTATTGAAGTCGGCCGGATTTTCAAGGGCGGCGTTCGGGTGGCACGCCGCCAGCCTCCGCCCGCGCCGGGCTCAGGCCTTCAGGTGGATGGTCGCCAGGATCTTGACCGAGGCGCCCTTCGGCAGGTCGGCGGCGATGCGCAGCCAGTTGCCGAAATGCGCCAGCCTCGCCAGCGTGATCTGATCGCGCCGCGCGGGCATGGCAAGGGTCGTTCCCGACGCCACCCAGCGGATCCCGTCGGGCGAGATCTCGATCCGCGCCTTCGTGCGTCCGATCCCGCGCGGCGCGTCCAGCGCGCGGAGGAAGACGATCGCCTCGCGCGCCCAGCCGCACTCATACGGTTCGCTGGCCGCCTTGCCGGTCCAGACCTCGTTGCGCGCGATCACGGCCGTGGCGTTGTGCGGAAGCATGATCAGAAATCCCCGGAGATGCAGACGGAGTCGATGTAGGAGAGCGCGCGCTTGTCCGCGTCGGTCTCGGCGAAGAAGGCGATGTTGAGCATGCACCAGAGATTGCGCATCGCCGGCATGACGATCGGCCCCGCGCCGGACAGGTCATAGATCCGGTCGTTGCACTGGAAGTCGATCATGCGCATCGCCGCGAGGTCGAAGTCGAACCGGCAATAATGCCAGTTCACCTTGGTCGGGATCTCGTTGTAGCAGAGCTTCTGATGGCCTCCGGGCAGATCCTCCCAGCCATCCGGCGCCAGATGGTCGTGGGTGACCGTCTTGCCCTCGGTACCGAGCGGCTTGACCTCGGTCGTGACGCGCTTGAACTGCCATTTCTGGACATGCGCGCCGTCGATGGCGTTCAGGAAGCGCAGATGCGGCATGATCCGCTTGCCGCCCTCGTGCGGATCCTGGAGATCGTAGAGGAACCCGACCGAGCGCACGTCGGTCTCGGACAGGCGCAGCTCGGTCGCCTCGGGCTTGAAGGTGAAATAGAATTCGAGGCGGATCGGGCAGGGCTTGCGGAAGGTCAGTCGCTTGATCGCGACATTGCGTGCGCCCTTGCGCGGCCGGGTCTGGATCTTCAGCGCGTACGTGCCGTCCCAGCCGCCATGGGTGCCGTTGTCCCAGTGGGTCACGCTGGAGAGTTGCGGCTGGGTGTGCTGCTGGTAGCTCGGGTTCATCGAATCCAGGCTGTGCTCGTAATTGCCGACCAGCTGCGTCCAGCCGCAGAAGCCGCGGTCGAAATCGTCGAAGCAGATGATCCGGCGCATCGGATCGAAGCGGCTCATCGCCGGATCGGCCAGCCTCAGGTCGCGCAGCATCTCGGACATCGCGTCTTCCTTCCCGGGCGCTCAGCCCTTGGTGGCACCGGCGGTGAGGCCGGCGATGAGGTATTTCTGCGCCACGATCACCAGCGCCACGATCGGCGCCAGCTGCAGCGTCGTCGCCGCGAAGAGCACGCCCCATTCGACGCCGTCGATCGCGCCGGTCATCTCGGAAAGCGTCAGCGGTGCGGTCTTCGCCTTGGTCGTCGTGAAGATGAACGCGAAGAGAAACTCGTTCCACGCATAGACCAGGACGAAGACACCGACCGCGACCATCCCCTGGGCGCAGAGCGGCAGGATGACACGCCGGAACACGACGAAGGGACCGGCGCCGTCGACCATCGCCGCCTCGTCGAGCTCGCGCGGGATCTGGTCGACGAAGGCGCGCAGCACCAGCGTGC
>CAYSUY010000162.1:0-9617 GCA_964434345.1 uncultured Acetobacteraceae bacterium
TCTGCTTCATGAAGCGGATGTTCGCGTCATAGGCCTTGCGCGCGATGTCGCTGCCGGCGGCGAAGTCCTTCCACGCGCCCGCCGCGATCTGGCGGAACTTGTCGCGCTCGACCTGCGGCCAATCGATGATCTCGATGCCGCGAGACTTGTCGGCCATGTCGCGGGCGACGAGTTTGCGATCCTCGACATCGGCCGACATGACGAGATCCGCCATCGCCGCGCGATACCAGCCATCGACCGCAGCCTGCTCCCCCGCGCTCAGACGGTTCCAGGAGGCCATGTTGACCGTGAACTGCAGGATCGGCATCGAGTGGATGCCCGGATAGATCGGGAACTTCGCGACCTTGAAGAGACCCACCGAATCGCTCATCGAGTAGGTGCTGTCGTCCGCGGCGTCCACGACGCCCTTGTCGAGCGCGGTGTAGGTCTCGGACGGCGGCATGGCGACCGGCGCACCGCCGGCGCGACGGAACACGTCCGCGGCGAGGCCTTCCGGCGAGCGGATCTTCTTGCCCTTGAAATCTTCGACCTTGCGGATGGGAACCTTCGAGATGAAGGCTTCCTTGCCACCCGTGGCGCAGCCGACGACCTTCACCTGCTTGTTCGTGTACTTGTCGAACAATTCCTGAAGGATCTCGCGCCCACCGCCGTAGTAGCAGAACTGGATGACCTGCCAGGGCGTGTCATAGCCGGCGATCAGATCGCCGAGCAGCGCGAAGGCCTTGTCACGGCCGGAAAAATAGACCGTCGAGGTCAGGTCGGCCTGGAGGATGCCCTGGCCCACCGCGTCGATCGTCTGGTTGTGCGGCACGACGGAGCCGATCGGCGTCAGTTCGGCCTTCACCTTGCCACCGGTCATCGTGGTCAGCACCGGCAGCCACTTCTCGATCGACTTGTAATAGAAGTCGCCAGCCTGAGCCGAGGTCTGGATCTTCCAGTTCTGCGTCTGGGCCTCGGCGCCTTGCGCCGCCACCAGAACGCCTGCGCCGATGACGGCGGCAGCGAACAACGTCTTCATGTCTCCTCCGGGGTTTGATGGTTCTCGATGGATGGGAGCCTAGGCGAAGCCCGGGCGACTGTGAAGCGCCGCCTCACGATTCGGGCATCGCGAAAGGTGCCGGATCGAGGAAGCGGCGCAGCACGTTCGCGGTCAGGCGCGAGATGCCGTTGCGATAGCTCTCATGGGCGAGGCTGCCGAGATAGCTGATCGATCCCGTCGACCAGACCGCACCGCCGGCCGGCGTCTCGAAGAACACGATGTCGGCGCGGACCGCCGGCCAGGTCCCGCCATAGGCGCCGGTGAAGCCGCAATTGATCTCCTCGACGACGAGATTCATGACCTTCGAGTGGCCGACCGAGGACGCGACCACCAGCGCATGCGCCGGTGTTCCCAGCACCGTGCTCGCCGAATCGATCTCCATCCCCGCCGCGCCGCCGAGCGCGCAGCCATAATCACCGAGCCGCTCCTCCGTCACGCCCGCGAACATCCACGCGACGCGCGGATCCTCGCTCTGTGCCGTGCGCCGGTAATGGGTCGCATAGTCGAAGCCCTGGGCGATGAAGCCCACGCCGACCAATGCGTTCGGGGTGCGGCCGTTGCGCCGCCACAGCCCGCCGAGTTCGCCGGTCGAGGCGTGGAGATACTCGCCCGGGATCTCGGCCCAGGCGCGCGTGCCGCCCTCGGCCCGGCGCACCTCGATCATCCCGGGATGGCTCTCCGGGAAGTCGATTTTCCAGTAGAAGCCGTTGCCGCCGGGATACATGAAGCGGCCACCGCGCTCCAGCCACGCGGAGAGGCCATCCCACATGGCGCCGGACCAGTATTCCGGATGACAGCCGCTCATCACCGCGGCATAGGGCTCGAGCAGCGACAACCCCTCGCGATGCAGGTCGTCGTCGGTGATGACGTCGTAGTCGAAGCCCTGCGCCTCCAGCCAGTCGGTCAGGCAGAGATCGATCTGCAGGTTCCACATCCGCCCGGTGGGCCGCACATTGACCATCGGGCGCAACCGCGAGACATGACACACGCCCGAGCCGTCGGGATGTTTGTCGTAGGTCGATGCCCCGAGTTCCGGATGGAAGGCCGGCAGCATGTCGGTGCTGTCGATCTGCTGCAGCGCGCCGAAGGCCAGATCGACCGTGCTCGGCGCCATGCGGGCACGGTAATTGGCATAGACGCTGTAGGTCGCGGTCGAGGCGAGGAACGCCGCGCGCGCCCGCGCCTTGCCGCGCGGCGGCCGCACGAAGAAGGTGATCCAGAACGGCGGCGCGGCATCGGTGTCGAGCCGCAACGCATAGACGCCGCTGCGCGTGTCGGCCGGGATGCTCCAGGCCAGCGTGTCGGGCCAGCACGCGTCGTAAAGGTCGTCCTCGTGGAAATGGATCGCGCCGTAATGCCGCGGCGCCCGACGCCAGTCATGCGCGCTGCCGTCCCAGGATGCGCCGATCACCGCGCGCTTCGGCGCGTTGACGGTCACGCCATGGAGGGCGCGCGGTCCGGTATCGCGTACATGGACGGTCGGAATGTCGCGCGCGAAATCCCAGGCGGCGCGCAGGCACGGATCCGGCGGGCGCGTGGATCCCACGGCCGCGAGGGCGCGGATCTCGTCGACCGACAGCGCGCGATCGGCGAGGCTCGGTGCCTCGATCTTGCCGTTGAAGAGCCACGTCGCGAAGCGCCCCGGCGCGGGACCGGTGCGGCCGATGGCGCCGATGCGCACGGCCGAGGCCGGAAGGGCGCCGATGGCCGCGAGGCCACCGGCCTCGACACTGGCTGGCCGATCGAAGCCGCGCGCGGGCAGCGGCGTCTGGCGCAGGAAGACCTCGCCGGTGGTCGCATCGACGCTGGCCGCGACATGATGCCAGCGTCCAAGCGGCATCTTCGCACCAGTCGAGATTCGCGTCCCGTCGGCGAGATGGAGCGCGAGCGCACCCACCTCGTCGACGATCAGCGCGAAACCGGACCGGCGCTGCCCCTCCACCAGCGTGGACAGGATCGCCTGGGCCGGACGCCCGTCGAGCATCGGCTGCACCAGGGCCATCACCGTGAAGGACGTCAGGCCGGCCACCGCGTCGCCGCGCTCGACCAGGACGAAGGATCCCGCGGGGATCGGCCGCAGCGCGGCGCTGTGCCGGCCATTGAGCGGCGCGTCGACGTCGCTGGTCTTGAGACCCGCAGCCTCGGGTCCGGTATCGGAACTGATCACGCGCACGAGCTGGGCCGTATAGTCGCGTGGCCGCGTCATGGCACCGATACGGAAGCGGATCGTGCCGCCGGCCGCGACGCTCCAGTCGTCGCAATAGCCGAGCACGTCGGGGATGGGCAGATCGCTCATGACGGGCTCCCTCAGTCGATCGCAAGCGGCTGGCCGCTCGCGGCTTCCCAGCGGCGCTTGAACACCGCCCATTCCGCGTCCGCCGCGGAGCCGTGGATCTCGTTGCCCAGAACCACGGGTGGCTTGCCGGCGGGCTGCTTGACCGCGAGCGCGTAGCGCTTGTGCGGCTCGAGCACGACGAGCACGTAATTGCCGTTGAAGCGCGGTCCGCGCAGGATCTCGAGCAGCGCGTAGAGATCGGGCGAATGCTTCGCGAAAGGGTTGCGCCTGAATTCACGCGCGAGATCGAGACGCGTCGCGTCGATCGCCGGTCCGTCCTGTTCCACCCTGCCCTCCCCTGGCCGCGGCGATCACAGTGCTGGCAGCGGCGGTCCGGTGTCAAACCTCGCGGTTGCGCAGTTGCGATGCGATGCCCAGGGGTGGCACGCTGTCATGACCGTAAAGAGCGTCAGTACGATGGGGGATTGCGCGATGAACGCCACGCAGCCGAAGAAAAGCATGATCTGGACCGAGGTCGATTACGAGCGCGAGGGCAAACAGGTCGGGTACCTGCACCTGCCGCATTCCGTGACGCGCTCGGCCTACGGCACGATCGCCATACCGATCGCGGTGATCCGCAACGGCGAGGGGCCGACCGTGTTCCTCATGTCGGGCAACCATGGCGACGAGTACGAGGGCCAGATCGCCCTCACCAAGCTGATCAAGTCGCTGGAGCCCAAGCACATCAAGGGTCGGGTGATCGTGATGCCGGCGGCGAACCTGCCCGCGGTCATGGACGGCGCGCGCGTCTCGCCGATCGACGGCGGCAATCTCAACCGCGCCTTTCCGGGCGACGCCGAGGGGACGCCGACCTTCCAGATCTCCCACTACATCAACACGACGATCTACCCGCTGGCCGACTATCACCATGATCTGCATTCCGGCGGTTCGTCGCTCGACTACCTGCCCTTCTGCTCCGCAAGGCTGGGACCGGACGAGGACCAGAACGCGAAGGCGCTCGCCGCGCTGCACGCCTTCGGCGCGCCGCTCAGCTTCGTCTGGGCCTATTCGCCGGACACGCGCCTCGCCGCGTCCTCGGCGATCGCGAACGGCGTCGTCGCGCTGGGCGGCGAGTTCGGCGGCTGCGGGCGCGTGTCGATCCCGGGCGTGCGCATCGTCGAGCGCGGCGTGCGCAACCTGCTCGCCCATGCCGGCGTGCTCAAGGACTGGAAGATCCAGAACGACGGCCCGACGCGTCTGGTCGAACTCAAGGGCAAGGACTACTACGTCTATGCGCCCGAGCCCGGGCTGTTCGAGCCGTTCTGCGAACTGGGCGAAATGGTGAAGGCCGGACAGCCCTGCGGCCAGGTCCATTTCGTCGACAATCCGGGACGCGACCCGATCCTCTGCCACTTCAAGCGCGACGGGCTGCTGGTCTGCAAGCGCCATCCTGGCCGCATCGAGCGCGGCGACTGCGTCGCGCATCTCGCGACCGACCGTCCGCAGTGACGGCGACGCCCCGCGGGCGCCGCCATGTGCGCCCCGCGGGGCGGTCCGCGGCGGGCCTGCGCAGGGCCGACGCGATCCGCCCGGAAAGACCCGCGCCGTCGGCAATCAGAGGCGGCGGATCGCCGCAGCGATCAGATCCTCGGCCTGCGCGGCCTCGTCGATCACGCCGCCCAGCGTGAAGAAGGGGTGCAGCATGCCCGGAAAGACCACATGGTCGACGGGCACGCCCGCGACGCGCAGACGCTCGGCATAGGCCGCGTTCTCGTCGACCAGCGGATCATGCTCGGCGGCGATCACCAGCGCTGGCGCGACGCCCGCCAGGCTCGGACAGAGCAGCGGTGAAGCCCGCCAATCCGACCGTGCCGCGCGGTCCGGCACATAGCAATCGTAGAACCAGCGCAGCGCCGCCGTGGTGAGCATGTATCCCTCGGCGTTGCGCGCATGCGAATCGGTCTCGCGCGACAGATCGACGACCGGATAGATCAGCGTCTGGAGCGCGATGGCCGGCGCGCCCGCATCGCGCGCCATCAGCGCGACCACCGCGGCGAGCGTGCCGCCGGCGCTGTCCCCCGCGACGACGACGCGGCGCGGATCGCCACCGAGCCGCGCGGCCTCGGCCACGCACCACAGCGTCGCATCCCACGCGTCATGCAGGGCCGCGGGAAACGGGTTCTCGGGCGCCAGCCGATACTCGACCGACACCACCACGCTGTCGGCCTTGAGCGCCAGACGCCGGCAGGTCGTGTCATAGCCGTCGAGACTGCCCACCACCCAGCCACCGCCATGGAAATAGATCGTCAGCGGCCGCGACGCCCCGTCATCGCGCGGCCGATAGAGCCGCGCCGCCACCGCGCCATCACGACCCGGTATGGACAATTCCACGACCTGCGCGATTTCCGGACGCGGAGGCTGGAGCCGCGCGCGCTGCGCCGCATAGACCCGCCGCAATTCGGGCGGCGTGAGACCGGTCGGCAGATCACCGGCGCAGTCGATGGCGCGTCGCGCCTGGACGGTCAGCGTCATGGACGCCGTCCCGCATGCGCGCGGAACCAGGCCTCGACCGGCGCGTGCGGCAGGGCCGGAACCATATGCCCGTCGCGGCCGGTCATGTCGGCGTTCGCGACCATCGCGTTCAGCACGGCCTCGTCGACGCCCTGGATGACCGCCTCGAAGACCGGATTGAGCGCCTCGTCCTGCATCGCGTCGAGCGTACGCGCACCGCGCTGCGTGGCGAAGAAGGCGGCATTGGCCGTCGACAGCGCGATGAAGATGTCGCCCGACCCATGCGCCGCGATGGACCCGCTGCGCCCGATGCCGAGACCGGCGCGGCGCGCGAGCCGCTTGAGCTGGTGCGGGAGCAACGGCAGATCGGTCGCGATCACGGCAATGATCGACCCGTGATCCGGAAGCCCCGGGGCATCCTCGGACAGCAGTCGTCCGGCCGGGATGCCGGCGATGGTCAGCTGATGCCGCTTGCCGAAATTGGCCTGCACCAGCACCCCCACGGTCCCGGTCACGCCGTCGAGATCGAGCACCCGCGACGCGGTACCGGTGCCGCCCTTGAACTCGTAGCAGATCATGCCGGTCCCACCGCCGACGCTGCCCTCCTCGATCGGACCGCCCGTCGCGTCGTCGAGCGCGGAGAAGACATCCGCATCGCGCACGTGGAAGCCGTTGATGTCGCTGAGATGGCCGTCATAGGTCTCGGCCGCCACCGGCAGCACCCAGCGTTCCATGCGCTCGGCGAAATTACGGACCATCCATTTGGCGAGCGCGTCGCGTGCCATACCCACCGAATGCGTGTTGGTGACGACGATCGGCAATTCGGTGCGGCCCGCCTCCTCGATCCACACGAAGCCGGTCATCTCGCCGGCGCCGTTGAGACTGTGCACCCCTGCGAAGACCGGAATGCCGGCCCCCGCCCGGCCACGCGGATGGATCGCGGTGACGCCCGTGCGCACCGGCCCCTGCCCGACCACGAGCGGCCCGTCGCCGCTGATCAGCGTGCGATAACCGACCTCGACGCCCGCGACGTCCGTGATCGCGTTCGCCGGCCCCGGACGCCCCTGGAACGGAATGCCGAGCGCACGCGCGCGGCGGCGTCCGGACGGTGTGGAAAGCAACGGATCGGTCATGACACATCTCCGCATCGTGCTGGAGCGTGACCGTCGGCGGCGGAACCGCCGGAGACGTGGATCACGCGGAAAAGCCGGGAACCGAAGCGTGGTCCGCGCTTCTGTCGACGCGGATCATGCTCTAGCCTCCCGGACGTCAGCATGGCCGCGCGGGGCGCGGCGGCAACGAGGGACAGGGGACCATGACCGATACCGCAACGCCAGCGCCGCTCGCGAGCCAGCGCCATCTTTTCGATATCCCGCGCGACATCGCCTACCTGAACTGCGCGTATTTCGGGCCGTTCCTCAAGACCGTGCGCGAGGCTGGGATCGTCGGCATCGATCGCCGCCTCCATCCCTGGGGGATCGAGCGCGACAGCTTCTACGACGAGGTCGAGGAGGTCCGCGCCCTGTTCGCGCAGTTGATCGGCGCGGCGACCGGCGACATCTCGATCGTGCCGTCGTCGAGCTACGGGCTGGCGGTCGCTGCCGCCAACATCCCGATTGCCCGCGGGCAGACGGTCGTGGTGCCGCAGCACGAGCATTCCTCGAATTTCTATGTCTGGCACCGCAACGCCGTCGCCGCCGGAGGCAGCGTTCGCGTGGTCGAGCGCCCGGCCGATGGCGACTGGACCGCCGCCGTGCTGGCGCAGATCGACGCCACGACGGCCGTCGTCGCGATGCCCAATTGCCACTGGTCCGATGGCAGCATCATCGACCTCGTCGCGATCGGCGCCGCGGCACGTCGTGCCGGAGCCGCCCTGGTCGTCGATGCGACGCAGTCGGTCGGCGCATGGCCCTTCGACCTCGCCGCAGTGCAGCCCGACTATGTCATGTGCTCCGGCTACAAATGGCTCTTCTGCCCCTACGTGCTCGGCTTCCTCTACGTCGCACCGCATCGCCAGCAGGGTCAGGGGATCGAGTTCCACGGGTTCAACCGCGCCGGCGCGCGCCAGAACATGGGGGCGAAATTCGACCACGAATTCGAGTTCGAGCCCGGCGCGCGGCGCTTCGACATGGGCGAGCGCAGCAATTTCGTGTCGCTGCCGATGGCCAAACGCGCGCTCGGCCAGTTGCTGGACTGGAGCGTCGCGCGCATCGCCGCGACGCTCACGCCGATGACGACAGAGATCGCGGCGCGCGGCGCCGAACTCGGGCTGGGAGCTCCGCGCGCCGACCGGCGGCTCGGGCATTTCATCGGCCTGTCCAACCCGCGCGGCTGGGCACCGGACATCCAGAAGCGGCTCTGGGATCGGCGTGTCCATGTCAGCCTGCGCGGCGACCGGCTGCGCATCAGCCCGCATGTCTACAACGACGGCGAAGACATCGACCGGCTCTTCGCGGCCCTGCGCGCGGCGCTGTGAGGCGAGGCCCGTGCGGCGCGCGGGCCTTTGCGTCACCACACCGGGGTCAGCCAGCTTGCATGGGCGTTCGTGCGCCCATGCACGACGTCGAAATAGGTCTTCTGGATGGCACGCGTCGCCGGCCCGGGCACGCCGTCGCCGACCGGGACGCGGCCGACGGAGGTGATCGGGATCACCTCCCAGCCCGATCCGCAGGCGAACATCTCGTCGGCGGCGGTCATCTCGCTGCGGTCGACGCGGCGCTCCTCGACCGTAAGGCCGAGTTTGGTGCGTGCCAGCTCGATGATGGTCTCGCGCGTGATCGATTCCAGGATGTCGCTCGACAGGTCCGGCGTGATCAGGCGTCCCTTGCGGACCAGGAACACGCAGCCGCCGGTCGCCTCGGAAAGCTTGCCCTCCTGCGTCAGCATCAACGCCGACTCGTAGCCGGCACTGCGCGCCTCGAGTTCGGCCGCGCGGTTGTTCACGTAGTTCGCTGTGCATTTGACGCGCGGCGGCAGGGCGTTGTCGGCGATGCGGGTGTAGGACGAGACCATCGCCGACATGCCGCTCTCCGCACGCGGAGACGAGCCGCGGATCACGGCGCCGGCGACCACGCCGGTCGGGCCGGTCGTGGCCAGTTCGTCGTCGCCGTCCAGGAAGGCGATCACCCGATAATGCGTCGTCGCGCGGATCGCGTTCGCGCGGCTGATCTCGATCACCGCGCGCTCGAGTTCCTCCTGGGACGGGATATCCGCGAAGCGCATCGTCTTCATGCCGTAGCGCAGCCGCTCCATATGCTCGCGCAGCCGGAACACGTAGAGCTGGCCGGCATCGGCGTTCCAATAGCCGCGCAGCCCCTCGAAGACGCCGGCACCGTATTTCACCACCGACGCGAAGGCGTGGATCTTGCAGTCGGCGTAATCGACGATCTGGCCGTTGAGATACATCTTCGGCTCGGTCGGCATGACAATTCCCCTCGCGCGTGTTTCGTCCCGGCGTCGGCATGGACGCTAGCATCATCCGTTCGCGCTCGTTAGGGTCGCGCTGCACGCACAGCGAGGACGAGGCATGACGCAGACGCAGACGACGCCGCCGGGGGCCGGCCCCGATTTCCGCAGCGACAATGTCGGTGCCGCCGCGCCGGAAATCATCGCCGCGCTGGCCCGCGCCAACGCGGACACCGCCACCGGCTATGGCGGCGATACATGGTCGCAGGCGCTGCAGACGCGATTCTCCGAGCTCTTCGAGGCGAAGGTCTCGGTCTTCGCCGTCGCCACCGGCACGGCGGCCAATGCGCTGTCGATGGCCGCGATCACGCCGTCCTGGGGCGCCGC
>CAYSUY010000163.1:0-8366 GCA_964434345.1 uncultured Acetobacteraceae bacterium
ATCTCGTCCGAGCTCCCCGAGGTGCTCGGCGTCTCCGACCGGATCGTCGTCATGTTCGGTGGCCGCATCGCCCAGACCGGCGCGCCCGGCGAGATCTACGAGCGTCCGCGCACCATCGAGGTCGCCGGCTTCGTCGGCCGCATCAATCTGATCGAGGGTGTCGTCGCGGCGGACGGCGCGCATGTCGGTCTGCCCTTCGGCGCGATCGCCTCCGATCGCGCGCGCATCGCCGGAACGCGAGTGACCCTTGGCCTGCGCCCCGAGTCGATCGCGCTCTCCGCGCCGGAAAGCGGCGCCGGATGGCCGGGCCGCGTGACGCAGCGGCACTACACCGGCAATCTCGTCGACTACCGCGTCGCGCTCGCCGGCGACGTGGACCTGCTCGTCCAGGCGATGCCGAGCCAGCGCTTCGCCCCTGGCGACCAGGTGTCGGTCGGCGCCCCCGACGCCGCCTTCGTCGCGTTCGACGGCACCGCATGATCCTGCGTCCGCAGACCCTGCGCCTCACGCTGCTCGCCCCCGCGGCGATCGTGCTGGTCGTGTTCCTGCTCGTCCCCTACCTGAACATCGTGGTGATGAGCGTCCGGCCCAGCGTCGTCGGCGCGCCCTATGGCGACGGCTTCACCCTTGCCAATTACGGGCGCTTCTTCGCCGATCCCTATTATGTGGCGCAGCTCGTCAACACCTTCGCCATCGCCGCGGCCTCGACGGCGCTCTGCCTGCTGCTCGGCTATCCCGTCGCCTGGCAGCTTGCGCGCGGCCGGACGCGGCTGCGCGCGCTCTACTACGGCATCGTGCTGTCGCCGCTGCTGGTCGGCATCGTCATCCGGTCCTATGGCTGGACGATCCTCCTCGGCAACAACGGGCTCATCAACCGCACGCTGATCGGGATGGGGGCGATCGATGGCCCCCTGCCGCTGATGTACAACACGCTCGGCATCGTCATCGCGCTGACGCATGTGTTCCTGCCCTTCATGATCCTGCCGATCATGGGGGCGATCCAGGGCATCGATCCCGCGCTCGAGAACGCCGCGCGGTCGCTCGGCGCCAGCCGGCGCACCATCTTCCTGCGTGTCAGCCTGCCGTTGTCGATGCCTGGCGTCCAGGCGGGCTGCATCCTGGTCTTCGTCCTCGCGCTCAGCGCCTATGTCACGCCGCTGCTCATCGGTGGGATGCGGGTCAAGACGCTGGCGGTCAACGTCGTCGACACGCTCGTCGACCGGTTCAACTGGCCGCTTGGATCGGCCTTCGCCCTGATCCTGGCCGCCGCTGGAGCGATCGCGGTGATCGTCTTCGCCCGGCTGACCCGCATGAGATGGTTGCACGGATGATCGCCTCGCGCATGCTCTCGGGCTTCTGCCTGCTGATCTACGCCTTCCTGCTTGCGCCGATCGTCATCGTCGCGGTCGCGTCGCTGAACGACGGCGCCTTCCTCACCTTTCCGCCCAAGGCGCTGTCCTTGCGCTGGTACGTCGTGTTCTTCGAAAACGAGGTGTTCATGCGCGCCATCCGCACCTCGCTCTGGGTGGCGAGCGTGGCGACGGCGATTTCCGGCGTGATCGGCACCGCGGCGGCGATCTACTACGTCCAGTATGCGGGGCGCTGGCGCCCGACGCTGCGCCTCGCGATGCTGTCGCCGCTGCTGCTGCCCGAGATCCTGACCGCGATCGCGCTGCTCTTCTTCGTCTACCAGATCGGCATCGGCACCCGGACCATGGCCGGGATGATCGTCGGCCACGTCGTCATCACCATGCCCTTCGTGTTCA
Source organism: uncultured Acetobacteraceae bacterium (assembly GCA_964434345.1). Classification (GTDB taxonomy): domain Bacteria; phylum Pseudomonadota; class Alphaproteobacteria; order CACIAM-22H2; family CACIAM-22H2; genus CAIOSQ01. The sequence continues at coordinate 1,767 of CAYSUY010000163.1, forward strand.
TCAACGTCGTCGCGTCGATGGAAAGCTACGATCCTGCCTGGACGCTCGCTGCGCGTTCGCTCGGGGCCGGCGGCTTCACCCGCCTGCGCCGGATCATCCTGCCGCTGATCAAGCCGGGCGTGATCGGCGGTTGTCTCTTCGCCTTCATCGCCTCCTTCGACACCTTCACGATCTCCTTCTTCCTGAAGGGCATCGGGTTCTCGACGCTGCCGATCCAGCTGCTCGACTATCTGCGCACCAACTTCACGCCCGAGGCGGCGGCGGTCGCGACGCTCAGCGTCGTGCTCACGATCGTCGTGGTGTTCGTCACCGAACGTCTTCTCGGGCTGCGCATTCACCGGTTCTGAGCCCGGCGGTCACTCCGCCGCGTCGCGTGCCGTGGCCAGTCGGTCCAGCAGAGCCACGCGCGCATGTGCCGCCGTTTCCGCCGCCGCGCGCTTGACATGGCCGAACCCGCGGATGCGCTCGGGCAGCGCGGCGAGTTGCACCGCCAGGGCATGGGTCCGCGGGTCAAGCCCGGCGGCGAGCGTCTCGATGTCGGCGACATAGGCTGCGAGCAGCGCGCGCTCCAGCCGGCGGTCGGCGGTCCTGCCGAAGGGGTCGAAGGGCGTACCGCGCAGGACCTTGAGCCGCGCGAGCAGTCCGAACGCGTGCCGCATCCAGGGCCCGAAGGCGAGCTTCGCCGGCGCGCCCGTGCGCGGATCGCGACGTCGCACGAAGGGCGGCGACAGGTGGTAGTGCAGCCGGTACGGCCCCGCGAACATCGCGTCCAGCCTGGCCGCGAAGTCGGGATCTGCGTGGAGGCGCGCGACCTCGTACTCGTCCTTGTAGGCCATCAGGCGGAAGGCGTTGCGCGCCACCGCCATGGCGAAGCCCTGCCGTCCGGGCGTCCGCGCCGCTTCGGCCGCGCGCGCGGTCGCGACCAGGGCGCGGTAGCGGGCCGCGTATGCCGCGTCCTGATAGGCGGTCAGGAAGGCGGCGCGCCGCTCGACCGTCGCGTCGAGGGTTTCCGGCGGGGCCGGGGCCGCGCCTGGGGCGGGTGATGCCGATCCGGCGGCGAGCGTGCGTCCCCAGGCGAAGGCCGCGCGGTTCGTGGCGGCGGCGACTCCGTTGAGGTCGATCGCCCGCTCGAGCGCGGCGCGCGAGACGGGAACCAGGCCCTTCTGCCAGGCCGCGCCCAGCAGGACCATGTTGGCGGCGATCGCGTCGCCCAGATTGTCCGTCGCGACGCGCGTGGCCGCCAGGAAATCGGCGTCGGCAGTGGCCTCGCGGATGGCGCCGCGCATCGCCTCGGCACGAAAATCGATTGCCCCGTCGCGTACGAAGCCGGCGGTGGGCGCGATGTCGTCGTCGATCACCGCGCGGCTGCGGTCGCGCGACAGCGTCGCGAGCGCGCGGTCCGAGGCGGCCACGACCATGTCGCAGCCGAGCAGCAGGTCGGTCTGTCCGGTTCCGATCCGCACGGCGTCGAGTCCCGCGCGATCCGGCGCGATGCGCAGATGCGAGACCACGGCACCGTTTTTCTGCGCGATCCCGGTCTGGTCCAGGCACAGCACCGCGCGGCCGTCGAGATGTGCGGCCATCGCGAGGATCTGGCTCGTCGTCACGACTCCCGTGCCCCCGATGCCGGCCAGGAAGATGTTCCAGGCCCCGCCGAGCCGGGGCAAGGCGGGTTCCGGAAGCTCCGCTGCGGCCGGTGGCGCGGTGCCGGTCGCCGATGCGCGCGGCGTGCCGCCTTCGACCGTCACGAAGCTCGGGCAGAAGCCCTTCACGCAGGACAGGTCCGCGTTGCAGCTCGACTGGTTGACGCGGCGCTTGCGGCCGAACGGCGTCTCGAGCGGCTCGATCGCGATGCAGTTGGACACCGTCGAACAATCGCCGCAGCCCTCGCAGACCAGCTCGTTGATGACCGCGCGCCGGGCGGGGTCGACCATGCTGCCGCGCTTGCGGCGGCGGCGCTTCTCCGCCGCGCAGACCTGGTCGTAGACGATCGCGGTGACGCCGGCGACGTCGCGCAGGCTGCGCTGCACGGCGTCGAGCGCGTCGCGCGGATGGAGCTCGATGCCGGCCGGCAGCGCGCCCGCGAGGAGCTCCGGCCGTTCCGAGACCACGGCGACGCGCGCGACGCCTTCGGCGAGGAGCTGGCTGGCGACCATCGGCACGGACATCAGCCCGTCGACCGGCTGGCCGCCGGTCATCGCCACCGCGTCGTTGTAGAGGATCTTGTAGGTCGCGTTGACGCCCGCGCCGATCGCGGCGCGGATCGCGAGGATGCCGGAATGGAAATACGTCCCGTCGCCCATGTTGACGAAGATGTGCCGCTCGTCGGTGAACGGCGCGATCCCGGTCCAGGACACGCCTTCTGCGCCCATCTGGGTATAGGTGGCGGTCTGCCGGTCCATGGCGACGGCCATCATGTGGCAGCCAATTCCCGTCGACGCGCGGCTGCCCTCCGGGACATGCGTCGAGACGCTGTGCGGGCATCCCGCGCAGTAATACGCCTCGCGCGCGGGAAGACCGCCGGCTCCCGCCGGACGCCGGCGCTCCATCGCGTCCAGCCGCTCGAGCGCCGTGTCCAGCGTGGCGTCGCGGATCGCAAGCCGTGCGGCGATGGCGCGGGCCACGCGCGCCGGGTCGAGTTCCCCTTCGTCGGGGAGCAGCGGCGCGCCGTGCGGATCGGTCTTGCCGGAGACACGCGGCCGTCCGCTTCCGGCGCGGTTGTAGAGGATCGCCTTGATCTGGTCCTCGATGACCGGACGTTTCTCCTCGACCACCAGGATCTCCTCGAGGCCGTCGGCGAATTCGGCGATGCCTTCGGGCTCCAGCGGCCAGACGAGGCCGATCTTGTAGAGACGGATGCCCATCGCCGCGGCGCGATTCTCGTCGAGGCCGAGCAGCCGCAGCGCGCCGAGCAGATCGAGCCAGGACTTTCCCGCGGCCGCGATGCCGAGCCGAGCCGGGCCTTCATGGCCGACGCGCCGGTCGATGCGATTGGCGCGCGCGAAGGCGGCCACGGCGCGCAGCTTGTGCCGCAGCAGGCGTCGTTCCATCGCGTGCGCGCCATCGGGCCAGCGCGGCCCGAGCCCGTCCGGCGGCAGATCGATGTCGGGAACGCGGATCACCAGGCGATCGGGATCGACATCGACGCTCGCCGTGCACTCGACGATGTCGGTCTGGCACTTGAACCCGACCCACAGCCCGGTCGCCCGGCTCATCGCCCAGCCGAGCAGTCCATAGTCGAGATATTCGCCGACACCGCCCGCTGCCAGCATCGGCACCATCGCGGAGATCAGGTTGTGTTCGCTCTGATGCGGGATCGTGGAGGAGACCGCGTTGTGGTCGTCGCCCGCGAGGAGCAGCACGCCGCCATGGCGCGCGACGCCGAAGGCGTTGGCGTGACGGATCGCGTCGAGGCTGCGGTCGACGCCCGGTCCCTTGCCGTACCACATCGCGAAGACGCCGTCGTGGCGGGCGCCGGGCGAGATCGCGAGCTGCTGGGTCCCCCAGACTGCGGTGGCGGCGAGGTCCTCGTTGACGCCCGGGCGGAAGACGATGCGATGCCGCTCGAGATGAGGGCGCGCGCGCTGCATCTCGCGGTCGAGCCCCGCGAGCGGCGAGCCGCGATAGCCGGACACGAACCCGGCCGTGTCGAGCCCGGCCGCCGCGTCGCGCCGGCGCTGCATCATCGGCAGCCGCACCAGTGCCTGCACGCCGGAGAGCAGCACCCGGCCGCGCTCCAGCACGTAGCGATCGTCGAGCGAGGCGTGCAGGCTCATGCGGCCGCTCCATCCGGCACCGGATCGAACACGCGGCCCGGATTGAGGATGCCGTGCGGGTCGAGGGCGCGCTTCAGCCGCCGCATCGTGGATATCTCCGCGGCGCTGCGCGACAGGGGCAGGCGGGATTTCTTGTCGAGGCCGATGCCATGCTCGGCCGCGATCGAACCGCCCATGTCGGCGACGAGGCGATAGACGGTCTCCGTGACCCGCGGCTCCGCGCTTTCGACGATGTAGTGCAGGTTGCCGTCTCCGAAATGGCCGAAGACCAGGATGCGCGCGCCGGGATCGATCGTCGCGATCGCCGTCTCCGCCCGCGCCAGGAATTCCGGCTGCCGGTCGATGGCCACCGAGATGTCGTGGCCCTGGGTCGGACCGCAGGCCCTGCCGAGATAGGCGCCAGCCTGCTCGCGCACGCCCCAGAACGCGGCCGCTTCGCGTCCGGAGGCCGCGATCAGCGTCTGCGCGAGGAGGCCATCCTCGATCGCCAGCGCCAGCGTCGACTCGAAGCGGGCGCGGTCGGCATCGGGGTCGTGGCCCTGGATTTCGATCAGCGCGTAGAGCGGTGCGCCGGACGCGATGGGGCTGCGCGCCGCGCTCCAGGACGCGACGGCATCGTGGAGCACGCCGCCGATCGCCTCGAAGGCCGTAAGCCCCGGTCCGAACGCGTCGCGCAGCCGCATCAGCGCCTCGAGCGCCGCCTGTGGCGAGGCGACCGCGGCCAGCGCGAGGCAGGACCCGGGTGGCCGCGGATGCAGGCGCAGGCGCGCGCGCGTCACGACGCCGAGCGTGCCCTCGCTGCCGATGAAGATCTGCTTGAGGTCGTAGCCGGCATTGTCCTTGGCGAGGCCGGTCAGGGACGAGAGCACCGTGCCGTCGGCGAGGACGACCTCCAGCCCGGCAACCTGCGCGCGGAACATGCCGTAGCGCAGCACCCTGATGCCGCCGGCATTGGTGGCGACATTGCCGCCGATGGTGCAGGACCCGCGCGCGGCGATATCGACGCCGAGCATCAGTCCCGCATCCAGGGCGACATCCTGGACCGCCTGCAGCGTCGCGCCGGCTTCGGCGAGCACGCTCGCGCCCACGCGTTCGGGCGTGCCAACGCGGCACATGCGCTCCAGCGACAGCACGGCCTCGCCCGCGAGCGGCCGTGCCGCGCCCGCGAAGCCGGTGAGGCCGCCCTGCACGACGAGCGGCTGGCGCAGGGCATCGCAGATCGCGAGGATGCGCGACACCTCCGCGGTGTCGCGCGGTCGCAGCACGAGGTCGGGCAGGGCGCCGGTGGGGCCATTGGCGTCGCCGCGCCGCCGCTCGGGAATCTCGGCGCCGCGCTGCACGGCGTGCGGGCCGACCGCGCGCGCGACCGCGTCGATCAGGCCCGCGTGCACGGGCGTGGCGTGCGCCGTCTGCGGGCCGGTCGCGACGCCGGCGATGTCCAGATCCGTGATGCCTGCCAATCCCCGCTCCGCGCGTGCGGCGGCACGATAGGCCCTGGCCCCGGCGCGATCAATGTGTCGCGCTCAGCGCAGGAAGCTGCGCTCGATGTCCTTGACCGTGTCCATGCGCTGGAGGCGGAAGATCTCTTCCACCGTGACGATGTCGCGGTCGACGCCGGCGATGCCGCCTTCGGCCGCGATGCGCGCGAAGACGGATTTCATCGCGGTGACGGCCGCGCGGATGGCATGGTTCCCATAGATCACCATGCGCACCGTGCCGAGCGCACGGATGCGCGCCTCGTCGAGCTGCGGATAGGCGGTGGGCACCAGCACAAGGCCGCGGCGTCCGTCCCAGGCGCGCGCGAAGGCCTCGACCTCGTCGGGGGTGCGCGACTTTGAATGGACCAGGACGAGATCGGCGCCGGCCTCGGCATAGGCATGTGCGCGGCGCAGCGCCTCGTCCTGGCCCAGCCCCGCGATCAGGGCTTCGGTACGCGCGACGACGAGGAATCCGGGATCGCGCCGCGTGGCGACGGCCGCCGCGATCTTGCCCTGGAACTCCTCGCTGCGGACGAGATCCTGTCGCCCGCCCGCGACGAGGCTGGTCACCTTCGGGAAGCTCTTGTCCTCGATCACCACCGCCGATGCCCCGGCCTCCTCGTAGAGACGTACGGCATGCACCACGTTCACCGCGTTGCCGAATCCGGTGTCGATGTCCGCGACGATCGGCAGATCCATGCGCTGCGCCATCGCACGCAGCATCTCCAGATGCTGGGTCATCGTGATCAGGCTGACATCGGGTAGCCCGAGCAGCGCGGACAATTCGAAGCCCGAGGCCCAGATCCCGTCGAACCCGGCCTCCTCCGCCAGCGTCGCCGAGAGCGGACTGTGCGCCGCCATGATGCGGGCCAGCCCGGCGTCGAGCGCCGTGCGCAGCCTTGCGTTGCGGGTCTGCATGTCGTCCTCCCTCGCGTGCCTCGCAATCAGGAATAGCGCCCCAGCGTCTCGCCCAGCCAGGCGAAGAACGCGTCGGCGTCGAGCCCGGTCAGGATATCGGCGTTCGCCGTCTGGCCGGTGACGCCCCACCAGTCGGCGATCGTCTGCCCGAAGGCCGGGCCCTCGTCGATGCAGATCTCGACCGGCGCGCGTCGCACGCGGAACAGCTCCGGTCGCGCCAGCCAGCCGATGATCGTCGGGTCGTGCAGGGGTGCGCCCTGGCTGCCGTAGCGCGCCGGATCCTTGCGATCGAAGAAGGCGAGCAGTTCGGCGACCGCGGCCGCGACACGGCCGGGAAGACGGGCCAGGGTCTCGACGCGCGCGGGCGTCGCCATCGCCTGATGCGTGACGTCGAGCGGCGCCATGACGATCGGCGCGCCCGAGGCGAA
>CAYSUY010000163.1:8376-9591 GCA_964434345.1 uncultured Acetobacteraceae bacterium
TTGCCGGTGAGTTGATTGCCTGCGGTGTCGGTGTCAATGCTGTCAACGGTGATGCTGCCGCTGCCGGCAACCACCCCAGAGAGAGTGATGTTGCGCGCCGCGGCAGAGGTCAGTGCGGAGTTGCCGTCGCGCAGGTTGATCGTCGAGTTGGTGGCTGCCTGTGCCAGCACGGCCCCGCTGTAGGTGGCCCCGTTGCCCGATGAGGATAGAGCGCCTCCAGCCAGCGTGAGATTGTTGGGGACGGTGCCCGCTGTCGCATTGCTGTAGAACAGCGAGCCACCCTGAATGACGATCGGCGCGCCGGAGGCGAAGACGATCCGTGCGGCATGCGGGTCGGCGAGGATGTTGAACTCGGCGCTCGGCGTGCGGTTGCCGCCCGCCTGGAACGCACCGCCCATCATCGCGATGCATGCGACGCCGGCGACCAGATCGGGATCCTGGGCAAGCGCAAGCGCGACGTTCGTCAGCGGCCCGATCGTGCAGATCGTCAGCGGCGGCGTGTCGCCGCGCGCCGCCGCCCGCAGCAGGCGTGCCAGGGCCGTCGCCGCATGCTCGGCCGAGACGTCGACCTCCGGGGACGGCAATTCGAGCGGACCCACGCCGCTCCTGCCGTGGAATTTCCCCCGATAGGGCGCGCGCAGCAGCGGCCGCGCCGCTCCGCCATGGATCGGAACGTCCGTCCGTCCGGCGAGCGCGCAGATGCGGCGCGCATTCTCCAGCGCCGGACCGAGCTCGACATTCCCATGCGTCACCGTGATCGCGCGCAGGTCGATCTCCGGGCTCGCCAGCGCCGCGAGCAGCGCGATGCAGTCGTCGACGCCCGGATCGGTGTCGATGACGGTCGCGATCGGCGCCATCAGGGCCTCGCGTTCTCGGCCAGGGTGTAGCCGTCGGAGCGGGGGACGTAGGAGACGCCGCCGCGCGACGCCCAGGTGTTGACCAGGAAGAACAGCGGGATGACGCCGACCTTGTCGGTCGCGATGCGTGTCGCCGCGCGCAGCTTCGCCTCGCGCGCCGGGGCGTCGATCGTCGCCAGCGCCTCGACCATCAGGCGGTCGAGTCCGGGATCGGAGAACCGGCCGCGATTGCCCGATCCCGTTCCGCGCGCGGGATCGAAGGTCTCCACCAGCGGGCGCAGCACGCTCGACGCCTCGCCAGTCTCAGCCGCCGCACCGCCGAGGACTCGTCCTCCATGTTCAGCCCGCCGCCCGCCTG
>CAYSUY010000164.1:0-9574 GCA_964434345.1 uncultured Acetobacteraceae bacterium
ACGACCCCGATTCGATGGCGCAGTTCCTCGACGGCAGCCAGACGCCGAACTACACGCGTTCGCATGGCTACAACAATGCGAAGGTCAACGAACTCTTCGAGCAGGGCCGCGCCGAACTCGACGTCGCGAAGCGCAAGACGATCTATCGCGAGATGGAAAAGCTGGCGCTCGAGGACGCCGCCCTGGTCGGCATCGCCTGGCGTTCGCAGGCCTATGCGATGCGCAAGCCGCTCTCGGGCTTCGCCAACCTGCCCGGCTTCCTCAGCTTCTATTCGGGGCTGACCCTCGAGAACGTCTCGATGGGCTGATACCGCGATCCGGGGCCGCCGCACGGCGGCGGCCCCGCTTCCGCGCCCGGTGACACCATGGCCTATGTCCTGCGCCGCATCGCCATCTCGGTCGGTCTGATCTGGCTGGTCGCGACGCTCATCTTTCTCGTCCTGCGCATGATCCCCGGCGATCCGGCCGAGTTGCTGCTGTCGAGCGGCGGCGTCGCGCCCGATCCCGCGCAGGTTCTCGAACTGCGCGAGCGCCTCGGTCTCGAGGCGCCGATCCTCCAGCAATATCTCGCCTTCATCGGACAACTGCTGCGGCTCGATCTCGGCACGTCGCTCACCGACGACTATCCGGTGATCGACGAGATCGCAAAGCGCCTTCCGCGCACGATTGAGCTGATCCTCGCCGCGACCCTGCTCGCGGTGTCGGTGGGCATGCCGCTCGGCGTCATGGCGGCGCTGCGTCGCGGCTCGGGCATGGATCGCACTCTCTCCGGGCTCGCCAGTTTCAACCAATCCCTGCCCGTCTTCGTGACCGGCACGCTCCTGATCCTGATCTTTGCCCAGCAACTGCGCTGGGTTCCCGCCGGCGGCTACGTCGCCTTCGCCCAGGATCCGGTCCGGCACCTGACCAACCTGCTGATGCCGGCGGTGACCATCGCCATCGGACTGTCGACCGTCGTGTTCCGCATGACCCGGGCGAGCGTCCTCGAGACGCTCGATCGCGACTGGGTCCGTACCGCCCGCGCCAAGGGCCTTGCCTCTCGGCATGTCGTGCGGCGCCATGTGCTGCGCAATTCGCTGGGTCCGGTCGTGACCGTGATCGGGCTGCAGATGGGCACGCTGCTCGGCGGCACCGTTCTGGTCGAATACGTCTTCAACTGGCCCGGCCTGTCCGGCTATCTCGTGCGCGCCGTCGAGCAGCGCAACTACCCCGAGGTCCAGGGCATCGTGCTGGTGATCTGCGCGCTTTTCGTCTTCCTCAACCTCGTGGTCGACCTGCTCTACGCGGTCCTCGACCCGCGTGTGCGGCACGGCTGAGCCAATGGCGCGCGACCTCTTCGCCGATCCGCGGTTCCGCCGCCTCGCCTGGCCGCTGGCGGCGGTCGGAACGATCCTTCTGCTGGCGATCTTCTCGCCGCTGCTCGCGCCCTATGATCCGGCAGCGCAGAATGTGGCCGCACGGCTTGCCGGCCCGTCTTTCGCGCATCCGCTGGGACAGGACGAGTTCGGACGCGACGTCCTATCGCGGCTGCTCGTCGGTGCGCGCGCCAGCCTGCGCGTCGCCATCGTCTCGGCGCTGATCGCCGGCGCGATCGGCATCGCGATCGGTCTGGTCGGCGGGTATTTCGGGGGGATCGTCGAGTTGTTCACGATCCGCCTGACCGACATCATCCTGTCCTTCCCGCCGATCCTGCTGGCGCTGCTGGTCGTGACGCTGCTCGGGCCCGGGGTCGGCACGCTGACCTTCGTGCTGTCGATCCTGTACGTACCGGCCTTCGCGCGCGTCACCTATGGCGAGGTGCTGTCGGCGCGCGCGCTCGATTATGTCGAGGCGGCGCGCGCCGCCGGGGCCGGCGCCATACGCATCATGCTGCGTACCATTCTGCCGAACATCCTCGGCCCGATCCTGGTGCAGTTCTCCCTCGTCGTGGCGGCGGCGATCCTGATCGAATCCGGCCTCAGCTTCCTCGGCCTCGGCGTGGTGCCGCCGGAACCGTCCTGGGGCCTGATGATCCGCGGCGCGCGCGGCACGATGCAGCACAATCCGTGGCTCCTGCTCTGGCCGTGCATCGCGCTCGTCGTGACCATCCTCGCGATCAACCGGCTCTGCGACGCCCTGCGCGACGTCTTCGACCCGCGCGTCGGCGGCGCTGCGGATCCAGGCACGATTCGCCGGCTCTTCGACGCGACGCTTGGGCTCGCCCCGAAACGTTCGGCGGCCGCAGCGGCCAGACCCGATGCGGACATGCTCCTGTCGGTCCGCAACCTCAGCACCTATTTCGCGACGCCGGACGGGATGCTGCGCGCGGTCGACGGCGTCTCCTTCGACCTGCGGAGGGGCGAGACCCTCGCAGTCGTCGGCGAGTCCGGATCGGGCAAGTCGATCACCGGCCTGTCGCTGCTCGGCCTCGTGCCGCGGCCGGCGGGGCGGATCGTGGGCGGCGAGATCCTGCTCCGCGGGCGCGACGGCCGGGTGCGCGACCTCGCGAAGCTCGACGAGGCCGGGCTGCAGGAGATCCGCGGCAACGAGATCGCGATGGTCTTCCAGGAGCCGATGACCAGTCTCAACCCGGTCTATCGGATCGGGGACCAGATCGCCGAGGCGGTGGTTCGCCATCGCGGCCTCTCCAGCGCCGCCGCTCGCTCGATCGCCCTCGCGGCGCTCGAGCGGGTCGGCATCCCCGATGCGAAGCGCAGGATCGACGATTATCCGCACCAGCTCTCCGGTGGCATGCGCCAGCGCGCGATGATCGCCATGGCGCTCGCCTGCGAACCCAGCCTGCTGATCGCCGACGAACCGACGACGGCGCTCGACGTCACGATCCAGGCGCAGATCCTCGACCTCATGCGCGGTCTCAAGCACGGCGAGCGCGGAGGCATGGGCATCCTCTTCGTCACCCATAATTTCGGGGTCGTCGCCGAGATGGCGGACCGGGTCCTCGTCATGTACGCGGGCCGGGTCGTCGAGGAAGGCGACGTGCGCACGATCTTCCGCAATCCGCGCCATCCCTACACGCGCGGACTTCTCGGTTCGATCCCCGGCGCGCCGGGCGCACGCGGCGAAGACGGTTTGCTGCGCGCGATCCCTGGAAACGTGCCGAGCCTGCGCAACCTGCCCCCCGGCTGCGCCTTTGCGCCGCGCTGCGCCTGGGCCGAGCCGGCCTGCGCGACGGTCGACCCCGCGATCGAGACCGTGGCTCCAGGCCATCGCACGCGCTGCCGCCGCTGGAGGGATCTGTGAGCGCGACGCTGATCGAGGTCGACGGCCTCAAGAAGCATTTCCATGCCGGGCGCGGCCTGCTCGGCCTGGGCCGCAGCACGATCCGCGCCGTCGATGGCGTCAGCTTCTCGATCGCGCGCGGCGAGGTCGTCGGGCTCGTCGGCGAGTCGGGTTCGGGCAAGAGCACGGTGGGACGCGCGCTGCTGCGCCTGATCGAGCCGACCGCCGGATCGGTGCGCTTCGACGGAACCGACATCACGCGGCTCGGGCGCGCGTCGCTGCAACGGCTGCGGCGCCGTATGCAGATCGTCTTCCAGGATCCCTATGCCAGCCTCGATCCGCGCCGACGCGTGGAGGATCTGATCGGCGACGTCCTCGACATCCATGGCCTTGCCAAGGGCGCCGCGCGGCGGGCCCGCGTGGTCGAACTGCTCGAACAGGTGGGCTTGCCGCCGGAGCATATCGACCGCTTTCCACACCAGTTTTCGGGCGGTCAGCGCCAGCGCATCGGCATCGCGCGCGCCCTTGCGGTGGCCCCCGATTTCATCGTCGCCGACGAACCCGTATCGGCGCTCGACGTCTCGGTCCAGGCGCAGATCGTCAATCTGCTGGTCGAACTGCGCCGCCGTCTCGGCCTGACGATGCTGTTCATCTCGCACGACCTCGCCGTCGTCGAGCATCTCTCGGACCGTGTCATCGTGATGTATCTCGGCCGGATCATGGAGATGGCGCCGGCGTCACGCATCTACGCGACCCCGCGCCATCCCTATACGCAGGCCCTGCTGTCCGCGGCCCCCGTGCCCGATCCCGACGCACCGCGCCGGCGCATCCTGCTGTCGGGCGATCTGCCCAGCCCGGCGAATCCGCCACCGGGCTGCGTCTTCAGCACGCGCTGTCCGCATGCGACCGAGCGCTGCCGGCGCGAGGCGCCAACGCTGGAAGAAACCGCGCCCGGCCAGTTCGTCGCCTGTCTGCGCGTGCGCGAACTCGGTTCCCAGCCCGGCGCCTGACGGCGTTCGATCCGCCTGTCAGGTCCCGGCGTCGTGAAGGCGGCGCAGTTGCGGCGCCAGGACGCGCGCCGCCTCGGCGGCGATCACCCGCTCGGCGGCGGCGCGATCGCGCAATTCCGCCGCATGCGCCGCGATCGCGCGCAGGACGGCCGCCTCGTCGAAGGCCTCGATGCGGCCATCGCGATAGGCCCAGGCGCCGTCGACCATCGTCGCCGCGACGCGGGACGGCGATGCGTGCCGCACCAGGACATCGACGGACGGCTCGAGCGCGGCCATTTCCGCCCCCGCGAGCGAGACGAGAGCGATATCCGCAAGCCGGCCGGGCGCGAGCCGTCCCGCCTCCGCCGCGAGCCCGAAGACCGCGGCGCCGCCCTCGGTCGCAAGCCGGAGCACCTCGCGCGCGGCGGGGCGGAACGGCGTGGCATCCGGCGCGACGGGCTGGGCGATACGCGGCAGCATCGCCGCGAGACGCATGATCTCGAACGGGTCGGCACGCCCGCCTGTATTCGCGCTGTCGCTGCCGAGCGCCATCGCGATCCCGGCATCCCGCATGGCGGCAAAGGGCATGACGCCGCTGCCGAGCATCAGATTGCTCGTCGGATTATGGACCACGACGACACCATGACGCGCGAGCACGTCGCGATCCGCCGCACTCGTCCAGACACCATGCGCGACCGACAATCCCGGCGCCAGCAGGCCGCGCCGCGCCAGCTCGGCCATCATCCCGCCGGGCCAGAGGCGACGCGCGAGGATCGCCTGGGCGCGCGTCTCGAGCAGGTGCGTGTGCACGCCGAGACCATGCCGGTCGCGCAGCCGCGCCCAGAGCGCCAGCAACTCGGGCGAGCAGCGCTGCGGCGCGTTGGGACCAAGCAGGATGCGGACACGGCCGTCGCCGCGCGTCGCGGCGACGGCCTCGTCGATCGCCGCGCTCACGGCGTCATGCGACGCGAAGCCGGGGCCTTCGACCACGTGCCTCAGATGCGGCGGCAGGTCGAAGCCGAGAAGGTCATGGTCGTGGCGATCGTGCAGCATCGGCGCATAGGCGACGCGCATGCCGGACTCGCGATGGGCCGCGATCGCCGCCGCGCGCAATCCAAGCTGCGGCGCGTGGTCGACAACAGCCGCATAGCCGGCGCGCAGCATCTCCGCCGCGCCCGCCAGAATCGCGAGCCGTAACAGCGCAGCGTCGAGCGCGCGTCCCCAAGCGACGGTGAACAGGGCCCAGAGCTCGAGCGGCAGGTCGTTCTCCGTGCCGCGCAGGAGATTGCCGTAGCTGTGGTGATGGGCGTTGACCAGGGCCGGCATGGCGACCGCGCCGTTGGCGTCATGGACCTCGCGCGCCCGCGCGACGAGCGCCGCAGCCTCTGCCGCACCGTACGCGACGCCGGCGATGTGCCGCCCCTCGACCAGGATCGCGCCAGGACGCGGCGTGTCGTCGGCGTCGGCCAGGATCAGCGCGTTGGCGATCGCGATCGCCACGGCCGGATCAGCGTCCCTTCCAGACCGGCTTGCGCTTCTCGCGGAAGGCGCGCACGCCCTCCTCGCCATCCTCGGAGCGGATCGCGTCGACGACCGCGGGCAGGCGCATGGCCTGCGCTTCGCGCGGGGTCAGATGCGCCGTCCGCCTGACCGTCTGCTTGATCGCGCGCAGGCTGAGCGGCGCGCAGGCGAGCATGTCGGACAGCCAGCGCTCGACCGCCTCGTCCAGCCCGGCGCGCGGCACGACCTCGTTGAACAGCCCCCAGCTTTCCAGCTCGCGCGCCTTGAAGCGCCGACCGGTGAGCATCATGCCCATCGCGAGGCGGAACGGAACCTGGCGCTGCAGCTGGACCATTCCGCCATCGAGCGGCAGATAACCGACGCGCGGTTCGGTGAGGCCGAAGGTCGCCTCCTCGGCGACGATCGCGATGTCGCAGCCCAGCACCATCTCGAATCCTCCGCCCAGCGCATGCCCGTTGATCCGGCCGATCACCGGGATGTCGAGCGTGTCGCGGAAGGACAGGCCGCCGAAGCCGTGCGGACGCGGCGTCATCCAGTAGTCGAGCCCGCTCTTCGCGGCGCCCGTCAGGTCGGCGCCGGCACAGAACGCGCGATCGCCCGCGCCGGTGAGCACGATCACGCGGACGTCGCGCTCGCCCTCGAGGCGCCGCCAGACGGCTTCCAGCTCGGCCTCGGTCGCTGCGTCGACGGCATTGAGCTTATCGGGCCGGTCGATGGTGACGCGCGCGACGTGATCCGCGATCTCGAGCCGGACGGTCACGGCGTCACCGCCGCCCCGGCGAGGCCAAGCTCGGCCAGGATCTCGTCCGTATGCTCGCCCAGCCGCGGCGGCAGGCGCCGCATCCCGCGCACGGGCGCATCCGACAGATGCACGGGCGAACCGGCGACCTTGAGCCGGTCCCAGGGCGCATCGGCCTCGAGGATCATGTCGTTGATCCGCACCTGCGGATCCTCGAGCGCCGCGGCAAGCGGGCGGACCGGCGCGCAGAGCAGATCCTGAGCCTCGAGGCGCGCGATCCAATGCGCCGTCGTTCCACCGCGGAACGCCTCGCGCAGAAGCGCATGAAGCGTGTCGCGATTGGCGACGCGCAGTTCATGCGTGGCGAAGCGGGGATCCGCCTCGAGATCCGGACGACCGATCACCGCACCGATGTCATGCATCGGCTGGCGGCTGAAGCCGCCGATCATCACGAAGGCGCCGTCGCTGGTCTCGAACACGTCGTTGGTCGGCAGGTTGCCCCAGTTGAGCTCGCGCGCACGCATGAGCGACACCGCGACCTCCTGCATCTGGGCCGCGATCATGGAATCGTGCAGCGAGACGCTGACCATCTGGCCCTTGCCGGTCTTCTGCCGCTGCAGCAGCGCGAGCATGATGCCCTGGGCGAGATGCATGCCCGCGCAGTAATCGGCGAAAGTCGTGGTCGGCACGCCCATCGGCGCGTGCGGCGAACTCCGCCGCCAGATCGCGCCGGTCATGGCCTGGGCCAGGGCATCCTGGCCGCCCTTGGCGACATATGGACCTTCGACGCCATAGCCGGTGCCGACGGCGTAGATGATCCGCGGATTGAGCGCCGCACAGGCCTCGTAGCCGAAGCCGAGCCGCTCCATCACGCCGGCACGGAAATTGTTCGCGACGACGTCGGCACCGGTGATCATCCGCCGCACGGCCTCCTTCGCGGGATCCGTACGCATGTCGAGCACGATCGACCGCTTGTTGCGGTTGATCGAGCAGAAGATCGGCCCCTGCTCGCCCGCGGGGTCGCCGGGAATGGCCCAGCGCATGCGGTCGCCGATCTTCGGCGGTTCGATCTTGATCACGTCGGCGCCGAAATCGGCCAGGGTCTGGGTCGCACAAGGGCCCATGTACACCTGGGTGAAATCCACGATGCGGACGCCCTCGAGGGGCAGCGGCGCCGCGCTCATTCCGCGGCCCTCGCGACAAGCCGTGCGTTGGCGGACGGCCGGTCACCGGGATCGCCGCCCTGCGCGCGCACCTTGGCGCAGATGGCCGCCGGATCGACCGCCTTGACCGACACGCCGCCATCGAGCGCGAGCGCGGCCGCAACGCCGGCCGACTGTCCCATCGACATGCAGGGCGGGATCTCGCGGCTGAGTTTCTGCGCGCCCTCGGTCGCCGAATAGTGGCGTCCTGCGACGAGCATCTGGTCGACCTTGCGCGGCAGCATCGCCCGGTAGGGCGTGTAGTAGTCGCGCCCGCGGGCGACGGTGTCGGCGAAATGGACGCGGTCCATGACGTCTTCCTTCGTCACCACGTATTCGCCCTCGAGCAGTCGCGTCTGGCGCACCCCGAGTTGCGGTGCGACATCGACCACGTAGCAGCGCTCGAAGCCCGGCAGATTGGCGCGCACGAAATCCACCATGCGGTAGATCCGCTTGCGGCCCTCGAAATCGGCGCGCGTCTGGTCCTCGACCTTGATCGCGTCGAAACCCTGCATGTGCGGGCAGTTGCACCAGACGATCCCGGGCAGCGGTGTCTTCAGCCACCAATGCTCCCACGATCCGCCGATCGTCCGCCGCGCCGCGAGGTCGATCTTGCGATAGGCCTCCGGTTCCTCGAAGCGGAAACGCTCCGCGGCCTCTGTGTCGACGCCGCCGAGGCGGAACACCGTGGTGACGATGTAGGATCCGTGCTGGAATGGCGCGCCGGCGCTTGCCGCGACGTCGAGGTCGCCGGTCGTGTCGATCACGACACCGCCCATGATCGCCTGCCGGCCTTCCTTCGTGTCGCAGATCACGCCGGTCGCGCGGCCATCCTCGACGATCGTGCGCGAGAACCAGGAATGGAGCCGCAGATCGACGCCGCTCTCCTCGATCATCTCGTTCGAGATTCGCTTCCAACCGTCGGGATCGAATGCGGCCGCGAAGACGATCGGCTCGGGCTTGGTCTGCGAGCGGAAATCGTAGAGGCCCCAGCGCGCCCATTTGCGGAACATCGCCTCGCTCGCGATCCGATCCTCCTCGGGCGGGTGAACGCACAGACCGATACGCTCCATGCGCTCGATCATCTCCATGCACAGACCGGTGACGGTGACCTCCGGACCGTTGTTCATGTCGTCGAGGACGAGCACCATGCCGCCCGAGGCGAGACCGCCGAGATAGGGATAGCGCTCCAGCAAGGTGACGCGCGCGCCCATGCGACGCGCGGCGATGGCCGCCGAGAAACCGGCCGGCCCGCCGCCGACCACGACGACGTCGGCGCGGGCGACGACCGGCACGCTGCCGGCGGCTTCGGTGATGCGATCCATGTGCGACCTCTCGCGCGATGTCAGGTTGCGGCCGGGGCGTGCCAGCGGATGATCAACCGCTCGGCCGCCGAGATGGCCAGGAAGAAGCAGAAGGCGAAGCCCGAGCCGACGAGCACCGTCGCGTAGAGCAGCGCCGAGTCGAAGGCGTACATGGCCTGCACGATCAGGGCCCCGATGCCGTTCGTGGTCGATACCCATTCGCCGACGATCGCCCCGATCGTCGCGGTGGAGGCCGAGATCTTGAGCGCCGAAAAAAGATAGGGCAGTGCCGTCTGGAGCCGCAGCTTCCAGAACACCTCGCTGCGACTGGCGGACAGGACCCGCATCAGTTCGAGCGCCTGCGGATTCACGGCCTCCAGCCCGCGCACCATGTTCACGAGCGTCGGGAAGAAGCAGATCAGCGCGGCGACCGCGATCTTCGGTTCGATGCCGTTGCCGAGCAGCAGGACCAGGATCGGCGCCTTCGCCACCACCGGGATCGTGTTGATGAGCACGACGATCGGGAAGAACGTTTCCTCGAGCGACTTGAAATGCACGAAGAGGGTCGCGCCGATGATCGCGACCAGGTTGCCGAGCAGG
>CAYSUY010000165.1:0-2447 GCA_964434345.1 uncultured Acetobacteraceae bacterium
CGCGCGCCGGCGCGTCGGCGGGCAGGCTGTGGCTGAGGAAGTGCCTCCTCTCGACGTCCAGCGGGTCATCCTGTCGTCGGTCGTCGGTGGTCGTGTCGTCTTTCGTCGTCGCGCCGGTCACGCGCCGCCGGTGCGCGTCGCGGCGGCGGCGGTCATCATCGCGTCGATCATGTCGAGCTTCGGCACCGTCGGCCGCGCATGCGCCTTGCGGCTCTGCGTCAGGCCGAGCGCCAGCGCCGCCTCGGCGAGCTTGTAGCTGAGCGGCCCGGGATTGATCACCGGCACCGGCAGATTGTCGCGCAGGAATCCGTGCGCCTGATGCATCGTGGTCGAGCCGAGCAGGATCACGTCGGCGCCGTCCTCGTCGATGCAGCGCCGCGCGGCCTCGAGCAGCAGCGGGAACACCTCTTCCTCCTTGCCGGCGAGCAGCGACTGGTTGCTGGGCTCGACCCCGATCGAGCGGATCGAGGCGCAGCGCCAGGTGAGGCCCAGCTCGAGGATCGGCTTCTTGTAGAGATGCCGCCAGCGGTCCCACATGACGAGGATCGAGAAGCGCTCGCCGAACATCAGCGCGGTCAGCATCGCGGCGCGGCCGGGGCCGATCACCGGGATGTCGAGCACCGCGCGCAGCGCCGCCAGCCCGGAATCGCTCATCGTGTCGATGCAGACGGCGTCGTAGCCCTCCTCCTGGGCGCGCATGCCGGCATCGAGGATCGAGAGCTCGGCGAGTGCCGAATCATGGTCGCTGGTGTAGTTCGCCGGGCCGGCGCGCACCGGCCGGAAATGGAATGCGATGTCCGGGCCGAGCTCGACCGCGTCGAGCTGCGCGACGCGCTGGAGGCGGTTCTCCTCGCTCATCGGGAAGGGCACGACGACGAGGACTTTCCTGCTGCGCATGGCGGCTTGATCCGGCTGACGCGTGATCGTCGGAGGCGGGTTCGCCGCAGACATGAATCACGCCGTGACACGCCTATCTAAAGCAAGATCCGCGCTTCTATCAGCGGGAATCTTGCTCTAGCTTTCCGGCTCCCCCGATAGCCTGGATCGCATCGCCATGTCTTCGCCGCGCACGCTCTTCGACAAGATCTGGGACAGCCATGTCGTGCTGTCGCGCGGCGCGCAGAGCCTGCTCTACATCGACCGCCACATCGTCCATGACGGCTCGTTCCACGCCTTCAACATGCTGCGTGCGCGCGGCCTCGCCGTGCGCCGGCCGGCGCAGAATTTCGGTACGCCCGATCATTACGTCCCGACCCATGGCCGCAGCCCCGCCGACGCGGCGACGCCCGAGATCCGCGGCATGATCGAGACGCTGGAGCGCAACCTCGCCGAGACCGGCATCCAGCGCTATCCGCTCGACGATATCCGCCAGGGCATCGTCCATGTCGTCGGGCCGGAGCAGGGCATCACGCTGCCCGGCCTCACCCTGGTCTGCGGCGACAGCCACACCTCCAGCCACGGCGCGCTCGGCGCCTTCGCCTTCGGCATCGGCCAGTCGGAGAACCTCCACGTCCTCGCGACCCAGACGCTGTGGCAGACGCGGCCGCGCACCATGCGCATCGCGGTCGAGGGCACGCTCGGCGCGGGCGTGTCGCCCAAGGACGTCGTGCTTGCGATCGTCGCGCATATCGGCGCCGGCGGCGCGGTCGGCCATGTCGTCGAATTCGCCGGCTCGGCGATCCGCGCGATGTCGGTCGAGGGGCGGCTGACCGTCTGCAACATGTCGATCGAGGCCGGGGCGCGGGCCGGGCTGATCGCGCCCGACGACACGACCTTCGCCTATGTCGCCGGACGGCCGCTGGCGCCACAGGGCGAGGCCTTCGACCGCGCGCTCGCGCACTGGCGCGGCCTGCCCAGCGATCCCGGCGCCGCCTTCGACCGCGAGACGACGCTCGACGCCGCCGCGATCGCGCCGATGGTCACCTGGGGCACCAGCCCGGAAGACGCCCTGCCGATCGACGCCGTGGTGCCCGACGCCAAGCCCCAGGCGCTCGCCTATATGGGGCTCGTGCCGGGGACGCGGCTGACCGACATCGCCATCGATCGCGTCTTCATCGGCAGCTGCACCAACAGCCGCATCGAGGATCTGCGCGCCGCCGCCGCGATGCTGCGCGGACGCAAGGCGCGCGTGCCGACCCTGGTCGTGCCCGGTTCCGGCCTCGTGAAGGCGCAGGCCGAGGCGGAGGGGCTCGACAGGCTCTTCCTCGCGGCGGGGTTCGAGTGGCGCCATGCCGGGTGTTCGATGTGCGTGGGCATCAACGGCGAGACCGGCCGGCCGCTCGAGCGCATCGCCTCCACCTCCAACCGCAATTTCGAGGGGCGGCAGGGCAAGGGCGTGCGCACCCATCTCCTGAGCCCGGCGATGGCCGCTGCCGCCGCGGTCGAAGGCCGGCTCGTCGACATCCGCGGGATCGCGTGAGCGCCATGGAAAAATTCGTCGCCTTCAC
>CAYSUY010000165.1:2457-4718 GCA_964434345.1 uncultured Acetobacteraceae bacterium
CCGCGCCCTACGAGCCCGAGAACGTCGACACCGACCAGATCCTGCCCGCGCGCTTCCTCAAGATGCCGCGCGGCGGCGGGCGCCATTACGGCGACTTCCTGTTCAACGACCTGCGCCGCGGCGACGACGGCGCCGAGCGTCCGGAGTTCGTGCTCAACCGGCCGGACTTCCGCGCCGCGCGCATCCTGGTCGGCAACGCCAATTTCGGCTGCGGGTCGTCGCGCGAGGGCGCGGTCTACGCCTTCCTCGACGCCGGGTTCCGCAGCGTCGTGGCGCCGTCCTTCGGCGACATCTTCTTCAACAACTGCCTCAAGAACGGGATCGTGCCGGTGCGCCTCGACGCGGCGTCCTGCGCGGCGCTGCGCGCGCGTCTGGTGGCGCGGCCGGGCACCGAGGTCGCGGTCGATCTCGAGGCGCTCGAACTGCGCGTCGCCGATGGCCCGACCCATCGCTTCGAGGTCGATTCCTTCTTCCGCGAGATGCTCCTCAAGGGCGTCGACGAGGTCGGCCTCACCCTCGGCCTCGCCGCCGAGATCGACGCCTTCGAAGCCACCCACCGCACCCGCTCCCCCTGGGCCCTGCGCTGATCCTGCCGCCTCGCGATCGTCCTCCCGTCCGCGCTGCCGCGCGGCCAGGAGGACGGCGCGTGTGCTCGCTGTCCTTTCCCCTCGCGGTCGTGCGTGCCCGCGCGGTGCGCTCAGCGGCGCGGGGGTGGGAGAGGGGATTGCTCGATGGTGCCGCGGGAGGGCGCGGCCATGCCGCCGCCCTGGGAGTCGAGGCCGAAGCCGGTCCCGGATCCGCCGCCGGGCATGCCGCCGCTGCCGCGCGGCGCCATGACGAGTTCGACGCCGACGCCGCCGAAGGTCCGGCCGACGATCTGGATGCTGGCGATGCGCGGGCCCTGGTTGAAGACCAGGATGCTGGTCGCGGCGCGCAGGCTGGTGACTTCGGTCCAGCCGAGCTTGGGCATCTCGGCGCGGAAATAATCGTAGGTCGCCGCGACCGTGCCGCGGGCGGTGAAGGCGAGGCGGCCCGTCCATTCGCGCCCGGCGCCCAGGACGAGCGAGCGGTCGAGGTCGATCGACGTGCCCGCCGGCAGCGCGATGTCCGGGAAACTGCCGAAGCCGGATGCGCCGCCCGCGCCGCCCGCGCCCGCATCGACGGGAGCGGTCGCGTCCTGGCGCGGCGGTGCCGTGATGCCGCTGCCGCAGGCGGCGAGAAGCAGCCCCGTCATAAGCGCGACGCAGGCGGGGCGGAAGCGGACCGGGCGTGGCATGGCGCGACTCCTCGACGCGAGCGGATGGGCCGCCTCCCCATAGCAGGAAAACCGTCCGGCGACTCAGCCTCGCATGCGCCGCCGTCCGTCAGGCGGTCTCAGCGCCGCGTGACCAGCGCGACGCCCAGCACCGCGAGCGCCATGCCGCCAAGCTGCGCGCCGCCCAGCGTCTCGTCGAAGGCCAGCCAGGCCTGCAGCGCGACCAGCGGCGGCATGAGATAGAGCAGCGCCGCGGTCCGTGCGACCGCGCCGCGCCGGATCATCACCAGCAGCAGGGTGTTGGCCGCGATCGAGGTGCCCAGCACGGCCCAGGTCATGGCGGCAGCCGTCTGCCACGTGGCGTCGAGCCGCATCGGCTCCAGCATCCAGGCCGCCGGCAGCGTCACCGCGCAGGCCGCCGCGAACTGGAAGGTCTGCGTGGTCAGCGGGTGGCCGGTCGGCAGGAAGCGCTTCTGATAGAAGGTGCCGAGCGTCGCCGACAGCATGCCGCCTGCGTTGACCGCCAGCGGCAGCACCACGACGGCCAGGGCCGCGGCCTCGACCGCGGCCAGCTTCGGCCACAGCACGAGCGCGATCCCCGCGAAGCCCAGCGCGATCCCCAGCCATTGCCGGCGCCCGAGCGTCTCGGCGACCAGCCACGGCGCCAGCACCGCCGTGAGCAGCGGCTGCAGCGCCGCGATCAGGCCGGAGATCCCCGCCGGCACGCCCTGGCCGATCGCCCACCAGACGCCGCCGAGATAGATCGCATTGAGCAGCACGCCGCAGGCCAGGCCATGCAGCGCCTCGGCGCGGCTGCGCGGCCAGGGGGCGCCGATCGCCGTCGCCAGGGCGGCGAGGGCGAGCGCGGTCAGGCCGTGGCGCAGGGCGAGGAAGGTGAGCGGGTCGGCATGGTCGGTGGCGAAGCGCGCCGTGGTCCAGCCGGTCGACCAGAGCAGCACGAAGACGACGGGGGCGAGGCGGTCGAGCATGAGGCGAAACCGGTCCG
>CAYSUY010000165.1:4818-9387 GCA_964434345.1 uncultured Acetobacteraceae bacterium
AGCAGCACGAAGACGACGGGGGCGAGGCGGTCGAGCATGAGGCGAAACCGGTCCGCGCCCGCGCCGGGACGGGGGCGAAAGGAGGAGTTCCCCGGCCTCCGGCGGGCGATCGCCGGGTGGCGCAGCGGGCTGGGACGGACCCCGGCGGTGACAGCACGTCGCAGGGGGTAATCGAAAGTTCGAGGCTCCGCGACGGCCCGGGAAGATGAACGAAATATAAATCCGAATCAGGGGTCTAGCCACCGGATTTGAGAGACTTTGGAGGGCTTTTGGGCGCCGTCTTTGCCCTTGTTCGCTTTGTGCGCTTTCGGCTAAACATTGTAGGTCCAGCAAGGAGTGCCCCCTCATGGCTTTCATTCTCGGTACGGCGACCAACGATTCCATCACGCTCACGGCAGCCGACGCGACGTCCGGAGACGTCATCGTCGATCTGCTGGGCGGATTGGACACGCTCACGCTTGGCGGCGGCATCAACGTCGTCACGGTTTCCAACGTCGAGATCATCATCGGCACATCCGCGAGCGAGCGCGTCACGCTGCGCACCGCGCCCGCCGCTGGCGGTTCGATCTCCCTGGGCACGGGGACGGACACGCTGGCCGCCGGCGCCGATCTCGTCACATTCGATCTCACCAACACGACGCTGAGCGGTGTCGAAGGCCTGGCGGGTACCCGGGTCGAGGGCACCAACTTCATCATCGACATCCAGGATCTGCTCCAGGGCACGGAGACGGCAGTCCTGAAGACGATCGAGGGGCAGTCCAGCGCTGGGGGCGTGGACCGTCTGACCGTTTCGGGCACGCTGCTGGACCTGCGCTCGACCACGGTCTCGAGCATCGAGGTGCTTGCCGCCGGATCGTCCGCCGCGACGACCTTCATCCTCAACCAGGCCGATCTGCTCGCCGCCGGATCGGTGCAGGGCGGTGCCGGCATCGACACGATCGAGGCCGGTGACCTCAACCTCAACCTCGCCTCGACCACGCTGTCGAGCATCGAGACGCTGCGCGGCAAGGAAAGCCAGGCGACGACCATCACGGTCGACGCGGCCGATCTCTCCGTGGTCGCCGAGATCGTCGGTGGCACCGCGACCGGTGACCGCCTGACGGCTGCCGGGAACAGCATGAATCTGAGCGCCACGGCGGTCAGCGGCGTCGAGATCCTCGCCGCCGGCTCCTCCGCCGGCACCGTGTTCACCGTCAACCAGGCCGATCTTCGTCCTGGCGGTCAGGTGCGCGGTCATACTGCGGGCGCCGACACGCTCGTCGCGGCGGATGCTGCGCTCGACCTCACCCAGACGACGCTGAGCAGCATCGAATCCCTCGCGGCGGGCACGTCGAATGCGACGACCTTCACGCTCGATTCCACGGATGTCAGCCGTCTCGCCGGCGGCAGCATCACCGGCGGCGCCTCCGCCGGCGACCAGCTGCGCGTGACCAGCAACGACATCAATCTCGGCAACGTCGCGGTGACCGGCGTCGAGGTTCTGCTCGCTGGCTCGACCAGCGCGACGACGTTCCGCGTCAACCAGGCCGACCTCGCCAGCAACGGCTCCGTGGTCGGCGTCAACGCCCAGATCGACACGCTGAGCACGCTCGGCACGCTGCTCGACCTGCGCAGCACGACGCTGAGCTCGATCGAGCGCCTGACGGCCGGCTCGGCCTCCGCGACCAGCTTCATCGTCAACCAGGCCGACCTCGCGGGCGGCGCGGCGGTGATCGGCAACGCGGGCATCGACAGCCTGATCGCGGCGGACACGTTGCTCGACCTGCGCAATGTGTCGCTGTCGAGCATCGAGCGCATCGAGGCCGGCGGCGGTCTCGGCACCACCTTCCGCGTCGGCGGCAGCTTCCTGCAGCGCTCGCGCGACATCGTCGGCCAGGATGGCGTGGCCGACACGCTCGACGTGCAGAGCTCGAACGTCGACCTGCGCTTCGTCTCGCTGTCCAGCGTCGAGGTGATCCGCTCCTCGATCGGCAGCGCCACCAATTTCCGCGTCGACCAGGCCGATCTCGCCCCGGGTGGCACGATCGATGGCGGCGCCGGCACCGACACGCTCATCGCCAATGGCGCGACGCTCGACCTGTCGAGCACGACGCTGACCTCGGTCGAGGTCATCCTCGCCAACGCCTCCGCCAACACGCTGACCGTCAATCAGGCCGACCTGCTGTCTGGCGGGACCGTCGATGGCGGCGCCGCGAACGACACGCTGGTTCTTGCCGCTGCCGACGCCACGCTCGATCTGTCGAGCACGACGCTGGTCTCGATCGAAGCGATCGCCGGCAACGGCCTCGCCAACACGATCACCGTCAACCAGAACGACCTTCTCGCGGGCGGCAGCGTCTCCGGCGGCGCCGGCGACGACACGCTCGTGCTCGCGTCCGGTGACGTCGTTCTCGATCTGCGCTCGACGGCGCTCGACTCCATCGAGACCATCCGCGGCAACGCGGAGGCGAACACCATCATCGGTACGGACGGAAATGACCGCATCGAGGGCATGGATGGTGCCGATAGCCTGGATGGCGGCCTGGGCAACGACATCCTTGTCGTCCAGGATACTGACGCGCTGATCAATGGCGGCGGCGAAGATGCCGACACGGCGCTGTTCACCGGCGGCGTGACGGCGGCGAACCTCCTCGACGACGACATGGTCAATGTCGAGGTCGTCGGCATCGTCGGCAGCGCCGACACCGTGCTCGACCTCAGCGCGCAGGGCGAGGCGCTGACGATCATCGGCGGCGCGGGCGCCGACACGATCACCGGCACCGCCCAGGCCGACAGCCTGAACGGCGCCGGCGGCAACGACACGTTCCTTGCCGTGCAGAGCACCGACATCATCGATGGCGGCCAGGGCAGCGATTCCGCCAGCTTCGCGACCACGGTCGCGACCGCCGATCTCGGCGACGCCGACCTCGTCAATGTCGAGGCGGTCGCCATCGCCGTGACGGGCGGCGGGGCGTTCGACTTCTCGGTCCAGAGCGAGGCGCTCGCGATCCTCGGCAATGCGGGCGCGGACACGATCACTGGCGGTCTCGCGGCCGACACGATCGATGGCGGCGCCGGCAATGACGCGATCATCGGCGACACCACGGGCGTGGGCGCCGACACGCTGGTCGGCGGTGCGGGCGTCGACTATCTGCGTGGATCGAATTCCGGCGCGACCGCCGAGGCGACGACGCGCGCGACCGACGCGGACGTGATGTTCGCCGGGTCCGCCTCCGCGATCGACAACCAGACCGGCGTCTTCGGCGAGAGCACCGACAGCGCGCCCACCTCGTCGATCTCCAACGCGGCCTTCTCGGCGCTCTTCGCGCCGTGGTCGACGCATCACGCGACGCTGCTCGGCGGTGCGAACATCGTCGAGGGCCGCGGCGGCAACGACGCGCTCGTGGCCTCCACCCAGAAGGACGTCTTCCTCTACAAGACGTTCCAGAACGCGACGATGGCGGCGGCCAATGGCGGCAACGGCATCGC
Organism: uncultured Acetobacteraceae bacterium; assembly: GCA_964434345.1. Lineage (GTDB taxonomy): Bacteria > Pseudomonadota > Alphaproteobacteria > CACIAM-22H2 > CACIAM-22H2 > CAIOSQ01. The sequence continues at coordinate 8,287 of CAYSUY010000165.1, forward strand.
CGCTGCGCAATTCCTCGGCACCGACACGATCCATAACTTCCGTATCGGCGTCGACAGCATCGCCGTCGTCCTGGGCACGGGCCAGAGCGGCGTTGACACCGACGTGACCTTCTTCGGCAGCGACGCCGCCGTGGCGGCCTATACCTCCGGCAACCAGGCGGGACTGCTGGCCAGCGCCAATGGATGGAGCTTCGAGCGCACCGGCGACGCGTCCGGCACGCTGCGCTTCACCTCCGCCAATGTCGCCGGCAACGCGGCCGAGACGACGCAGGGTGATTTCTCGATCAACCTCGTCGGGCTCAAGGGCAACGTCCCCGGCACGATCGGCGGCGGGCCGGTCGCGATCGACGCCAACGCCTTCTTCCTGGGCGCGAACGTCCTGCCCGGCACGGCCGGCAATGACGCCGTCACCGGCGGCGACGGCACGCAACTCTATGTCGGCGGCGACGGGGCGGATTACCTGCGCGGCGCCAGCGCCGGCGCCACCGCCGAGGCGACGACCCGCGCCAACGATGCGGATGTCATGTTCGCGGGCACGGTCACGACGCGCAATTCCGACACCGGCGTCTATGGCGAGAGCGCCCAGGCCGGGCTCACGACCTCGGTCGTGAACACCGATTTCACCTCCACCTACGCGCCGTGGTCACAGCATTACGCTCCTGTCCTGGGCGGCGCCAACATCCTCGAAGGCCGTGGCGGCAACGACGACCTCGTCCTCTCCGGACAGAAGGACGTCATCCTCTACAAGACCTTCCAGAACGCGACCATGGCCGCCGCGAATGGCGGCAACGGCATCGCGGCCTCGCAATTCCTCGGCACCGACACGGTCCATAACTTCCGTATCGGCGTCGACAGCGTCGCCGTGATCCTTGGCACGGGTGCGAGCGGCACCGACACCGACGTGACCTTCGTCGGCAGCCAGGACGTCGCGACCGCCGCGACCCAGGGCGCGCAGGTCGCCCTGCTTGCCAGCACCAATGGCTGGACCTGGACGCGTACCGGCGAGACGTCCGGCACGCTGAGCTTCACCTCGGCTGGCGTCGCCGGCAACGAGGCGGGCACCACCCAGGGCGATTTCTCCATCACGTTCGTCGGCCTCCA
>CAYSUY010000165.1:9397-9519 GCA_964434345.1 uncultured Acetobacteraceae bacterium
CAGGGCCCGGTTCCCGAGAGCGGCGCCATCGGCGCCGATCGCTTCTTCCTCGGCGCGAACCTGCTCGTCGGTACGGATGGCGACGACGTCCTCGTCGGCGGCGACGCGGACGAGATCCTGCT
>CAYSUY010000166.1:0-9333 GCA_964434345.1 uncultured Acetobacteraceae bacterium
CCCCGGGCCGGCCTGCGCGGGGCGCGGACGCCGGGCGGCGTGCCGCGTGGAGGGTCGCGACGCATCCGGCTCACGCGGCACGCTGCCCGGCGCGCTCGACGAGCAGCAGGCAGGCGACGATGATGACCGCGCTGCCAGCCAGCGTCGCAAACTCCGGCGCGAGGCCGAAGACGAGCAGGTCGACGAGCACGACCCAGACGATCGAGCTGTATTCGAACGGTGCCAGCCGCGCGACCGGCGCGCGCTTGAGCGCGGCGGCGAATGCGCCATGGGCGAGCGGCCAGAGCAGGCCTGTGGCCCCGATCAGGAGCAGATCGGCGAGCGCCGGTTGACGCCAGTCGAGCAGCGCGAAGGGCAGCGAGACGGCGACGATCACCACGCAGGGGTAGAAGACCAGCGCCTCGGGCGTCTCGCGCCGGGTCATCGGTCGGGTCATCACGCCGACCAGACCATAGCACAGCGTGCCGACCACGCAGGCCCCATAGGCGAGCGCCGCGCCGCCGCCCAGCTGCGGTCCGACCACGATCGCGACGCCGGCGAGGCCGAGCGCGATGGCGAGCGCGGCGCGCGCCGGCACGCGCTCGCCCAGCAGCAGCGCCGCGAGCAACGTCATCGCGAGCGGCACCATGTAGAAAATCGTATAGGCGTCGGCGAGCGGCAGGACGCCGAAGGCATGGAAGAACGTCACGCTCGAGACCAGCAGCAGGCCACCGCGCAGCGCATGCGCGCCCGGCGCGGCCGTGCGCAGCGCCCGGGGCCCGCGCCACGCCGCGATCGCGAGGATGGCGACCAGCGAGACCGCCGTGCGCATCGCCACGATCTGCATCACGCCATAGGTGCCGGACAGCCATTTGACGATCGCGTCCAGGATCACGAACGCGATCGTCGTCACGACCATCAGTGCGGGGCCGCTCATCCGCGCCGCCGCCCCGCGCGACGCCCGCCGCCGCCCTCGGCCTGAGGCGCGGCGGGCGGCGAGACGAGGGCACCGAGCATCGCGACCAGGAGATCATGATCGGGACGTGCGCGGCGCACATGCGTGTCGATCGCCTCGCGCATCGCCGCGAGATGGGCGGGCGAGGTGCCGCAGCACCCGCCGACGATGCGCGCGCCGGCGTCGACCGCGAGCCGCGCGTACTCGGCCATCAGCGGCGGCGTGCCCGAATAGACGGTGCCCGCGGCGGTGACGCGGGGAATGCCGCAATTGGCCTTTGCGATCACCACCGCGCCGGTGCCGGCCGCCTCCATCGCCAGGACCGATGCGACGAGATCGGTGGCGCCGACGCCGCAATTGGCGCCGATCGCGAGCGGCGCGGGCGACAGGGAGGCGGCGAAATCGGCCATGCGCGCCGGCTGGACTCCCATCATCGTTCGTCCCGCGGTGTCGAAGCTCGCGGTCAGCGTGAAGGGCATGCCGACCTGGGCGGCCGCGCGCGCCGCGGCCCGCATCTCCTCGACCGCCGACATGGTCTCGATCCACACGACGTCGGCGCCGCCCTCCTTCAGCCCCTCGATCTGCTCGGCGAAGACCTCGACCGCCTCGTCCTCGGTCAACGCACCGAGCGGCGCGAAAAGATCGCCGGTCGGCCCGACCGAGCCGGCGACGACGACCGGACGGCCGGCGACGTCGGCCACCGCGCGGGCATTGCCGGCGGCGAGGCGGTTGAGCTCGCGCGTGCGCCCCTCGAGCTGGTGCAGCATCAGGCGCCGGCGATTGGCGCCGAAGCTGTTGGTCAGGATGATGTCGGCCCCCGCCTCGACGAACGCGCGATGCAGCTGGCGGATCCGATCGGCGTGGATGTCGTTCCACAGCTCCGGGGAATCGCCCGATACCAGCCCGCGCTCGAAGAGATTGGTTCCCGTCGCGCCATCGGCGAGCAGGACCGGCTTGTCTTCGAGCAGCTTGGCGAGCATGAGCGTCTCCGCAAACGGGGCGCGAGGGATGAGCCGGGTACTAGGCCGATGGCGACGGCGGCGCAAGGCGGCGCGCATGCATGGCGAGCCAGGCGCCCAGCAGCGCGATCGCCGCCGTCGGCAGCGCGAGCGAGCCCGGCCCGTAGGCCTCGATCAGCACGCCGCCCGCGGCGGCGGCGGTGATCCAGCCCACGCTTGCGCAGGTGATGTTGAAGCCGAGCAGCGCGCCGCGCGTCTCGGCCGGCGCCTGCCCCAGGACCGCCATCAGGGCCGGCCTGCCGATGGCGTTGACGAGCGCGTAGAGGAATCCGGCCGCCACGCTCGCCGCGAGCCCGGCATCCCAGCCGAAGACCGCGACGGCCAGCCCCGCGGTACCGAAGGACGACAGGGCGAAGCTGCGCTCCCGGTCCGGGACATTGTCGGCGATCCATGCGCCGATCCAGTTGCCGACGAGATTTCCGGCCGCCATCAGCCCGAGCGGCAGGGTGAGCGCGCCGAGATCGAGCCCGTGGCGCAATTGCAGCAGCGTCGCGAAATAGACGGCGACCACGCCGAAGCAGACGCGCTCCGCCACGCCGGCCGCCAGCAGACGCGTCAGATGCGGCCCCAGTCGGGCGAGGCGCGGCATCGCCCCGGGCGGCGCGGCGCGCGGTCCCGACGGCGCGGACGACGGCGCGGACGCGCCAGGCCGCCGCAACGCGCGCCACAGCGCGGCCGCCGCGACGAGATCCGCCCCGGCGACCCACAGCATGACCCCGCGCCAGTCCATGAGCGTGCCCATCCAGGTGGCGACCGGCAGTCCGGCCACGAAGGCCAGCGACTGACCGGTGATGACCCAGCCCATCGCCCGACCGCGCTGACCGTCGCGCACCCGGTCCGACAATGCGGCGAAGATGACGCCCATATGCCCGCCCCCGCCCGCGCCCGCGACCACGGTCCAGGCCGCGACCCCGGCATAGCTCGCCGACAGGGCGATGCCCAGGATCCCGGCGATCAGCAGCGCATGGGCAAGCAGCAGCAGGGGCAACCGGCCCAGGCGGTCGCTTGCGGCACCGGCGCAGAGGGACGCGATGCCCCAGGCCAGCGCGGTCAGCGAGAAGAGGTTGGCGGTCGCGGCCAGCGACGCGTCGAGGTCGCGCGCCATCTCGAGCAGGAAGGGCGAGCGGATCATCCCCGATCCGGTGACGAGGAACGTCGCCCAGCAGGCGGCGACCATGAGGAACCAGGGCAGGCGCCCTTCGGCGGCGGTCATGGGGTCGAGCCTTGCACGCCGCCGCGTCGTGCCCAAACGCTTTCCCCGCGCCGATCATGTCCCGCGCGCGGGGCGGCGCGATTGCACGGTTGCGTTCGCGCGTCGCGATGCCTACGTCTGCGCGCTGGACCGGGCCGATCGGCGCCCGCAGCTTCGGAGGACCCGCGCATGAAGATCCTGCTTCCCGTCGACGGCAGCCCGTTCACGAAGAAGATGCTCGCCTATCTGGGCGCCCATGACGAGATGTTCGGCCAGGCCGATGAATTCGTCCTCATCCATGTCCAGTCGCCGGTGCCGCCGCGCGCGCGCGCCGCGGTCGGCAAGGAACTGGTGGACAAGCTCCACGCCGACGAGACCGCCGCGGCGACCAAGGCGGCGCTTGCCTATTTCAAGCAGAAGGGCTGGGCCTCGCGCCTGATCGCCCGGCCCGGCGTCCCGGGCGACGAGATCGCCAAGGTGGCCCAGAGCGGCAAGTTCGACCTCGTCGTCATGGGATCGCATGGGCACAGCGCGCTCGGCGCGCTCTTCATGGGATCGACCGCGCAGCGCGTACTCGCGAAATGCAGCACGCCCGTGCTGCTGATCCGGCAGTGATCGGAGCCGGCGCCCGCCGTCAGGGCGCCGGGGTCTCCTCGTACCGCGGCGAGCGCCAGGGTTCGGCGCGACCCGCCGCGACCCATTCGGCGACCAGCGGATGCGCCCACACGGCGTCCGCGTAGGCCTGGGCGGCGGCGTCGAGCTCCGGCGCCCAGGTGGCGAAACGGCATACGATCGGCGCGTAGAAGGCGTCCGCGATGGTGAACGCGTCGCCGAACAGATAGGGCCCTCCGGCGCCATGGGTGGCGCGGGTCTGCGCCCAGAGACGCGCGATGCGATCGATATCCGCGAGCGCGCCGGGCGTACGGCCGCCGCCGGGGATCGCGCGCCCGACATTGAAGAACATGGCCCGGCGCAGTTCGAGGAAGCCGGCATGCATCTCCGCGGTGACGACACGCGCGTGGGCGCGCGCCGCGCGATCGGCGGGCCAGAGCCCGGGCGCCAGCTCGGCGCAATACTCCGCGATCGCCAGCGAATCCCAGATCACCAGCCCGTCATGGTGGAGGCAGGGCACCCGGCCGGATGGCGAGACCGCCCGAATGCGCGCCTGGGTCTCCGGCGCGTCGAGCGGGATGACGACCTCGTCGAAGGCGAGACCGGCCAGCCGACAGGGCAGCCAGCCGCGCAGAGACCAGGAGGAATAGCGTTTATTGCCGAGATAAAGCGTGGCGCGGGTCATGGCGTCATCTACCAAGCCGCCGGGAGGGTTTGCAATCGCGCCGCCCCCTGCCCTAACTAGGCACGGGATCAAGGACCACAGCCGGGATAGTCGCCATGGACAAGATCATCGTCGCCGCCGCAGCCGACGCACGCAGCCTCGCGCTCGTCACCCCGGACACGCTGGCGGCCTGGACCGCGACGCTGCCGGAGGCGACGCGGCGCTGGCTCGACGGGGCCGGCTTCGAGGGCAAGCCCGGCGATCTCGCCCTGCTGCCGGATGGCGAGGCGCGCGACCGTGTCGCGGCGGTCCTCGTGTTCGCGGACGATTTCTCGCCCGATGATTTCTGGCGCCTCGCCGGGCTGCCGGTCCGGCTGCCCCCGGGCGACTGGGCGATCGCCACCGCCCTGGCGCCTGCCGCCGCGACGCGTGTCGCGACCGCCTGGGGCATCGGCGGCTACCAGTTCACGCGCTATCGCAAGGCCGCGCGCGCCTCCGCGCGTCTGGTCATGCCGGCCGCCGCCGACGGCGCCGCGGTCGAGCGCGCCGTCGAGGCGAACGGCTTCGTGCGCGATCTCGTCAACACGCCGGCCCAGGACATGGGGCCCGGCGAACTCGCCGAGGCGGCGCGCGCGATGGCCGAGGAACTCGGCATGACCTGCCGGATCGTCACCGGTGCCGATCTCCTGGCGGAGGGCCATCGGCTGATTCATGCCGTCGGACGCGCCGCATCCCGGCCGCCCCGGCTGATCGACCTGTCCTGGGGCGATCCGTCGCATCCCAAGGTGACGCTGATCGGCAAGGGGGTCTGCTTCGATTCGGGTGGGCTCGACCTCAAGGGCGCCGACGGCATGAAGCTGATGAAGAAGGACATGGGCGGCGCCGCGCATGTCCTCGGCCTCGCGCGGATGGTGGTCCGCGCCGGATTGCGGCTGCGGCTGCGCGTCCTCGTGCCCGCGGTCGAGAACGCGGTCTCCGGGAACGCCTTCCGGCCGCTCGACATCGTCACGTCGCGCAAGGGAATGACCGTCGAGATCGGCAACACCGACGCCGAGGGCCGGCTCATCCTCGCGGATGCGCTCGACCTCGCCAGCGCCGACCGGCCCGGCCTGATCGTCGACATGGCGACCCTGACCGGGGCCGCGCGCGTCGCGCTCGGCCCCGACCTGCCGGCCGCGTTCTGCAACGACGAGGCTGTCGCCGCCGCCCTCGCCCGTCATGCCGCCGCGGAGGCCGATCCGGTCTGGCGCCTGCCGCTGTGGAAGCCCTACCGGCCGATGCTCGACAGCAAGGCGGCGGACATCAACAACGTCGGCAGCGGACCCATGGGGGGCGCGATCACCGCCGCCCTGTTCATGCAGGAATTCGTTGGGTCTGGAATTTCCTGGCTCCACTTCGATATCTACGCCTGGAACGCGAGCGCGCGGCCGGGTCGCCCGGAGGGCGCCGCGGCCCAGGCCGTGCGGGCGCTCTTCGCCCTGCTGGCCGAGCGGGCGGCGTGAAGGCGGGCCAGAAACTTGGCGCAGCCTGCACCGTCGTGCTAAAAACATGCTTCGTGGCGAGCAAGGCCCACGGGATCTTTTCACCACTGATCATGCGCGGAAGGATCAGATGAACGACGCAGCGCCTCCCCCCAATACCGGACCCGGCGGCGACGAGGCGGCCGATGAAGCCCTGGCGTCCAAATCCCGCAGCACGCATTTCGATTTCAAGCATCGGCTTTTCCAGGGTCGAGGAACGCATTTTGCAATTTCGGCCGCGACCGACGAGCCCGTGCTCAATCTCAGCATGGGCGAGCTCAACGCGACCCTGACGATCCCGACCCTCGCGAACGAGTTCAATCTCGGTCCCGACACGCATGACGGACGCCTGCTGCGCATCATCACGAAGAGCCTGCGCTTCGTGAAGATCATCCGCCCGGGCGATTCGATCCCCAGCGAGATTCTGGACGGCACCAGCTCCTGGATGGTGGAGCCGCACCACCAGACCACCGCGATCTCCCGCCTGTCCTTCTATCTGGTCAATCGCGCCGAGGCCCATACCTTCGAGGCGAATGAATTCCAGATCCTCAGCAAGATGGCGAACGACGAAGAGACGAAGAACAAGGTCAGCGACACGCTCGTCGAGATCGCGCGCGGCGCTGGCAAGGGGCGCGAGACCAAGGAAGCGATCTTCGAGCTGCTGGAGCAGGTCGCCCGCGAGCTCGCCTATATCGAGGCGCTGCGCGAGCGCTACGGCAAGATCAAGATGATCGAGAAGAAGATCGCGGAGGCCGGCAAGCTCTATCGCCGCGAGCGCGCCGTCAGCGACGATGTCTCGCGCATCCAGGCGCTGATCAAGGGGCCGCTGTCGGAATTCCCGTCGATCTTCAAGATGGTCTACACGCAGATGACCGACGTGCGCATGGTCCTGCGCAGCGTTCCTGCCCAGGTTCAGTTCATCCGCACGATGCGCGACGAGCTCAGCGTGCGGTTCATGAAATGGGAAGAGATGATCCAGCTGTGGGAGATGATCCCGCCCGAGCGCGGCGAGATGATCGAACGCGCACTGCGGCTCACCTACCGCTTCATGGCGCGGCATTTCCCGCAGCGCAGCGAGTGGTCGCTGACCATTGCCAAGACCTGACCAGCGCCAAGACCTGACCAGCGCCAAGACCTGACCAGCGCCAAGACCTGAGCGTCGCGGACCGGAATGCCGGCACGCGGCGCGGTCAGCTGCGCACCGCGCCCCGCTCCACGGTCGCGAGATCGAAGGCGGCCGCCATCAGGGCGCGGGTGTAAGCCTCGCGCGGCGCGTCGAAGATCGCGGCGGACGGGCCACGCTCGACCACCCGCCCGTCCTTCAGGACCAGCACCTCGTCGGCAAGCGCGCGCACCACCTTCAGGTCATGGCTGATGAACATGTAGGCGAGGCCATGGCGCGCCTGCAGGTCGCGCAGGAGATCGACGATCTGCGCCTGGACCGACATGTCGAGGGCCGAGGTGGGCTCGTCGAGCACGACGAATTTCGGCTTCAGGACGAGGGCGCGGGCGATCGCGATCCGCTGGCGCTGACCGCCGGAGAATTCGTGGGGATAGCGATGGCGCGTCTCGGGATCGAGTCGCACCTCGCGCAGCGCCTCGATCACCAGCGCGTCGCGCGCGGCGGCATCGGCCCCGATGCCATGGATGCGCAGCCCCTCGGCCACGATCTCGCCGACGGAGAGCCGCGGCGACAGGCTGCCGAAGGGATCCTGGAAGACGATCTGCATCTCGCGGCGCAGCGGCCGCAGGGCCTTGCCGCGCAGGTCCTGGATCTCGCGCCCGTCGAAGGCGATGCGCCCGCGCGAGCCTTCGAGGCGCAGCACGGCAAGGCCGAGCGTCGTCTTGCCGGACCCCGATTCGCCGACCACGCCCAGCGTCTGGCCGGCACGCAGGACGATGTCGACACCGTCGACCGCCTTGATATGGGACACGGTACGGCGCAGCACCCCGGCCTTGATCGGGAACCAGACGCGCATGTCCTGCGCCTCGAGCACGACGGGCGCATCGGCGGGGCGCGCGGGCGGGCGGCCCTTGGGCTCGGCCGCCAGAAGGTGACGGGTGTAGTCGTGCGCCGGCCGCGCGAAGACCTCGCCGACCGGTCCGGTCTCGACGATCCGGCCCTGGTTCATCACCGCGACACGGCCGGCGATCTTGCGGACGACGCCGAGGTCATGGGTGATGAACAGCATCGCCATCCCCAGCCGCGCCTGAAGCTCGTGCAGAAGCTCCAGCAGCTGCGCCTGGATGGTGACGTCGACCGCGGTGGTCGGCTCGTCCGCGATCAGCAGATCCGGTTCGTTCGCGAGCGCCATCGCGATCATGATGCGCTGGCGCTGACCGCCCGAAAGCTGATGCGGATAGGCGTCGAGGCGCTTCTCGGCCTGCGCGCCCATGCCGACGAGGCGCAGCAAGTCGACGATCCGCGCGCGTGCATCGCCAGGGGACAGATGCTTGTGGATGACCAGGGCCTCGCCGATCTGCCGCTCGATCGTGTGCAGCGGATTGAGCGATGTCATCGGCTCCTGGAAGATCATGGCGATGCGATTGCCGCGCACGGCGCGCAGGCGCTGCTCGGGTGCGCCGAGCAGTTCCTCGCCCGCGAAGCGGATCGAACCGCCCGGCGCGTGCGCGGCCACCGGATAGGGCAGCAATTGCAGGACCGACAGCGCGGTGACGGACTTCCCCGAGCCGGACTCGCCGACCAGGGCCAGCGTCTCGCCGCGATCGAGGCGGAAGGAGACGCGATCGACCGCGGTCGATCGCCGGCCGCCGCCAAGATCGAACGAGACCGAGAGATCGTTGACCTCGAGCAAGGCCTGGCTCATGGGTGCGCCCTCTTCACCGGAAGGTCTTGCGCGGATCGAAGGCGTCGCGCACCGCCTCGCCGACGAAGACGAGCAGCGACAGCATCACCGCGATCGCCGCGAAGGCGGAAATGCCGAGCCAGGGCGCCTGCAGGTTGTTCTTGCCCTGGGTGATCATCTCGCCCAGCGACGGCGATCCCGGCGGCAGGCCAAAGCCGAGGAAATCGAGCGAGGAGAGCTGCACCATCGACCCCGACAGGATGAAGGGCATCATGCTGAGCGTGGCGACCATCGCATTGGGCAGCACGTGGCGGAACATGATCGCGATGTCGCCCGCCCCGAGCGCGCGCGCCGCGCGGACATAGTCGAAATTGCGCGCGCGCAGGAACTCGGCGCGCACGACGTCGACGAGCGCCATCCACGAGAAGAGCAGCAGCAGCCCCAGCAGCCACCAGAAGCTCGGCTGGATGAAGGCCGACAGGATGATCAGCAGGTAGAGGACGGGCATGCCGCCCCAGACCTCGAGGAAACGCTGCACCGACAGGTCGACCCAGCCGCCGAAATAGCCCTGCAGCGCGCCGACCA
>CAYSUY010000167.1:0-9093 GCA_964434345.1 uncultured Acetobacteraceae bacterium
GATAGAGGCTAAAGCGCGCCGGGCCGCAGGGCGCGGCCTGCGTGAAATGATTGCGGAAGGTCACGCCCTCGGCGCAGAGCCGGTCGATGTTCGGCGTCTTCAGATGCGGCGTCCCGAGCCGGGGCAGCATGTCGCCGCGCCATTGGTCGACGACGACGAGAAGAACGTTCTTGCGCGATGCCATGGCCCCTCCGCTTTGATGAGGATGGGTCTAGGGTCGGGATGCGACAGGGACGTTTCGCTCCCATGTCCGGCGTCGGACAATCGCCGCGTCGCGCGTTCCTCGGGGATTGATGCAGTGGAATTCGTCGTCCCGAATCGGTTCTGTCGGGCGGTGGTACCGCGCCGTGGTGATAGAGGTGTCGAATCTCCAGTCTTAAGAGAGGCATCGGATGGTGGGACTTCGCGAACCGGACGGGCTCGGCGGCGCCGGCGCCGCGACGACCCGCTATCGCGCAATCTTCATCTCCGACATCCACCTCGGCACACGTGGCTGCAAGTCCGAGATGCTGCTGGAATTCCTGCGCACGACAGAGTCGCAATACCTCTATCTCGTCGGCGACATCGTGGATGGTTGGCGGCTTCGCCGGTCCTGGTATTGGCACCAGAGCCACAACGACGTCGTGCAGAAGCTGCTGCGCAAGGCGCGCAAGGGAACGCAGGTCGTGCTCGTGCCCGGCAATCACGACGAACTCGCACGCGACTATGTCGGCATGCAGTTCGGAGGCGTCTGGGTCCTGGGCGAAACCATCCACGTCACCGCCGATGGCCGCCGCATGCTGGTGCTCCATGGCGACGCGTTCGATGGCGTCATCACCTACGCGCGCTGGCTCGCCTTGCTCGGAGATCACGCCTACACCATCGCGCTCTGGATGAACCATGGGCTCAACCGGCTGCGGGTGGCGCTGGGCTTCGGCTACTGGTCGCTGTCCGCCTATCTCAAGGACAAGGTGAAGGGCGCCGTGTCGTACATCTCGGCCTTCGAGGTCGCGGTCGCCGCGGAGGCGCGCCGCCGCGGTGCCGATGGGGTGATCTGCGGCCATATCCACAAGGCCGAGATCCGCGACATCGACGGCGTCCTCTATTGCAACGATGGCGACTGGGTCGAGAGTTGCACGGCGCTCGTCGAGCATTGGGACGGGCGGCTGGAAATTCTGACCTGGGCCAACCAGCATGGGGCCAACCAGCACGGGGCTGACCAGCATGGGGCTGACCAGCATGGGGCTGACCAGCACGCGCTGCAGCCCGCGCGGGTCGCCTGACCGTTAGGGCGCCGGGCCGGAGTGGCGGGAATGCGCATAACCATTGTCACCGATGCGTGGGCGCCGCAGGTCAACGGCGTCGTGCGGACGCTCTCGGCGACGCGCGCCGAACTCGAGGCGCTTGGGCATGTCGTGACGGTGATTACGCCACGGTCCTTTGCGACCTTTCCCTGCCCGAGTTATCCGGAGATCAGGCTGGCCCTGGCCGGGCCCGGTCGGATCGGCAAGGCGATCGAAGACAGCCGCTGCGACGCGCTCCACATCGCGACCGAGGGGCCGCTGGGATGGGCGGCGCGGCGTCACGCGCTGCGCCGCGGGCTGCGCTTCACGACGGCCTACCACACGCGCTTTCCAGAGTATCTGCAGCCCCGCCTCGGCATACCGCTCGGCGCCAGCTACGCGCTGCTGCGCCGCTTCCATGCGCCGGCGGCGAACGTGATGGCGCCGACGCCCTCGATCGTGGATGCGTTGACGGCGCGCGGCTTCGCCAATGTCGTCCTGTGGTCCCGGGGCGTCGATCTCGCCGCGTTCACGCCGGCTTCGTCAGGTGCCGCATCCCTGCCGGAACCTGCGCTGCGCCGTCCAGTCTTCCTTTATGTCGGGCGCGTCGCGGTCGAGAAGAACATCGAGGCCTTTCTCGGGCTGGATCTGCCCGGGACGAAGTGGATCGTCGGGGACGGTCCGCAACGCGCCGCGCTGCAACAGCGCCATGGCGGTCCCGGCATCGTCTGGTCCGGGGCGCGCGACCCCAACGATCTCGCTCGTCTCTACGCAGCGGCCGACGTCTTCGTCTTTCCGTCGCGGACCGACACGTTCGGCCTCGTGATGCTCGAGGCGATGGCCTGCGGCCTTCCGGTCGCGGCGTTCGACGTCCCGGGGCCGCGGGATGTCGTCGGCGGATCCGATGCCGGGGTGCTCGATCAGGATCTGCGTCAGGCGTGTCTGCGCGCCCTGTCGATCCCGCGCGACCGGGCGCGCGCGCATGCGGAGCGCTTCGGCTGGGATGCCGCGGCGCGCCAGTTCCTCGGCCATCTGCGCCCGGTGGCCGCCTGACGCATCTTCCTATCGGCACGCGCCGCCCCAGCGCCACCAGGCGTCGGGGAGTGCGGCGGCGGCGGCGGCGGCGCGTTCCGGTGTCGCGAAGAGGCCGAAGCAGGTCGCACCCGAACCGCTCATGCGCGCGAGCAGACAGCCGGGGCGCGCGGCGATGGCGGCCAGCGTTTCGGCGACCGGCGGGCAGAGCGTGATCGCCGCGGCCTCCAGATCGTTGCCGAGGCGGGAGAGATCCGCGGCCATCGCCGCGGCGTCGGGCCAGGCCGGGGGCAGGTCGGCCGGCGGCACGAAATCGCCGCGGCGCGCGCGGAAGACATCGGGCGTCGGCGGCGCGACGCGGGGGGTGGCGCGCAGCAAGCCCGCACCGGGCCGGCGCGGGGCGGCTCCGATCCGCCCCCCGCGGCCGCCCAGGCGCGCGGGGCGCGCGGCGAGGCAGACCGGCACATCGGCGCCGAGCGCAAGCGACAGGCCCGGCATGTCGACCGCCTCCGGCGCGATCCCCCACAGGCGGCAGAGTGCGCGCAGCGTCGCCGCGGCGTCGGCGCTGCCGCCGCCGATCCCGCTCGCCACCGGCAGGCGCTTGACCAGGGTCAACGCCGCGCCGCGCGGCGTGCCGCTTGCCGCGCGCAGCGCCCGCGCCGCGCGCAGAACCAGATTGTCAGGCTCCGCCGCGAGCGCCGCGGCCTCGGGTCCGTCCAGCGTCAGCGTCAGCGCCGCCTGGTCGGCCGGTGCAGCCAGGATCTCGTCGCCGATCTCCGCGAAGACCGCGAGGCTGTCGAGCAGGTGATAGCCATCCGCGCGCCGCCCGACGATGCGCAGGAAGAGATTGACCTTGGCGGGTGCCGGCTCGCCGCGGATGGTCATGCGGGACGCGCGAAGGGCAGCAGCACGGTCGCGGCGGCCTGGGCGGCGATCCCCTCTTCGCGTCCGGTGAAGCCCATGCGCTCGGTGGTCGTCGCCTTGACCGAGACGTTCTCGACGCCGAGTCCGGCGATGGTGGCGATCCGCGCGCGCATCGCCTCGGCATGCGGCGCGATTCGAGGACGCTCGCAGATCAGCGTGACGTCGGCGTGGACGAGGATCCCGCCGCGTGCCGCGACGCGTGCGGCGGCGTGGCGCAGGAAGCGGGTGCTGTCGGCGTCGCGCAGCGCCGCGTCCGAAGGCGGGAACCAGCGGCCGATATCGCCCTCGGCGAGCGCGCCGTAGATCGCGTCGCACAGCGCGTGCAGACCGACATCGGCGTCCGAATGTCCGGCGAGTCCGCGCGCATGCGGGATCTCGACACCGCACAGGACGAGCCGGCGCCCGTCGGCGAAGCGATGGGCGTCGAATCCCAGTCCCGTCCGCGGCACGAGCCCCGCGAAACCGAGCGGCGATGCGGACATGGCGTCAGGCTCCCGTGGCGGCGGCGCGCGGACCCAGCGCCTCGAGAACGCGCGCGACGATGGCCGCGACATCGAGCACGGCTCCGGTGGAGATGTGCGCCGGACGGTCCTGGCCCATGACGCGGTCGGGCAGGACAAGGCTGCGGATCCGGAGCCGGCCATCGAGCAGCCCCGCTCCGGCGAGGGCATGCAGCACCTGCGAGCCGAAGCCGCCGACCGTCCCGTCCTCGATCGTCACGAGAAGCTCGTGCCCTGTCGCGAGGCGGCGCACGAGCGCCATGTCGATGGGCTTGGCGAAGCGCGCATCGGCCACCGTCGCGCCGATGCCATGTGCCGCGAGCGTATCGGCGGCGGCGAGGCAGTCGCCCAGCCGCGTACCCAGCGACAGCAGCGCGACGCGACCGCCCGCGCGCAGGACCCGGCCCTTGCCGATCTCCAGGGGTACGCCCCGCGCGGGCAGATCCGCCGTGGCGCCCGCGCCGCGCGGGACGCGCAGGGACGACGGCCGGTCGTCGAGCGCCACCTGCGTCGCAACCATGTGGCGCAGTTCGGTGGCGTCGGCCGCCGCCATGATGACGATCCCTGGCAGGCAGCCGAGACAGGCGAGGTCGACGTCGCTCGCCAGGCCCGGTTCGCTCATGCCGGGCGGCCCGGCATGGGCGATCGCGAAGCGTACCGGCAGGGACCGGGCCGCCACGTCGTGCACGATCTGGCCATAGGCGCGCTGCAGGACCGCGGGGTCCATCGCGACGAAGGGCTTCATCCCCTCGGCGGCGAGTCCGGCGGCGAAGGCGACGGCGTGCTGTCCGGCGATGCCGGCATCGAAGCAGCGCGCGGGAAACGCCTGGGCGAAGACGTCGAGACCGAGATCGGCGGGCGTCGCTGCGGTGACCGCGACGATGGCCGGATCGCGGCGTGCCTCCTCGACGAGGCTGTCGGCGAAGACGCAGATGCGGTCGGCCGTGCCCGCGCGCGCGGGCGCGGCGGGAGCCTGGTCGCTGCGCTTGCGCGTCACGACATGGACGAGGATCGGCCCCGAATCGGCGTCACGCACGTTGCGCAGCACCGGCAGCAGGTGATCGAAATCATGGCCGTCGATCGGGCCGACATAATGGAAGCCGAGCTCCTCGAACAGCGTGCCGCCGGTCCAGTAGGTTCGTGCCATCTCCTCGGCGCGGGCGGCGCGTCGCTCCCAGCGCCGCGGCAGGCGTCGCGCGAGCTGGCGCGCCGCGTCGCGCAGCCGGAAATAGGTCGAGGACGAGGCGAGCCGCGCGAGATAGGCCGAGACCGAGCCGACCGGCGGGGCTACGGACATGTCGGCGTCGTTGAGGACGACGATCAGCCTTTCGTTGCGCAGCCCCGCATTGTTCATCGCCTCGTAGGCCATGCCGGCGGAGAGCGCATCGTCGCCGATCACGCAGACGACATGATTGCGCGCACCGTGCAGATCGCGCGCCACCGCCATGCCGAGACCGGCGGACATCGAGGTCGCGCGATGCGTGGCGGCGAAGGGACCGGCGGCGCGCGAGCCGGCGAGGATCCCGTGCGCGCCGGATTGGTGGCCGGTATCGAAGATGATGCGGTCGCGCGGCGTGTCGAAGACCTTGTGCAGCGCCAGCGTGAGCTCGACGGCGCCAAGGCTGGCGCTGGGATCTCCCTCGGCGGTGGCCGCCGCCGCGACGATTTCGCCCCTGATCTCGGCGGCGAGCTGCGCGAGGCGTGCGTCGGGCAGGGCGCGCACGTCCTCTGGCGCGGCGATCGCGTCGAGCAGTCGTGGTGCAGACGGCTCATGCGCCGGTTCCGGCGCGCGCGTGCGCGGATCCGTCTGTGCCTCGCTCGCGGCCCCGGGTGCGGAGCCGCTCTCGGCCTCGGGCATCGTCACCGCGGCGTGGACCAGCAGGACCGTTCCGCCATGCATCGCCCCGTCCTCGTCGTCGGCGTCGTGCGGGTCGCCGATCCGGACATCGACATGGGCGGCCTCGATGGCGAGCGCCGCGGCGATCCAGGCGACCATCCGCGCGGGCTGCAGCCCGGTGGCGCCGAGGCCGGCGCCATGCAGCGCCAGGGCGACATTCGCGACCGCGCCGCCGGCCTCGCGCACGCGCCGCGCCGCTTCCGCGGGTGTCGTTCGCGCCGCGGGCAGGCGGGCTGCGCGCAGCAGCGCCGCCGCAATGGCCGCTGCGGCCGGGTCGTCGGCCGCGCCGCACAGGAGCTGCGCGGGATCGACCCCGGAGCGCAGCGCGCGGCGCGCGAAGCCGCTCAGCCGCTCCTGGCCGTCCCAGCTGCCGTCGCGGAATTCGCGGTCGGCCTGTCTGATGTCGGCGACGGTGGTGAGCTTGCGGTTGATTTCCGCGCCCTCGACGATCGCGACGCGCAGCCCGTGCCATTCGGCGACCGCCGAATCGTCGGTGAAATCGTCGCGCCCCGCGGCCGCCGCGGCGCGATGCGCGGCCAGGATATCGGCGAAGCGGAAGCCCTGCGGCGTCTGCGCGCGATAGAGCCCGTTGCGCGCCACGGTGGCGCCGACCTGCATGCCGGCGGCGTTGCGCTTGAGCGTGTCCGCCACGGGCAGGGCGGGGATCGCGCCGGGCGCGTGGTCGAGAGCCGCGAGGACGGTGTCTACCAGCGCGTGGCGGATGAAGGGGCGCGCGGCATCGTGGATCAGCACGAGGTCGGGAGCACCCGGCCCGACGAGGGTCTCGAGACCGGCGCGTACCGAGTCCTGGCGCGTGGCGCCGCCTGCGACTGGCGGCAGCAGATGGGCCTCCAGCCCGCGCGTCGCCGCTTCATAGGCCAGGCGATCATCGGGGTGGATGACCACCACGCTATGGGTGATGCGCGGATGGGTGGCGAAGGCGCGCAGCGTGCGCGTCAGCACCGGCACCGCGCCGATATGCTGGTATTGCTTGGCCACGCCGTCGGCCTGCATGGCGCGGGTGCCGCGCCCGGCCGCGACGACGAGACAGACGACTCGCATGTGGAACTCCCCGGTCCAGGCGGGCATCATACACGCAGTCGGCGCCCGGTTCCGTGTTACGCGATCGTGACACGAGGGCGCAGCGCGACGGGCGGGCGCCGGCATCGATTTCGGCAGGATGGACAAGATGCGCATTCCGACGATCATCGGCCATCGTGGCGCGCGGACGAACGCGCCCGAGAACACCCTCGCGGGGCTGCGCCGCGCGCATGAGGAGGGGGCGACCTGGGTCGAGTTCGACGTCAAGCTGACCCGCGACGGCGTCGCGATCCTGATCCATGACGAGACGATCGACCGCACGACCGACGGCACCGGGGCGGTGCGCGACCTGACGCTCGCGGAAATCCAGCGTGTCGATGCCGGCTGTCCGGCTGTCTTCGGCGACCGGTTCCGGGGCGAGCGCATCCCGACGCTGGAGGAATCTCTGGCCCTGCTGCGCGATCTCGGCATGGGCTTCAACCTCGAGGTCAAGCCCTGTCCAGGTCTGGAGGCCGAGACCAGCCGCGTCGCGCTGGCCGTCGTGGGACGGGTCTGGCCGACGGGGCTGCCGGTCCCGCTGATTTCGTCCTTCAAGGCGGCCTCGCTCGAAGCGGCGCGCGCGGCGGCGCCGGATCTGCCGCGCGGCTACCTCGCCGAACGGCTCGAGGACGACTGGATTTCCCGCGCGCGCGACCTCGGCTGCGCCACGATCCATCCGGGCTTCCGGCACCTGACCCGCGCCCAGGTCGAGGCGGCGCATGCCGCCGGAATGCCCGTGCTGGTCTGGACCGTCAACGATCCCGCGCGCGCGGTCGAACTGCGCGGCTGGGGTGCGGACAGCCTGATCAGCGATGTCCCTGGCGCCATCGCGGCGGCGATCGCGTGAGGGCGGCGGCGCACGCCCTCGCCCTCGCGGCGGCGGCGGCGCTTGGCATCGTGTCGGCCGTCGCGGGCGTGCTGCCGCTTCCCGACGCGCCGGATCTCGATCCGGCCGGCTGGCAGGAGGTGCCGTTCCGCGACCGCGCGCCGGTCGCCTTCGCGCCGGCGGAGGAGGATGCGATCGCCATCCGCGCCGAGGCCGCGGCCTCGATGCTGGCCGTGCGCCTGCGTGTCGACCCGGCGGCGCGGGCCTGCCTGTCCTGGCGCTGGCGGCTCGACGAAACGACGATGCCGCCGACCGATCTGGGCCGCCGTGGCGGCGACGACCGCAACCTGATCGTCGCGGTCGGCTTCGCCCACGAGCCCGCGCGCCGCAGCCTGGGCCAGCGCCTGCGCTACGATCTTGCGCGGCTGAGGGCCGGGCGGGAGATCCCGGGCCGCGTCATCTTCTATGTCTGGGGCGGGGCGCATGCGGCCGGCAGCTGGATGGAAAGCCCCTACATGGACGGGGCGGGTCTGATCCGCGTCGTCGAGCCGGCTTCGGGGCCGGTCGGGGCGTGGCGCGTGGTGCGGGTGGACGTCGCGGCCGATTACCGCGCGCGGTTCGGCGAGCCGCCGCCCGATGTGGTCGAACTGGCGATCGGGGCGGACAGCGACGACACCTTGTCCCGCACATCCGGGCGGATCGCCGATCTCGCCTTCCGTCCGGGATGCTGACCGTTCTGGTCTTTCCATGGCCGGGCGCCTGCGCTAGGTACAACGTCTTGCGCGCACGCGCGCACCCTGATGCCGCATGACGGAACCCCGAAAGCCCCAGGCATGTTCGCACTGAAGCCCTTGTTGATTTCCGGACGCGAGGTCCTCCCCCTGGTCGAGGGAGGCAAGGGCATCTCGGTCTCCAACGGGGAGAGCTCGGGGGCCTGGGCCGCGGCGGGCGGCGTCGGGACCTTCTCGGGCGTCAACGCGGACTCCTACGAGGCCGACGGCACGCTGTCGGAGCAGCGCTATCACGGGCGCACCCGGCGCGAACGCCACGAGGAGCTGATCGCCTTCTCGATCCGCGGCGGCATCGCGCAGGCGCGCATCGCGCACGAAACGTCGAACGGCCAGGGCCGCATCCACATGAACGTCCTGTGGGAGATGGCCGCCGCCGAGCGCATCCTCCACGGTATCCTCGAAGGCGCCAGGGGCCTCGTCCATGGCGTCACCTGCGGCGCCGGCATGCCCTACAAGGTCGCCGAGATCTGCGCGCATTACGGCGTCTACTACTATCCGATCATCTCCTCGGCCCGCGCCTTCCGCGCGCTGTGGAAGCGCTCGTATCACAAGTTCCGCGATGGCCTGGGCGCGGTCGTCTACGAAGATCCCTGGCTCGCGGGTGGTCATAACGGCCTGTCGAACGCCGAGGATCCGCGCAAGCCCGAGCCGCCGCTGCCGCGGATCGTCGAGCTGCGCCGTCAGATGAACGAATTCGGCCTCCACGACACGCCGATCGTCATGGCCGGCGGCGTGTGGTTCCTGCGCGAATGGGCGGAGTTCCTCGACAACCCGGATGTCG
>CAYSUY010000168.1:0-9081 GCA_964434345.1 uncultured Acetobacteraceae bacterium
CCCGTCTAAAGGATTTGAAGGGGCACATGATGGAACTCGATCTCGGACAACGTCTTGCCGACGACCATTCGGAAGAGCGTGGCGCCGTAGCCGCCAAGCCGACCCGCGAGGAAGCCGAATCGGCGGTACGCACCCTGCTTCGCTGGGCGGGTGACGATCCCGATCGCGAGGGGCTGTTGGGTACGCCGGAGCGTGTCGTGCGCGCCTACGAGGAGTGGTTCGCCGGCTATGGCGAAGACCCCGTCGCCATCCTCGAGCGCACCTTCGAGGAAACGGCTGGTTATGACGAGATGGTTGTCCTGCGCGACATCCGCTTCGAATCGCATTGCGAACACCATGTCGCGCCGATCATCGGCGTGGCGCATTGCGCGTATCTGCCGAACAAGCGCGTCGTCGGCATCTCCAAGATCGCCCGGGTGATCGAGATCTACGCCAAGCGTCTTCAGATCCAGGAGAAGATGACCGCGCAGATCGCCAACGCGATCCAGGATGTCCTCCGGCCGCGTGGCGTCGCCGTCGTCGTTCGCGCGACCCATCAATGCATGACCACGCGCGGCATCCACAAGCCCGGCGTCAGCATGGTCACCAGCCGCATGCTCGGCGCGTTCCGTACCAACGAGTCCACGCGGCGCGAGTTCCTTTCCATGATCGGTGGCGGCGGTTACGACAGCAACGTCTGACCGGCTGCGGCGGCGCGTATGACGTGACGTCATCGCGCCGCCGCGCGATTGCATGGCGCCGGTGCCATGCCGCCGGTGCTAGGATTTCCCCGTCGGGCACGCAGCGATGGCGGGGACGGGATGAGCGCACACGATGACCGGCCGGAGGTGCCTCCGCCCTCCGTGAGCGCCGGTCTGCCCTTCCTGCTCGCGGCGACGATCAGCTTCGGTTTTCTCGACTCCGTCGCCAAGCTTCTCACGCAGAGTTACGACCCGCTCCAGGTCACCTGGGGGCGCTTCGTGTTTGCCCTCGTCGTCGTGCTGCCCTTCGCCCTGCGCCTTGCCGCGCGCGGCGGACTGCGCTCGCGGCGACCCGGTCTGCAGCTTCTCCGCGCGAGCCTGCTGGCGGCCTGCAACTTCATGTTCTTCATCGCGATCCAGACGATGCAACTGGCGGAGGTGCAGGCGATCGCCTTCATCGCGCCCCTTCTGGTCACTGCGCTCGCCGCGCTCATCCTGGGCGAGCGTGTCGGCCCCAGGAGATGGCTGGCAGTCGCCGCCGGGCTGTTGGGCGTCGCGGTTATCCTGCGGCCGGGAAGCGGCATGCTCCATTGGGCCGCCTTCTTCGCGGTCGCGCAGGCGGTGATGAACGCCTTCTTCCACCTCACGACGCGTGCGATCGCCGCGCATGATCCGCCGCAACTGACCTTCGTCTATACCGCGACCGTGGGTGCCGCCGTGGCGACCCCGTTCGTGCCCATGGTCTGGGTATGGCCCACCGCCGTCGACTGGGTGCTCATGGGTGTCACCGGCCTCGCCGGCGCCCTGGGCCATCTGTTCATGATCCTGGCGCTGCGCCGCGCGGAAGCCTCTTCGCTCGCGCCTTACATGTACCTGCAGCTGCCCTGGATCACGTTCCTGGGCTGGATGATGTTCGGCCATCTACCGGATGGGTGGACGATCCTTGGCGCCGCGATCGTCATAGCCAGCGGCATCTACGTCTATTCGCGCGAGCGTTATCTGCGGCGCGCTGGCCGGCTCTGAGGCGCGAGCGGGCGGAAAAGAAAAACCCGCCGGGCCCGAAGGCCCGGCGGGTCGCCGCAGGAAATATTGCTGCAGGCTGCGGGACGTGCGGCTCAGCCGCCCGTCGGCGCCGTCGCTGGCGGGGTGGTCGTCCCCGTGGAAGCCGTCGACATGGGCGCGGAGGCCTTGGGGGCCTCGACCGACATCTGCTTCGTGGACCAGGCGCACCCACCTTCGGCGAAAGCGGGAGCAGTCGCCGATACGACCATCAGTGCACCGGCCACGAGAAACAATCCTTTGCGCACTGGATCACCTCCTTTCGATGGGGCGGGGCGCGGAATTGCGCGAAACACCGCCTGATTGAGACGGCCGCGATCTGAAAATGGACCGCGACATCCGCCTTGGGAGCGGACCACCCGATAATTGGCCCGCCCGCCATCCGTGGCAAGCGTCGCCTCGACGCGAGCCCGGATCTGGGCAGGCCGGGAACCGCCCGGCCCAAAGGCTTGCTCAGCCGCGCGGTGTTTCCCGATGCGCCTGGACGAAGGCCGCGAGGCTGTCGAAGCGGAAATCCCAGGATGTCCCGGCGGGGGGTGGCATCGTCGCCCCCCATCCGTCCTGAGCGTGGCGGCGGTCGATCCAGGCCGTCGCGAGGCCGACGCTCCGGGCCGGCGCGTGATCGTGGAAGAGGCTCTGGGCTGTATGAAGGATGTCGCGCTTCGCGATTCCGCGTTGCGCCAGATGGTCCAGCATGTAGTGGAAGTTCCGCAGGTCCGGCTTGTAGGAGCCGACATCCTGCGCGGTGTAGACCGCGTCGAATTCGACGCCCAGGCGCGTGTTGCTGCCGCGGAAGCTGTCGCGATCGACATTCGACAGGATGACCAGCTTGTAGAAACGCTTGAGATAGGCGAGCGATTCGACGGAATCCGGGAAGGCTGGCCAGTCCGGCACGGAGGCTCCGAACCGGACATGGGCGCTGTCGTCGACGGCAATGCCCCAGTCCTGCGCGAGTCGCCGATGCACGGCCGTGAGAAGCGCCGAATAGATCATGCCCGGCGTCTCGTGCTCCTGGGCCGATTCATGCCGCGCGAACGCCGCGAGGACCTCGTCGCGCCCGAATTTCAAGCCGCCGCGCTCCAGCAGCGGTTGCAGCGCCGCATGAATGCCGCTCTCCCAGTCGATCAGCGTCCCGTAGCAATCGAAGGTCAGCACGCTGAAATCCGTCAGCTTCATCTTGGTCTCCGTGGTGTCAGGCGCCATGGCGCGGCGCGATGGGGCGGCGACAATAGCCGCAATTTCCGGATGCGACATGATCGGCGGCGCGACGTGCCGCGGGCATGCGGTCCGGGCCGCGGAGGGAGAGCCGGGAACAGGCCGGCATGCCCCCGGCCGGCTTGGGAGCCGCTACACCTTGGCGGCGTTCCATGCGAGGCTTCAGTCCTGGATGGGGGAGCGGCTGATCGTGGCCGGGACGAAGACAGGATGAACAGCCAGGACGCATATGATTTCATCGTGGTCGGCGCCGGGTCGGCCGGCTGCGTGCTCGCGAACCGTTTATCGGCGGATCCGCGCCATCGTGTCCTGCTGCTGGAGGCGGGGCCCGAGGATCGCAATCCCTGGATCCATATCCCCGTCGGTTATTTCCGTACGATGTATTCGAAGCTGAGCTGGGGTTTTCAGACCGAGCCCGATCCGGGCATCGCCGGCCGCTCGATCGTCTGGCCGCGCGGCAAGGTCCTCGGCGGGTCGAGTTCGATCAACGGTCTCGTCTACATCCGTGGCCAGGCCGAGGATTTCGACCATTGGCGCCAGCTGGGCAACCCCGGCTGGAGCTTTGCCGACGTGCTGCCCTATTTCCGTCGTGCGGAGGATCAGGAGAGGGGCGAAGACGCCTTCCACGGCACAGGCGGTCCACTCGGCGTCACCAATCTGCGGCTGCAGCACCCGATCTGCGAGGCCTTCATCGCCGCCGCCGAGGCGGCGGGGATCCCGCGCAATCCCGATTTCAACGGCGCGACCCAGGAGGGAGCCGGCTATTACCAGCTCACCGTCCGGCGCGGCTGGCGCGCGAGCACCGCGAACGAATATCTCCGGCCGGCGCGGCGGCGAAACAATCTCGTTGTCGAGACCGACGCGCTCGCGACGCGCGTCCTGCTCGACGGGCGCCGGGCCACTGGTGTCGCCTTCATCAAGGATGGTGTCGAGCGCGAGGTACGGGCGCGACGGGAGGTGGTTCTCTCCGGTGGCGCGATCAATTCGCCGCACCTGCTGCAACTTTCGGGGATCGGACCCGGAGCGCTCCTTTCGGAACACGGGATCCCTGTCCGCCATGATCTGCCCGGGGTCGGGGCATGCCTGCAGGACCATTTCCAGGTCCGCTTCGTCTATCGCTGCCCGCTGCCCATCACCTTCAACGACCTCGCCAGAAGCCCGATGGCAAAGCTCGGCGTCGCCTGGGAATGGCTGACGCGAAGCTCCGGGCCGATGACCATCGGCGCGGGTCAGGTCGGCGTGTTCTGTCGCACGCGGCCCGAACTCGCGACGCCCGATGTGCAGTTCCATATCTTTCCGGTCTCCATGGACAGGCCGGGCGGGACGTTCCACGACTACTCAGGAATCACCAGTTCGGTCTGCCAGCTGCGCCCCGAGAGTCGCGGCTGGATCCGTCTGAAATCGCCCGATCCGCGCGACCATCCGGCGATCATGCCGAACTACCTCGCGACGCCCGGCGACCAGCGCACCATCGTCGACGGCATGAAGGTGGCGCGACGGATCGCCGCGCAGGCACCGCTCAAGCCCTATATTGCCGAGGAGACGATCCCTGGCCCCGCGCATGCGAGCGACGAGGACTTGCTCGCGATCGCCCGGCGGAATGGCACGACCATCTTCCATCCGACCAGCACCTGCCGGATGGGGCCGGACGGCGACGCGCTGGCGGTGGTCGATTCGGAACTGCGCGTGCGCGGCATCGACGGCCTGCGGGTCGCGGATGCCGCGGTCATGCCGACCGTCGTTTCCGGAAACACCAATGCCGCGTGCATCATGATCGGCGAGAAGGCCAGCGACCTCATCCTTGCCGCGGCGCGCTGACGGTCGCGCGCCATCAACCACGGAGCCCGGCGATGCGCATCGTCACCGCCATGATGAAACACGAGACCAACACGTTCTCGCCGGTACCGAGCGACCTGCGCCGCTTCGCCCAGCGCGGTCTGCGACACGGCGCCGAGGCCCTCGACGCCTATGCGGGCACCAACACGCCGCTCGGGGCGTATATCGACGCGCTCAGGGAGGCCGGGGCGGAGATCGTCCTCCCCATCGCCGCCGAGGCGCCGCCATCCGGCCTCGTGCATCGCGACGCGTACGAGACGATGGCAGGCGCGATCGTCGATGCGGTAGCGGCGGGATGCGACGCGGTGATGCTCGACCTGCACGGGGCGATGGTGGCGGAACATCTCGACGACGGCGAAGGCGCGTTGCTGGAGCGGATCCGCGCCGCAGCGCCCGGGATACCCGTGTGCGTCGCGCTGGACATGCATTGCAACCTCACCGCCCGCATGGTGGCGCATTGCAACGTCATGGTCGGCTACAAGACCTATCCGCATGTCGACATGCGCGCGGCTGGCGCCCAGGCGGCGCGCATCCTGCTCGGCAAGCTCGCCGGGCGGTGCGATCCGGTGATGGCCTGGGGCGCGGTGCCGCTTCTCGCGCAGACGCTGCGGATGGGCACCGCCGACGCGCCGATGAAGGAACTGCAGGAGGCGGCGCGCGCCGCCGAGCGCGGGCCGGTCCTCGCCGCGACCTTGTTCGGTGGCTTTCCGCTCGCCGACATACACGATGCCGGGGTTTCCGCCGTCGTGGTCGCCGATCGCGCCCTGGCTGCGGCAGAGGAGGTCCGTGATCAGTTGCTTGCCGCGGCCTGGGCGAACCGCGCCGAGTTCGTCTACGCGCATCGCGACCTCTCCGCGACCGTGGCCGCCGCCGCGCGGCTCCAGAACTCGATCCCGAGCGGGCGCCCCGCGATCCTGCTCGACCATGCCGACAATGTCGCATCGGGCGGAACCTCCGACGTCATGACCGTGATCGCGGAGGTGCTGCGCCAGGATCTTCCCGATGTCGCGATGGCCGCAGTGCATGATCCGGCCGCCGTCGCCCGGATGCAGGCGGCTGGCGTCGGCGCAAAGGTCGTACTCGATCTCGGCGGCAGATCCGAGATGCCCTCGATCGGCGCGCGGCCCGCGCCACTGCGCGTCTCGGGCACGGTGGCGCATCTCGGCGACGGGCGGTGGCGCATCGAGGGACCGATGTATACCGGCCTCATTGGCGACACTGGTCCGACAGCTGTCCTCGACACGGGCCGGATGAAGATCGTGGTGGTGTCGCTGCACCACGAGCCCTTCGATCTTGGAATCTTCACCGCCAACGGCATCGATCCGCACGCGCAGCGCTACCTGTTGCTGAAATCGCGGATTCATTACCGTGCAGGCTTCGCGCCGCTCGCGTCGGAGACATTCACCTGTGACGGGGCAGGGGTGACCACCTCGGACAACGCTCAGCTTGTCTTTCGGAACGTCCGGCGGCCGATCTACCCGCTCGATCCGATGTGACGCCGCCGCGGCGCGGCGATGGACTTCACGGCGCCAGTCGGGCGAGGAAGGCCGCGACCGCAGTGATCGCCGCGTCCCTGGCGCCGGGATCCCCGGCGGTCGTCACGCTGCGACCGTTCGGCAGGCTGTGACGGCGAAGGGGTGCCGATGGTGCGTCGAAGCCGTGATGCGCACCCGCGAACAGCGTCGCATCGATGACGCCGGGAAAACGTGCCGCAAGGCGTAGACAGGGCGATGGCGGTGTCCAGTCGTCGGCCGATCCAAGCAGCATCAGGACAGGTATCTCCGGGACGGGCTGGCCATGCGGAAAGGTCAGTTGTCCGCATCCCGGATAGAAGACGATCGCGCCGCGGATATGCCCTGGGAGTTGGGCATTGGATGCCGCCAGCACGGTGCTCGCGCCATGCGACCACCCCAGCAGGAAAACGCCGCCTGCGGGGGCCCAGGGTTGTGCGGCTGCCCAGTGAGCGGCCGCAAGCGCGTCGGCGCGACGTATCGTGGCGGGAGGGGCCGGGTGGTTCTCGATGCCGCAGGCGGGTGGCAACGCGCGGCTTCCGAAACTATCCGGGAAAAGCACAGGGTGTCCGGCTTCGGTCAGGCGCTCCGCCCAATCAAGCTCGCGCGCGCCGAGTCGGAGTTGCTGATCGGCGCCGCCCAGCCCGGCGCAGCCATGGAACGCGATAACGACGTGGCGCCGCTCCATCCGTGCATCCGGCAGGCGCAACGCGGCGCGTAACGCCTCTCCGGAGGGCAGGGGAATGGCGACGGTCTCGCCGCCGACGGCATGCGCGACCTGCGCGAGCAGGGCGAGCAGGGCGACGCAGATCAGCGCCGCGACGCGCGCCATCGCGCTCATCGCGGACGCGCGAGCCATGTCTTCATCCAGGCGATTTCCTTTTCCTGGGCCGCGATGATCTCCGCGGCGAGCTTGCGGATCTCCGGATCCTTTCCGTGCGCGAGGACGATGCGCGCCATGTCGATCGCGCCCTGGTGGTGCGGGATCATGCCGACGACGAAGTCGCGGTCGGCGTCGCCGCTATAGGCGATATCCATGTCCTTGTGCATCCGGTCCGAGGCGGCCCGGTAGGCCCGTGTCGACGCCGTCTCCTGCGTGGCGGCCGGCGCGGCTGGCGCGGCGGGCCGGTGGTGATGATGCTGATGCTGGGCGCCCGCGAGCGGCGCGGCGGCGAGGAGGGCTAGGACGGCAAAGACGGCGGCGTGGCGGATCGAGCGCATAGAGACCTCGTTGGCTGGGTGGTCAGGACATGGCGGCTTCGTCGCGCGGCGGCAAGCGGCGATCAAGAGACTTGCGGTCGCGGCGTGGGGCTGATGGGATCGCGACAGTCATGACGAGCGGAGAACCGGGACGATGAGCGGAGCGAATGACGCGGATGCGGTGCGGCAGGCGAAGATCGAACTGGCGGCGGCGCTGAGATGGGCGGCGCGCCTGGGCTACCAGAGCGGCGTCTGCAATCACTTCTCGGTGGCCGTGCCGGGGCAACCCGATCTGATGCTCATCAATCCCGAAGGGTATTTCTGGTCGGAGGCGCGGGTCAGCGACATCGTCGTCGCGGCGCATGACGGACGTATCGTCTCGGGGACCGGGCACACCGTCGAGACGACGGCGTTCTGCATCCATGCGCCGATCCACAGGTTGCTGCCGCAGGCGGTCGCCGTCCTTCACACCCACATGCATCATGCGACGGCGATCTGCATGCGCAAGGATGGAACGGTCAGCCCCAGCTACCTGTCCGCCATGTCGTTCTACCAGCGCATCGCCTATGACCGTGGCTTCGACGGCCCGGCGCTGACGCCGGCGGAGGGCGAGCGCCTGGCGCGGCTCATCGGCGACGATTTCATCCTCATGATGGAAAATCATGGTCCCCTGGTGGTCGGCGCCTCGATCGGCGAAGCGCTGCTGCGCCTGATCTATCTCGAGGACACCTGCCGCATGCAGCTGCTCGCCGAGGCTGGTGGCCACGCGCTGCAGGCGATCCCGGCGCGGATGATGGACGCCATTCCGCGCGACGTGCCGCGCTTCAAGGCTTATGCGAAGGGCTTCATGGCCGCCGTGGTCCGCAGCCTGACCCGCGAGGAACCCGATTTCCTGACCTGAGCGGCCGTGCCGCGCGCCAGGGGACAGAGCGGGCTGGCAACCGCCGTCGTGGCCGGTAGAATGAGCGCATCGTCCCTTCCGGCAGGATCGCGCCATGCCCAGTGTCAGTTCGCTCTTCTTCGCTGCGACCGCGGCAGCCGCCGCTGCATCCGGCGCCAATTACGCGCCCGACATGGGCCAGCCTGCGCTCTTCGGGCGGCCGGCGGTGGTCGAGAAGCTTTACCTGCGCGACGGGAAGGTCGTGGCGACGCCGGTGCTCGACATGGCGCAGGCCGAGGAGCGTTGTCCGGCCGGGTATGTCGTGCGCCGCGAGGATCGTGTCCAACGCGACTCGGAGACTTGGCTCGTCTGGCGGCTGATCTGTCATCCTGCCGGACGCTAGTCCCCGCGACGCCCTCCCGACCCGTGCGGGTGCTTCAGGAAAAAGCCTTGAAGGCGATCAGCGTGAACGTGTCCTTCACGCCGGGCAGGCGCTGCACGCCCATGACGAAATGGCCGATGTCCTGATCGTCGGTCAGGTAGCATTTCATCATGAGGTCGTATTGCCCCGAGATCGAATGGATCTCGGAGACCTGCTCCACGGTCTGAACGGCGGCATCGGCCACGTCGTAGGCGCGGCCGAGTTCGCACTTCACCATCACGAAGATCGTCTGCATCGGAATGCCTCCCCGGGGTGGAT
>CAYSUY010000169.1:0-9063 GCA_964434345.1 uncultured Acetobacteraceae bacterium
GCGCAAGGCCTTCGAGAAGCAGGGCATGAAGATCCTCACCGGCGCCGGCGTGAAGAGTGTGCGCAAGGGGCAGGGCGCGGTCACCGCGACCGTGGAGCAGGGCGGCAAGACACAGGAGATCACCGTCGAGGTGATCATTTCCGCGGTCGGCATCGTGGGCAATGTCGAAGGCATCGGGCTCGAGGGCACGAAGGTGAAGGTCGAGAAGACCCATGTCGTGACCGACGGCTATGGCGCGACGGGCGAACCTGGCGTCTACGCGATCGGTGACCTGACGGGCCCGCCCTGGCTCGCGCACAAGGCGAGCCACGAGGGCATCGTCTGCGTCGAGAGGATCGCGGGCCTGAAGGGCGTCCATCCGCTCGACGTGTCCAACATCCCGGGCTGCACCTACTGCATGCCGCAGGTCGCCTCGGTCGGCATGACGGAGGCCAAGGCGAAGGCGGCGGGCCGCAAGATCCGCGTCGGCAAGTTCCCCTACATGGGCAACGGCAAGGCGATCGCACTCGGCGAGCCGGAAGGCCTCGTGAAGACGGTGTTCGACGCCGAGACCGGCGAGTTGCTGGGCGCCCACATGATCGGCGCCGAGGTCACCGAGCTGATCCAGGGCTATGGGATCGCGCGGACGCTGGAAAGCACCGAGGCCGAACTGATGCACACGGTGTTCCCGCATCCGACCTTGAGCGAAATGATGCATGAGTCGGTGCTTGACGCGTACGGACGCGCCATCCACTTCTGATCGCCATGGACGACACGCCGCCCCTGACGAAGGAACAGCGCGCCGCACTCCGTCACCCGGAGAAGGCACACAGGCCGGACAATCCGATCCAGCGCAAGCCCGACTGGATCCGGGTCAAGGCGCCGACTTCGGCCGAGTATCACGAGACGCGACGGCTGATGCGCGAGCTCAAGCTCGCCACCGTGTGCGAGGAGGCGGCGTGTCCGAACATCGGCGAGTGCTGGAAGAAGAAGCACGCGACGGTGATGATCCTGGGCTCGGTGTGCACCCGGGCCTGCGCCTTCTGCAACGTCGCGACCGGCAAGCCCGACCAGCTCGACCCGCACGAGCCGGAGAATACGGCCAAGGCCGTCGCGGGCCTGGGCATGACCCATATCGTCATCACCTCGGTCGACCGCGACGACCTCGAGGACGGCGGCGCGATGCAGTTCGTGCGCACGATCGAGGAGATCCGCGCGCGGTCGCCCGGCACGACGATCGAGATCCTGACGCCGGATTTCCTGCGCAAGGAAGGCGCGCTCGAGAAGGTCGCCGCGGCGCGACCGGACGTTTTCAACCACAATCTCGAGACCGTGCCGCGGCTCTATCCGACGATCCGGCCAGGCGCCCGTTACTTCCACTCGCTGCGTCTCCTGCAGCGCGTGAAGGAGGTCGATCCGTCGATCTTCACGAAATCGGGGATCATGGTCGGCTTGGGCGAGGAGCGCAACGAAGTGCTGCAATTGATGGATGATCTGCGCTCGGCCGATGTCGACTTCCTCACCATCGGCCAGTATCTCCAGCCGACAGCGAAGCATGCCCGGGTCGATCGCTTCGTCACGCCGGACGAATTCGAGACCTACCGCACCATGGCCGTGGCGAAGGGGTTCCTGCTGGTGTCTGCGAGCCCGCTGACCCGCTCGTCGTACCACGCCGACGAGGATTTCCAGCGCCTGCAGGCGGCGCGATCGGCACGCCTCGCCCGCTGAGCGCGCCGGCCATGCCGACCCACGCCGAGAAGCGGCTTCTGCCCTATACGCCCGAGCAGCTCTTCGACCTCGTGGCCCAGATCGAGCGTTATCCCGAGTTCCTTCCCTGGTGTCTCGCGGCGCGTATCCGCCAGCGGGACGAGACGCTGGTCGTCGCCGACCTCGTCATCGGCTTCAAGATGATCCGCGAACGGTTCACGTCTCGGGTCATGCTGCACCGGCCTGCGCGCATCGATGTGCGCTATGCCGACGGACCGTTCCGGCATCTGGAAAATCACTGGGTCTTCGAGGCGGTGCCGCCCTCAACCGAATTGCCGGCCGGTGGGACGCTGATCGATTTCTACGTCGATTTCGAGTTTCGCTCGAAGCTGCTCCAGAGCCTCATCGGGGTGCTTTTCCATGAGGCGACCCGGCGCATGGTCGCGGCCTTCGAGACCCGCGCCCGCCAGCTCTACGCTCCGACCGCCTGAACCTCCCCGGCGGCGAGATCGCGAAGCTCGGCCTCGCCCAGGGTCTCGCGCTCGAGAAGGCGCCGCGCCCCTTCGTCGAGGGTGGAGCGGCGCATGGTGAGAAGGCGCAGCGCGCGCACGAAGGCCGCGTCGACAAGACCGCGGACAGCCTTGTCGATCTGGCGTGCCGTGGCTTCGCTGTAGTCGCGGCGCGACGCGCCCGGCGCCGCCCATGGGCCGAGCGTGCGCGTAGGCTCCTCCTCGTAGCGGACATGGCCAAGTCCCGGATCCATGCCGTAGCGCGTCACCATCGCGCGGGCGATGTCGGTCGCCTTCGCGAGGTCGTCCGAGGCACCGGTCGAGAACTGGCCGAAGACGAGGTGCTCCGCGGCGCGACCGCCGAGCAGCACGGCCATCTTCGATTCCAGTTCTTCCCGTGACATCAGGAACCTGTCCTCGGTCGGTCTCTGGATGGTGTAGCCGAGCGCGCCGATTCCCCGCGGGATGATCGAGACCTTGTGGACCGGGTCGCTGCCGGCGAGCGTCATGGCGACAAGCGCATGTCCCATCTCATGATGCGCGACGACCCGCCGCTCGAGCGGGTTGAGGATACGGTTGCGCTTTTCCAGACCTGCCACGATCCGCTCGATCGCGGAGGTGAAATCGTCGCGCGCGACCGCCTCGTTGCCGCGCCGCGTTGCGAGCAACGCCGCCTCGTTGACGAGATTGGCGAGGTCCGCGCCGGTGAAGCCGGGGGTCAGGGCCGCGACCTCCTCGGCGTGGACGTCGGCTGCGAGCGTCACCTTGCGCAGATGAACGCCAAGGATCTGTATCCGTCCCACCTTGTCCGGACGGTCGACCAATACCTGACGGTCGAACCGTCCGGCGCGCAGCAGCGCAGGATCGAGGATCTCGGGCCGGTTGGTCGCGGCGAGCAGCACGACGCCCTTGGAGGTGTCGAAACCGTCGAGTTCTGACAGAAGCTGGTTGAGGGTCTGTTCCTTCTCGTCATGACCGCCGAGCCCGCCCGCGAGGCCACGCGCGCGGCCCAGCGCGTCGAGCTCGTCGATGAACACGATCGCCGGAGCGTGGCGGCGCGCCTGTTCGAAGAGGTCCCGCACCCGCGCTGCGCCGACGCCGACGAACATCTCGACGAATTCGGAACCGTTGATGGAGAAGAACGGCACGCCGGCTTCGCCAGCCAGTGCGCGGGCGAGCAACGTCTTTCCCGTGCCAGGCGGGCCGACCAGGAGTATTCCGCGGGGGATCCGCGCGCCCAGCCTGCCGTAGCGGCCAGGGTCCTTGAGGAAGGCGACGATCTCCGCGAGTTCCTCCTTCGCCTCGTCGACACCGGCGACGTCGGCGAAGGTCACCTGGGTGTCCGTTTCCAGATAGACCCGCGCGCGGCTCTTGCCGATGGCCATCAGCCCACCTCCCATTCCCGCGCGTTCACCGAGCCGGGGAACGAGGAACATCCAGAGCGCGAACACGACCAGGATCGGTGCCAGCCACGACAGGATGTCGCCGATCACCGAGCCTTCCTGGCCACCCTCGTAGCGCACGCCATGTCGCGCGAGCTCCACCGCAAGGTCGGGATCCACGCGTGCGGCGAGGAATCGCGTTCGTCCATCCGGCTGCGGCGTCGCGAAGAGGCCCTGGACATAGTTGCGTGTGACAGTGACCTCGGCGATGCGGCCGTCACGCAGCAGCACCTCGAACTCGCTATAGGGGATGGCCCTGACCTGCCGACCCTGGGCGAATATCCAGTGAAGACCGAGCAGGAGGGCGATGGCGGCGGCGGCGAGCCAGATCTTCGAATTGCTGCGCTCCGGCGTCATCGCGGCCCTCCTTGCGGGGCCTCACTCCAGGGCGAAGCTCCGGCCTTTCTGCGTTTGTCCGAACGCCGTCATGAGCGGCGCCACAAGCCGGGCGAGGAGCCGCGCGCGATCGCTCTCGGCATCGTCGTAACGGACATTGCCCTGCCACAGACGCCTGCCGGCCTCCCGCTCGTCCAATGTCGCGTTGATGACATAGCGCAGCGCGGGCGCGGTCTTGCGCGCCACGTTGTCGCTGCCGCGGGCGACCGGACGGTCAGGGAGTGCGGCGGCAGGGTCACCGGGACCGCGCGCGGCCGCGCCGTCGGCGGGCCGCTGCGCCGGCGTTCCGCCCGAGACCGGCCTCACTTCACTGTCGAAGCTCAGCCGCAGTGGTGCCTTCGCGTCCCCCAGCAACTGGCCTGCGCGGGCGAGCGCGGTCCGGAACTCGGCTGCGAGCAGCAGGTTCTCCGGCCGGTCGTCGAGGGGCGAGACCTCGATCATCGCGCCGCGCGGAACGGGATGAAAAGCGCGTCCCGTGACACGGCCAGGCTTGGTGTCTGCGCCCTGCGCCAACGCGAGCGGGCTGCGAAGCGCGACGAACGAGGATGGCAGGATCAGGAGCAGGTTGCGGCGTGGGATCACGAGGATCTCCGGCGAACGAAGGAGGAGGAAGGACACACCGATGAAACACCATCTTCCGGTGACCCGGAAGCGCCAGCTAGTCTCTGCTCCGCAAGAGGGGGGACGTGCATGACGGCGGCCAACAGCTTCAACACCGACGAGATCCTCGACGGCATCCTGCGCTGGGTGGCGATCGAAAGCCCGACCTATGACCGCGCGGCCGTGAACCGCATGATGGACGAAGCGAGCGACACGATGACGGCGATCGGCGCGCGCATAGAGCGTATTCCGGGGCGCGACGGATATGGCGACGTCGTGCGGGCGACGCTCGATGGCGAGAGCGACGAACCGGGACTTCTGGTCCTCGGCCATCTCGACACGGTGCATCTGGTCGGGACGCTCGAAGGGAAGCTCCCGATCCGCCGGGAGGGTGACAAGGTGTTCGGCCCCGGCATCCTCGACATGAAGGGCGGCATGTACCTGGCGACCTATGCCGTGCGGCAGGTGCTGCGCGCGCGGACGGGCGGCAAGCTGCGGCGCGGCATCACGTTCCTGTTCATTCCCGACGAGGAGGTCGGGAGCCCGTCGACCCGTGCGTTGATCGAAGCCGAAGCGCGACGCCACGCCCATGTGCTGGTCCCCGAGCCGGGCATGGATGGCCGCGTCGTGACCGGTCGCCATGCGTTTTTGCGATACAAGATTCACGTGCATGGCCGTCCGGCTCATGCCGGCGCGCATAACCGTCACGGCGCGAGCGCGATCCGCGCCATGGCGAGGCTCATCGAGACGATCGAGGGCTGGTCCGATCTGGAGCGCGGCAAGACTTTCAGCGTCGGCATCGTCCAGGGTGGCACCTTCGTCAATGTCGTCCCCACCGAGTGCCACGCCGAAATCCTGTGCGTCGCGCCGACCGAGGAGGATTTCGAGGACATCGTTCGGCGCATGGCCGCGATCGAGGCGCCGTTCCCGCAGACGCGGGTCGAGGTCGAGCCCGGGCCGGTCCGGCCGCTGTTCCGCGCGCAGCCAGGGACGCAGCGGCTCTGGGACATGTGCCGGGAGATCGGGGTCCGCGAGGGCATCCCCCTCTATGCCGGGCAGTTCGGCGGCGGCAGCGACGGGAATTTCACCGGCGCCATCGGCGTGCCGACGCTCGATGGGCTGGGCGTCGGCGGCGCGGGGCCGCATACGCACGAGGAGCACCTCCTGGTCTCTTCGCTGGAGCCGCGCGCGCGGCTCTTCGCGGCGATGGTCGAGGAACTTGCGGGATGAGGTATCATCGCGCGACGGACGGAGGAGCGAGGATGGCCATGGACGGATTTGACCCGGGGCAGGGCGGCGCCTTGTCGCCCGCGGATGTCGCGGCCTACCGACGCGACGGGTACGTCGTCATGCGCGGCGCGATCGGTCAGCGCCTCGTCGCCGCATGCGTCGACGCGATCGCCGGTCTGGCGAGCGGACGCATTCCCGCGCGGTCGACGGAAATCGGTTTCGAGGCCGGGGTCGTTCCCGCGAGACTTCCGCCCGAGGAGCGCGAGGACCACATCCGGAAATTCGCCTGGTATGTCGAGGACTCCGAGCCCCTGCGCGCGGCGGCGATGGCGCCGCGGCTCCATCATGCGCTCGACCAGATCCTCGGGCAGGGCCGAGTCCTGTTCCAGGACATGGCGCTCATCAAGCCACCGCGGCGCGGCTCGGCGAAGCCCTGGCATCAGGACGCGGCGTATTTCCGCGTCAGCGATCCCAATCTGATCGTCGGTGTCTGGATCGCCCTCGATGCGGCCCGGCGCGAGAATGGCTGCATGGAGGTTATACCCGGCTCGCATCTCGACGGACCTGCGGTGCACTTGCCGCATGCCGACATGAACCAGTGCGAAATCCGCACCGACAAGCTGCGGCTCGCCGACCGCGTGGCGGTCGAACTCGATCCTGGGGACGCGCTGATCTTCCATTCCTTGCTGCATCACTACACCGCACCGAACCTCTCCGATCTCCGGCGCCGGGCCATCCAGTTTCATTACCACCAGACCGGACTGCGCTGGCTTTCGCTCGAGGATCACCGCCGCCACTACCACGACGAGAGCGGCGCCTATGCGGGCTGCACGGTCCAGAGCGTGCCCACGACGCCTGGCAAGGAGTTCATCTACAAGGGCGGGCGGCAGCGCGATGTCGTTCCTGTCCCGGGTTGGGAGTGAGGACCATGCGACGTCTGGCGATGCTTCATACGGTCGGCATGCTTGTCGACCGCTTCAAGGGCCTGCTCGCCGAAGCGGTACCGCCTGCGGTGGATGTCGTCCACATGCTCGACGAAAGTCTGCTGCGCGACCTGATGCGCGAGGGGCAGACGCCGGCGATCGTGCGACGCGTGGTTTCGCTCGCGACCCAGGCCGCCGATTCAGGCGCCGATCTGATCGTCTTCACCTGTTCGTCGACCTCGCCGGCGATCGACACGGCGCGGCATGTGGTCGGTGTTCCCATTCTCAAGATCGACGATCCCATGGCGGCGCGCGCTGTCGAGACGGGGCGACGGATCGGGATCGTCTGCACGACGTCCAGCACGCGCGGCCCCAGCGAGGCCCTGGTGCGGTCACACGCCGCCACGGCGGGACGAAACGTGGATGTCGAGGCCCTGCTGGTCCCTGGCGCGTTCGATGCGCTCCAGAAGGGGCGCAAGGACGAGCATGACCGGCTCGTCGTCGAGGCGGCGCGTGGTGTTGCGGCGCGCAACGACGTTCTGGTGCTTGCCCAGGCCTCGCTCGCCCATCTCGCCGATACGCTTGGGGCGCAGACGGCGGTTCCCGTCCTGTCCAGCCCGCCGCTCTGCGTCGAGGCGATCCGCCGGTTCTACGCGGCGTGAGCCGTCACATCGGTTCGGTCCAGACCCGTTCCTCGAGCAGGGCGCGCGCGACCGCGTCGGAGATCGCGTCGAGCAGGCGAACGCCCTTCTCGGGAGACGCCGCGCCGGCTTCGCCGATCACGCCGATCGGCGACCGGCTGGACAATTGGCGCCAGCGATAGACCCCGGGATTGACACCGGCGATGGCGGACAGGCCGGGAATGTAGGGGCCGTGCATCTGCGAGAGCTCGTCGCGGTCGATGAGTTCCGGCGTCAGCGCGAGCATCATCGAGGTTTCGGCCTCGCAGGCATGAAGCAGGTATTCCTGCTTCTCGAGGATCGCGGCGATCTCCTTCTGCGCGATGTTCCAGTAGGTCCCGCCGGCGATCGGCACACGGTGCCTGACCGTGAACTCGGTGATGAACGTGTACACGCCGTCGGTGTTTCCGCCGTGCCCGTTGAGCACGAAGATGCGGCGGAACCCGTGGCGCATGATCGACTCGCAGGCGCAGCCGAGCACGGCGGCCATGGTCGCGTAGTCGAGCGTGATCGTGCCGGACAGCGACATGTGGTGCTCCGACATGCCATAGGGAATCGTCGGCGCGACGATGGCGGGATGCTCGTGCGTCATCCGGCGCGCGGCGCGGTGCGCCACCTCGGTCGCGAGGCGCGAATCGACCTGCGTCGGCAGATGCGGCCCGTGTTGTTCGGTCGATCCGATCGGCAGGATCACGATCGCGTTCCGCTTCGCGAGCGCGGCGATCTCCGATGCCTTCAGTCTCGCCCATTCGATCTCTGTCACGCTCGCCTCCTGTCCGGACCGGGTCTAGGCGACGCGCCTGTCGCCCCCGTATGCGAAGTAACGCATGGGCCGGTTTCGCACGTCAAAGGCGTTTTCCCCGCGCACTGCCCGTCCCAGGATGGAGCGGCCGATGCGGGGCGAGCGCTTCAGCGCGGAGCGGGCTCGACAGTCAGCACGATCCCGTCGGACGCGCTGATCCGGACGTTGGTTCCTGCCGGGAGGTCCGGCCCGGTCACCTGCCAGAGCGTGTCGCCGATGCGCAGGCTGCCACGCCCGTCGGCGATCGCCGTCTCGAGGCGGGCGCGTTGCCCGACGAGGCGCGCGCTGCCGATGTTGACGTCGCGCGTCGCCAGCGCCTCCGGTGGCCTGTGCCGCAGCTTGAGCCCGAGAAGGACCGATGCGATCGCGAGCATGATGAACGCGAGCAGTTGTGGTTGCCATCCCCAGGGCTGAAGCCCGGCGAGATCGGCGGCGGCAAGTCCGAAGCCCAGGATCACGGCCGCGACGCCCGTCCAGAGCAGCAGCGTGCCGGGTGCGAAGATCTCGGCGATGGCCAGCGCAATGCCGGCGACGATCCAGAGCCAGGGGGGCATGGCGATGCGATCAGCGTTTCGTGTCCTGGGCCCAGGGATTGGCGGCGCTCTGCGTGGCGCGCGCGGCGGTCGCATCGCGCGCCAGCTCCGCGATCCCCGCCAGCGAACCGAGGACGGAGGTCGCCTCGATCGGGAGCAGCAGCGTCTTCTGGTTGGGGCTCTCGGCGAACTTGCCCAGGGCCTCGACGTATTTCTGCGCGACGAAGTAGTTCACGGCGGTCGCGCTGCCGCCGGCGATCGC
>CAYSUY010000170.1:0-9018 GCA_964434345.1 uncultured Acetobacteraceae bacterium
CGCCGGCGAGCGGCACCCACACGCCGCCCTGCGGCCCGGTCATCAGGCGCATCGTATCCTGCGCGGACGCGGGTGCGGATGCGGCAGCGAAGGTGAATGCCGCCAGACCGGCGGCGAGGATCATCGTCTTGCTCATGGGGGCCTCCCTGGGGTTTGGACCCGAGAATAGACCGGCCGCGCTCACCTGTCGCGCGGCACCGTACGCGGTCTGCGCCGCCGCGGCGGCCGGACAAGGGCGCGCAGCCGCGCCGTCGTGGCGTCGCGGTCCAGGCGCGAGGCCGCGACGTCGAGGACGAGGGCTTCCCAGGCCGGTCCGTCCGGCGCCGCCACGAACCCGTTGAGTTTCAGGAACATCAGGCAGGACACAAAAGCGACCCGCTTGTTGCCATCCACGAAGGGATGATTGCGGCAGAGATAGAAGAGATAGGCGGCCGCGATCTCGATCGGATCCGAAAACACGGACTCTCCACCGAACGTCGCCTGGGGCGCGGCGATCGCGGATTCGAGGAGGGCCTCGTCGCGCAATCCGGCGCTACCGCCATCCGCCGCGAGAACGGCGGCGTGGATCTCGAGAACTTGCGCGCGGCCGAGATGGATCAGACCATCCACGGGTCACGCCAGCTTCTTCAAGGTCCGGCGATAGCGGGTCATGATCCCGGCGAGTTCCGATCGGAATTCCTCCGGCGGAACCTGGGGTCTGAGCGGCACCAGCGACACCGTCCCGCTCTCATGCACTTCGACATTGACCTTGTCGCCCACCTTGAGATGGGCGAGGTCGAGCAGGGCGGCGTCGAGGATCAGGCCGGCGGAGTTGCCGACCTTGGTGATGGTCTTGATCATGCGACGGAAAACTATGTTTTACCGCCCCACCCGTCAATGGATCTCCGGCTCGGGGATGGGCGCGTCGCCCTCGAGGAAGTCGAAGTCGCAGCCCTTGTCCGCCTGGGTGACGTGCTTGGCGAACATCTGGCCGTAGCCGCGCGGGTAGATCATCTCCTTGGGCTTCCAGGCCGCGCGCCGCCGCGCCAGTTCGTCGTCCGCAACCTTCAGCGTCAGCGTGCGGTTGGGCACGTCGAGGGCGATGATGTCGCCGGTTCTGACCAGCGCCAGCGGCCCGCCGATCGCCGATTCCGGCGCGACATGCAGGATGCACGCGCCGTAGCTGGTCCCGGACATGCGCCCGTCGGAGATGCGCACCATGTCGCGCACCCCCTGCTCCAGCAGTTTCTTCGGGATCGGCAGCATGCCCCATTCCGGGAAGCCCGGTCCGCCCAGCGGACCGGCGCTCTTGAGGACCAGCACGGAGTCCTTCGTCACCGGCAGGTCGGGATCGTCCAGCTTCGCCGCCATTTCGTTGTAGTCCTCGAAGACCATCGCCGGGCCTTCATGGACCAGCAGGTCCTTCTGCGCCGCCGCGTGCTTGATGACCGCGCCGTCGGGGCAGAGATTGCCGCGCAGCACGGCGAGACCGCCTTCGGCCGCCAGCGGCGCCTCGCGCGGCAGGATGACGTCGTCGTTGTGGACCTTGGCGCCCTCCAGCTCCTCGCCCAGCGTCCGCCCGCTCACCGTCACGCAATCCAGGTGCAGCAGGTCCTTGAGCCGCGCCATCATCGCGGGCAGGCCGCCGGCGTAGAAGAAGTCCTCCATCAGGTACTTGCCCGAGGGGCGGATGTTCGCGAGCAGCGGCATGCGCCGCGAGATGCGGTCGAACTGGTCGAGGTCGAGCTTCACGCCCACGCGCCCCGCCATGGCGATCAGGTGGACGATGGCATTGGTCGAGCCGGCCAGCGCCATGGTCACGGCGACCGCGTTCTCGACCGCCTTGGCGGTCATCACGTCGCTCGGCTTCAGATCCTCCCACACCATCTCGACGATGCGCCGGCCCGATGCGGTCGCCATGCGCGGATGCGCCGAATCGGCCGCGGGGATGGACGACGCGCCGGTCAGCGACATGCCCAGCGCCTCGGCCGCCGACATCATCGTCGCCGCGGTGCCCATGGTCATGCAGGTGCCGAAGGACCGCGCGATGCCGTCCTCCATCTCGCCCCAGGCGCGCTCGTCGATGTTGCCGACCTTCTTTTCCGCCCAGTACTTCCAGACGTCGGATCCCGAGCCCAGCGTCTTGCCCTGCCAATGGCCGCGCAGCATCGGGCCCGCCGGAACGAAGATCGTCGGGATGTCCATCGACGCCGCGCCCATGATCATCGCCGGCGTGGTCTTGTCGCAGCCGCCGAGCAGCACGCAGCCGTCGATCGGGTTCGCGCGCAGCAGCTCCTCGACCTCCATCGCCAGCAGGTTGCGGTAGAGCATCGTCGTGGGCTTCATCATCGGCTCGCCCAGCGACATCGCGGGCAGCTCGACCGGGAAGCCGCCGGCCTGCCAGACGCCGCGCTTCACCTCGTCCGCGCGCAGCCGGAAATGCGCGTGGCAGGGGTTCATCTCGCTCCAGGTGTTGACGATGCCGATCACCGGCTTGCCGGCGTAGTCGGCGGAGGCGAAGCCCATCTGCTTTGTCCGCGACCGGTGCCCGAAGGACCGCAGGTCCTGGGCGCCGTACCACCGGTGGCTGCGCAGTTCCTCGGGCTTGCGTCGCGTCATGGTCGTCCTCGCGTCGTTGGGGCCGCGATGCTGGGTCGCCTCCCCGGCCCTGTCAACGCCGCCGCTGGGATGGCGGCCGCGCGCGTGCTAAACGGGCGACCCTGATCGCCGGGAGGGAATCCATGGAGCTTCGCAGACTTGGCCGCAGCGGCCTCCACGTGTCGCCGCTTTGCCTCGGGACCATGATGTTCGGGGGCGCGACCGAGGAGGCCGACGCCGCGCGCATCGTCGACGACGCGCGCGCCATCGGCTGCAACTTCATCGACACCGCGGACGTCTACAACGACGGCCGGTCCGAGGAGATCGTCGGCCGCGCCATCGCGCGCGACCGCGACCACTGGGTCCTCGCCACCAAGGTGCGCGACCCGATGAGCTTCGAGACCAGCCCGAACCGCCGCGGCCTCGGCCGCAAGTGGATCATGGAGGCCTGCGACGCCTCGCTGCGACGCCTCGGCACCGACTACATCGACGTCTACTACATGCACAAGGAAGACCACGGCACGCCGCTCGAGGAAAGCGTGCGCGCCATGGGCGACCTTCAGCGTGCCGGCAAGATCCGCCATTTCGCGCTGTCCAACTTCCGCGCCTGGCGCGTCGCGGAGATCTGCAACATCGCGGATCGCCTCGGCATCGACCGCCCGGTGGCGAGCCAGCCCTACTACAACGCCTTCAACCGCATGCCCGAGGTCGAGCACCTGCCGGCCTGCGGCCATTACGGCCTCGGCGCCGTCCCCTACTCGCCGCTGGCCCGCGGCGTCCTGTCCGGCAAGTACATGCCGAACGTCGCCCCTGCGGAAGGCACGCGCGCCAGCCGCAAGGACACGCGCATGATGCAGACCGAATGGCGCCACGAATCCCTCGAACTCGCGCAGCGTGTGAAGGCGCATGCCGAGGCCAAGGGCACCACGCCGGTCGCCTTCGCGATCGCCTGGGTGCTCAACAACGCCTTCGTGAGCGCGGCCATCGCCGGACCGCGCACGCTGGAACAGTGGCGCAGCTACCGCCCGGCGATGGACTACCGCCTGGACGCCGAGGACGAGGCCTTCATCGATTCACTGGTCAGCCCCGGCCATCCCTCGACCCCCGGGTACAACGATCCCGCCTACCCGCTCGAAGGCCGGGTGCCGCGCAACCGCTGAGCCGCCGCAGGAGACCCGCATGCTCGTCCTCGACGACCAGGAGCGCGCGACGCTCGCCGGGGCGCACGGCCCCGCGGCGCAGCGCGCAATGCGCGTCGTCGCAGAGGCCGCGCGCTTGATGGGAGCCGATCGGCTCGTCCCGATCGCCTCGTCCCATGTCGATGGCTGCCTCTACCACGGCGCCGGCGGGGTCGCTTTCGCCGAACTCCTGGTCGCCGAACGCGGCCATGTCGCCGTGCCGAGCACGCTCAATGTCGGCGCGCTCGACCTCGTGCATCACGGCGTCGTGCGCCTGGAAGGCACCGCGCGCGACCTCGCCGCACGGATGGCGCGCGCCTACGAGGCGC
Organism: uncultured Acetobacteraceae bacterium; assembly: GCA_964434345.1. Lineage (GTDB taxonomy): Bacteria > Pseudomonadota > Alphaproteobacteria > CACIAM-22H2 > CACIAM-22H2 > CAIOSQ01. The sequence continues at coordinate 4,085 of CAYSUY010000170.1, forward strand.
TCGGCTGCCGGCCGACCTGGACCTGTGCCCCGTATCAGGCGGGACACCGCCCGGCACTGGGCACGCATGTCGCCTGGGGCGAGTCGAACGCGATCGTCTTCGCCAATTCCGTGCTCGGGGCGCGGACGGCACGCTATGGCGATTTCCTCGACGTGTGCTGCGCGCTGACCGCGCGCGCGCCGCTCGCCGGACTTCATCGCGACGAGGATCGCCGCGCCACGCTGGTCGTCGATGCCGGCGGATTGTCGCGGGCGCTGATGGCGGAGGACGCGCTCTACCCGGTGCTCGGCGCCTGGCTCGGGCGCGAAACCGGCGGCGCGGTGGCGGCCATACTGGGACTGCCGCCCGATCTCGACGAGGACCGTCTCAAGGCGCTTGGCGCGGCAGCGGCCTCGACCGGGGCCGTCGGACTGTTCCATGTCGTGGGCCGCACGCCGGAAGCGCCTGATCTCGAGACCGCGTGCGGTGGACGGCCACCTGCGCGGCGGATCGTACTGACCGCCGCGATGCTGGCGCAGGCGCGCGCCGGCTTGTCCACGACACCGGTCGCGGCGGGGGCGGCGATCGACGCCGTGGCGATCGGCAGCCCGCATCTGTCGGCGGCCGAGTTGGAGCGCCTCGCGGCGCTGTTCGCCGGCCGACGCGCGCGCGTGCCCTTCTACGCCTGCACGGGGCGCCACGCCGTCGAGGGCGCGGCCGGCGCGGCGACGAGCGAGGCACTGCGCGCCGCCGGCGTCACGATCGTGCTCGACACCTGCGTCGTGGTCACGCCGATCATGGCCGACGGCACCGGTCTGGTGATGACCAATTCGGGCAAGTTCGCCCACTACATGAAACCCAACACGGGCCGCGACGTGGCGTTCGGCACGATGTCCGACTGCGTCGAGAGCGCGGTTTCGGGACGCATCGCGCGCGATCCGGAGATCTGGGCATGAAGGCCGAACCCGTCATTCCCGGCATCGCCACGGGCCGTGTCCTGCGCAGCGCACGGCCGCTCAGTTTCTGGGGCGGTGTCGATGCCGCGACCGGCAGGATCACGGATATCGAAAGCGAGCATTGCGGCACGCGACTCGAGGGCCGTGTCCTCATGCTCGCCGGGACGCGCGGCTCCAGTTCCTCGAGCTCCGTGCTGCTCGAACTCATCGTCGCCGGCAACGCGCCCGCCGCGATCGTGCTCGGCGAGATCGACGCCATTCTCGGCCTCGGGATCGTCGTGGGGCGCGAACTCGGCCGCGAGGGGCCGCCGCTGCTGCGGCTCGACCCCGCCGCCCAGGCCGGTTTCGCCTCCGGCGAGTTCGTGTCGATCGCCGACGACGGTACCATCACCCGGATCCCCGACGCCGGTGCCGCCCACGCCGCGCCCGACGAACGCGCCGCTCTGCGGCAGCGTCTCGCGGCACTGCGCGAGGAGCATCGCGACCTCGACGCCAGCCTTTCACGGCTCACCGACTCGCCGCTCCACGATCAGGTACAGCTGCAGCGCCTGAAGAAGCGCAAGCTCGCGCTCAAGGATCAGATCGCGCGACTCGAGGCGGGACTCCTGCCCGACATCATCGCCTGAGCGACCGCCGCGCTATCGTCGCGCGGCCCGCTTTCGCAGATACATCTCGCGGTCCGCGGCGTCCAGCACATGGGCCGGATCGCCGACCGAACGAAACGAATAGCTTCCCCACGCCGCGGAAAGCCGCAGCGACTGCCCCTTCCAGTCCAGCGGCCGCGCCTCGATCGCCTGGGCGAGCGCATGTCCCTTTTCGGAGGCCTGACGCTCGTCCGCCTGCGCGAGGATCATGCCGAACTCGTCGCCGCCGAGGCGTCCGACCGTGTCGGTGTCGCGGACATTGTCCGCCAGGATCCGCGCGACATGCAGCAACGCGGCGTCCCCCGCGGCATGTCCGTGGGTGTCGTTGATGTCCTTGAGCCCGTCGACGTCGAAATAGAGCACCGAGGCCGGCGCGCCGTAGCGCTCCGCGTAGGACATCATCCGCGACAGTTCGCGCACGAAGGCGCGGCGATTGGCGATCGGCGCCAGCGTGTCCTGATCGGCCGTCTGCTCCAGGCTCTTGAGACGCGTCTGCGCGACCTGGAGGTCGCGGCGCAACGCGTCGACCTCCGCCATCAGCGCGAGGATCGCCTGCTTCACCTTGGGCGTGAATTCCGTGTCCGGAATGCCCATGACCGAGGTCAGGTCGCGAACGGGCGCAGATCCGCCCCGCGCGCCGGCGTCCCGCGCGGCGCCGGTCGTCGCAGGCGCGCGCTGAAGCCCACGGGGGCCGGCGATTTCCCTAGGCGATCTGGTATCGATCTTCATCGATGTAAGCCCTGTCGGAGAGGGTTGAACGCTGCCGAAGCAGATTTCCGTTCTCCGGAATAACGGAATATCCTAAAGCCTTTGTTACCGCCCGACGCTGCCGTGCGCGGTTCGCTGCGCAAGCGGCGACGAGCGACCCGGATCATTCCGCGAGAGAGATTAAAATGTCGAAAACGACCCCCGTCGTGGGGGTGATCATGGGCAGCCAGTCGGATTGGCAGACCATGCGCGCCGCGTGCGAGATCCTCGACGCCCTGGCGGTCCCGCATGAGCGCCGAATCGTCTCGGCGCATCGCACGCCGCGACGACTTTTCACCTACGCCAGCGGCGCCAAGGCGCGCGGCCTCAAGGTGATCATCGCCGGCGCCGGCGGTGCCGCGCATCTTCCCGGCATGGCGGCGTCGATGACGACCCTTCCCGTGCTTGGCGTACCGGTGCAGAGCAAGGCACTGCAGGGACTCGACAGCCTCCTGTCGATCGTCCAGATGCCGGGCGGCGTGCCGGTCGGCACGCTCGCGATCGGCGAATCGGGCGCGCGCAACGCCGCCCTCCTGGCTGCGTCCATCCTCGCCCTCTCCGATCCGGCCCTCGACCGGCGCCTGTCGGCCTGGCGGGCGGCGCAGACCGACGCGGTGGCGCGGGTCCCGGTCGAGACCACGGACACGGCCGGACGATGAGCGCTCCGGCGACACCCCTTCCGCCAGGTTCGACGATCGGCATCCTGGGCGGCGGCCAGCTTGGCCGGATGACCGCGCTCGCCGCGGCCCGGCTCGGCTATCGCTGCGCCATCTTCTGCCCGGAGGCGGATGCGCCGGCCAGCCAGGTCAGCGCCCTCACGATACGTGCCGCCTACGACGATGCCGACGCGCAGCGTCGCTTCGCCGACAGCGTCGACGTGATCACCTACGAATTCGAGAACATCCCGCTGGCCCCGGTGGAGGCTCTCGCGCGGCTCAAGCCCGTGCGGCCGTCCCCATCCGTGCTCGCGATCTGCCAGGACCGGATCCAGGAAAAGCAGGCGATGATGCGCGCGGGGATCGGCACCGCGCGCTTCGCCGCGATCGAGAGCGCGGCGGAGATCCCGGCGGCCCTCGCCGCGATCGCGCCGGGCATCCTGAAGACCGCGCGCATGGGCTATGACGGCAAGGGACAGGCGCGGGTCACCGCCGCGGCCGATGCGGCGGCCGCCTTCGCACGATTCGGCGGCGTGCCGTGCATCCTGGAATCGGTCGTCGATTTCGCCTGCGAGATCTCGGTGATCGCGGCGCGCGACGCATCGGGCAATGTCGCGGCCTATGTCCCGGTCGAGAACCGGCACGTCCACCACATCCTGGACGAGACGATCGCGCCCGCGGCGATCGATCCGGCGGTGGCGGCGGCGGCCGGGCATATCGCACGGCGGATCGTCACCGAGCTCGACGCCGTCGGCCTGATCGCCGTCGAGATGTTCGTCACGCGGACCGGCGATGTGCTGGTGAACGAACTGGCGCCACGCCCGCATAATTCGGGCCATTGGACGATCGATGCCTGCGCGACGAGTCAGTTCGAGCAGCTGGTGCGCGCGATCGCCGGCCTGCCGCTCGGGTCGCCGGAGCGGCACAGCGACGCCCGCATGAAGAACCTGATCGGTGCCGAGGTCGAGGCATGGCCGGGTCTGGCCGCCGAGTCCGGCGCCTGCCTGCATCTCTACGGCAAGGGCGAGGCCCGTCCCGGTCGCAAGATGGGTCACGTCACGCGGCTGACGCCGCGCGGGTCCTGACCGCTCAGCGCCGCGAGGCCCAGCCGCCGCGCAGCGCGGCGAAGGGATTGGGCAGGCGCGACGCCGTTTCCTTCAGCTTCGCCATCGCCTTCGGCACGCGCATCGTGTCGGCGATCCGGCGGTCGAGGAAGGCCCAGGTCTCGATGCACCCGTCCGAGCGATCCTCGAGGAAGCGGAGCAGCGTCGCCCCGTAGACGCCGGCGAGCAGCGCGCGCTTCGAGTAGAAATTCCAGTCGGTCGCGGTGTCCCCGGCCGCCCACCAGATCGCGTCCACCGTGCGCCAGGTCAGTTCGGCGGCGCGCGGGGCATTATGGGGCAGGGCGAGCAGGCCGAGCGCCCGGCGCAGGGCCTCGCGATGCGGTGCCACCGCAGTCAGCCGCTGTCGGATCGCCGCCGCGATGCGCTCGCGCACCCGCAGGGCGGAGAGGTCGGCGGTTTCGAGGGCGGCCAGCATCTGGCGGTCCGCATCGCGCGACCAGAACACGACCGCCTCGATCCCGCCCTCCGGGAAGGCGCGCAGGGCGTCCCCCTCGTCGCGGCCGAGATCGCGCGCACCGGCCGCGAGCGCCGCCTGGGTCCAGCCCTCGAACGGGACATGCGGCAGGGCGGCGGCGAGGATGTCGCGCCGCATGCCGTCGAGATCGGGGTCAATCCTTGTCGGCACCGGCAGCCTCCGCGAAACGCTTCTGCATCTCCTCGACGAAGCCGAACAGCGAGAGGTCGGTCATACGCTGCGGGTAGAGGACACCGTCGAGATGGTCGCATTCATGCTGCACGACCCGGGCATGGAAGCCGTCGGCCTCGCGCTCGACCCGGGCGCCCTCGGGCGTCATGCCCGTGTAGCGGATGCGCCTGAAGCGCGGCACC
>CAYSUY010000171.1:0-8972 GCA_964434345.1 uncultured Acetobacteraceae bacterium
TCTCGGCCTCGCGCGCGACGGGATCGGGATGCGAAGCGGCGAGCTGCTCCGCGAGGCCGTAGAGCTTGAGCGTGTCGATGCGCAGCCGCGTCAGCGTCGGCAGGATGCCGCCGCGATCATAGTAATGCCCGCCATTCCAGTTCGGGTCGCGTGCCAGGCTTGCCACGAGTTCGTCGAGGCTGTCGCGGCCGCCGGGCGAACGCGGCGAGGAGATCGCGGGCACGATGCCGGCGACGAAATCGGGATGGGAGACCGCCCACTGGAAGGCCTGGAACCCGCCATAGGACGGGCCGGCCACCGCGGCGAGGCGGGTGACGCCGAGCGCTGCCAGCATCGCGCGCTGCGCGGCGACGATGTCCACGAGCGAGATGTCAGGAAAATCCGGACCATAGGGACGGCCGGTCCGCGGATCGATGCTGGCCGGACCCGTCGATCCGTAGGACGAGCCCAGCATGTTCGACGACACGACGAAGAAGCGGTCGGTGTCGATCGCCTTGCCGGGGCCGACGAGGCCGCCCCAATAACCCTCGGCGCCGCCGCCGCCCGCGTCCACCATGTGATGCGAGCTGGTGTAGCCATGGGTCAGCAGCACGGCATTGCGCCCGTCCGGCGCCAGCCGGCCATGGGTCACATAGGCAAGGCGCAGCTCGGGCAGGATGTCGCCGTTCTCGAGCCGGAAATCCGTGGTCTGGAAGAAGAGGTCCTGCATGCGGCGCGCCTTTCCCGTCGGGATCGCGGGGGCTGCGGCGAGATGCCCTGGGCCCCCGGTCGTGGGGATGATGCATCCTGCCGCGCGACGGGGCGACACGGAGATTGCGCATGACTGACCGGAACGGAACGGTCCGCGTCTGGGATCCGCTGGTGCGGATCGGCCACGCGGTCCTGATCCTCGGCTTCGCCATCGCCTTCGTCACCGAGGGCGAGCCGGCCTGGCTCCATGAATGGGCGGGCTACGCGGTCGGCGCGGCCGTCGCGACGCGCATCGCCTGGGGCTTCGTCGGCCCGCGCACCGCACGCTTCGCGAACTTCGTCGTCGCGCCGGCCGCGGCGCTGACCTATCTGCGCCGTCTGCTCGTCTTCCGCGCGCCGCGCCATCTCGGCCACAGCCCGGCCGGCGGCGTCATGGTGGTGGCGCTGCTCGCGAGCCTCGCGACGACGACAATCTCCGGTGTCGCCTATCTCGGGCTGAGCCGCGATCGCGGGCCGCTCGCGCCGCTGCTCGGCGCCGAGGCGGCGGCGCTGCAGGCGGCGGCCGATCAGCGTGGCGAACGGAAGTTCCGGCGCCCCGGGCGCTGGCTCAAGGAGATCCACGAGGCGGCAGCGAACATCACGCTGCTGCTTGTGATCGCCCATGTCGGCGGCGTCGTGCTCGCCAGCGTCGCGCATCGCGAGAACCTGCCGCGCGCGATGATCACGGGGCGCAAGGCCGCAGAACCGTGAGCGCCGCGCACGCGATGCCGCGGTCGCTCTTCGCCTATGCCTGGACGACCAGCCGCCGCCACCAACTGGCGCTCGGCGCGATGGCGATCACGATCTTCCTGCTCACCATGGGGCCGCTCGAACTGCAGCGCCGGATCGTCAACTCGGCGCTGCACAGCGGCGAGATCGCGCAGGTCGCCTGGCTCTGCGCCGCCTACGCGGCGCTCGTCCTCGGCGCGGGCGGCATCAAGCTGCTGTTCAACGTCTATCGCGGCTGGCTCGCCGAGGGCACGGTCCGCGACCTGCGACGGCGCGTCTATGCGCACGGCATCGCACGGGGCGGCGCCCCCGACCTCGATGCCGAGGGCGCGGATCTCTCGATCATCCTGGCCGAGGCGGAGCCGGTGGGCGGCTTCGTCGGCATGAGCTTTTCCGAGCCGCTGATGCAGATCGGCACCCTGGTCACGGTGTTCGGCTACATGATCGCGCTGCAGCCCTCGATCGCGCTGCTCAGCATCGCGCTCTTCTCGGTCCAAGTGCTGTTCATCCCGCGGCTGCAGCGGATGATCAACCGCCGCGCCGCCGAACGCATCCAGGTCATGCGCGCGCTGAGCGGGTCGATGATCGACGATCTCGGACCCGGCCGGACACCGGACGCGCGCCAGGACGCCTTCCATGCCCGCGTCGATCGCGTCTTCGCGCTCAACCTGGAGATCTTCTGGCGCAAGTACGTGATGAACTTCCTCATGAACCTCACGCATCACCTCGGCATCATCGGGGTGCTGCTCGTCGGCGGCTGGCTGATCGTCGAGGACCGGCTGGAGGTCGGAACGGTGGTCGCGTTCATCACCGGCCTCAAGCAGGTCAACGATCCCTGGGGCGATCTCGTCAACTATCTGCGCGAGATGGCCGTCTCGCAGGTCAAGTACGGTCTGATCGCCGCGGTGGTGGATCAGCCGGCGCGCGCCTAGACGGCACGCGCATGGCCGCGGCGCCTCTCGCCGCGCTGGCGCCGGGCGCGGGACTCGGGTCATCCTGTCGCCACGACACGTGGGGAAGGGATCGAAATGGCAGTCCAGGCGAACGGCGACGCGATCTTCGCGCCGGATTTCAAGGAAGCGCCCTATTGGTGGGAGGCCGCCGCGCCGCCCGCGACGACGGCGGCCCCGCTTCCCGAACGCGTCGACGTCGCCGTGATCGGCGGCGGCTATTGCGGCCTCAACGCCGCGCTCGAACTCGTGCGCCGCGGCGCCAGCGTCGCGGTGCTGGAGGCCGAGCGGATCGGCTTCGGCGCCAGCTCGCGCAACGCCGGCATGGTGTCCGGCGGCATCAAGCTCGCCTCGATGAATCTCGGCGCGACGCTGGGCGAGGACCGCGCGGCGCAGCTGGTGAGCGAGGCGATGGCCTCCCTGCCCTTCGTCGAGGACCTGCTGACGCGCGAGAAGATCGACGCCGACTATCGCCGCGCCGGCCGTTTCCTGGGCGCGTGGAGCGACACGCATTTCCGTGGCCTCGCGCGGCAGGCGGAGCTGTATCGCAAGCTGACCGGCATGCGCGCCGAGGCGATCCCGCGCGAGCGGCAGCGCGAGGAGGTCGGCTCGGATTTCTATCGCGGCGGTCTGGTCGCCGAGGCTTTCGGCGCGCTCCATCCCGCCAAGTATCATCAGGGACTCGCCGCGGCGACGCGCGCCGCCGGCGCCCAGGTGATCGACGGCACGCGCGTGACCGGCCTCGTCAAGGACGGCGGCGGGACGCGGGTCGAGACCGCGCGCGGCGCCCTGGTCGCGCGCGAGGTCTTCGTGGCCACCAACGGCTATACCGGCGGGCTGACGCCGTGGATGCGCCGGCGCGTGATTCCGATCGGCAGCTACATGCTGGCGACCGAGGAATTGCCGCCCGGCCTCGCGGCGCGCATCCTGCCGACGGCGCGGATGATCTCCGACACCAAGCGCGTGATGGCCTATTTCCGCCTGTCCCCGGACGGCAAGCGCCTGCTGTTCGGCGGCCGCGCGAGTTTCCGGCAGGTGACCGCGCGGCAGGCCGCGCCGGTGCTGCATGCCCGGATGTGCGAGGTGTGGCCTGAGCTGTCGGGGATCCGCATCACCCACGCCTGGACGGGCAACGTCGCCTTCACCTTCGACTTCCTGCCGCATCTCGGCCGGCATGACGGCATCCATTACGCGCTGGGCTGCCAGGGCAGCGGCGTCGCGATGATGAGCTATCTCGGGCATCAGGCCGCACTCAAGCTCGCGGGCGGCGCCAACACGGCGAGCGCCTTCGACGGCCTGCCCTTCCCGACCCGGCCGCTCTACTCCGGGTCGCCGTGGTTCCTGCCGGTCGTCGGCTGGGCCTACCGGATGCGGGACTGGCTCGATCGGCGGGCGTCGTGAGGCCGCGCCGCGTCTTTTGCGTCTTTCTTGATTGACGCGGGGCGCGCGCATCCCCATGTTGCGGCCATCAACTTCGTCCTGGCCTGACTTCGCCGGACTTGCGCGGCCTCGTTTCGCGCCTGCCCTCTCCAAGTCACATTCCAAGATTCGGTTGCCGCCGGCGCGCGCGACGTGTCCGGCGCCGTGCGCAATGACGCGCGCGGCAGTTCGTAAAGGAGGCCACTATGGCCATCGGTAAAGTGAAGTGGTTCGACGCCCGCAAGGGATTTGGTTTCATCCAGCCGGAAGCCGGCGGCAAGGACGTGTTCGTCCATATCTCGGCCGTCGAACGCTCGGGGATGGACGGGCTCGCTGAAGGCCAGCGTCTCAGCTACGACGTGGCCGAGCAGCGCGGCAAGCCGGCGGCGACGAATCTCAAGAACGCCTGACAGGGCGTTCGCGGGATCGGCGGGGGCGGCATGCCGTCCCCGCCGTCCGACACGAGGACCGCCGGCGAGCCGGCCTGACGGTCAACTGGCGCTGCGCATCGCCATCGTCTTCTGCGCCGCCGGACGCCCGAAGCACCGCGCCAGCCAGGCATGCGTGTTCTTCCAGGGCGAAAAATCGGCCTTGTTCATCCAGGTTCCCATCACGATCGCGGCAACGTTCAGATCCGCGATGGTGAAGCCGTCGCCCAGCAGATGCGCGCGACCGGCGAGATGCCCGTCGAGCACGCCCAGCGGCTTGTGCATCTTCTCCCAGGCCGCGGCGATCGCGGCGGGGTCCTGCTTTTCCGGCGGCGTATACACGGTCTGCACGACATAACCGATATTGGCGGGCTCGAGTTCCGTGGCCGCCCAGAGCGTCCACTGGAACACCTGCCCCTCGCCATGCGGATCGGCCGGCCACAGGCCCTTGGCCTTGTGCTTCGCGATGTAGAGGTTCATCGCGAGGGATTCGAACATCGGGAACCCGTCATCCTCGAGCGCGGGGACGGTACCGTTCGGGTTGATGCGCAGGAACTCGGGCGTGCGCGTGCCACCATCCGTCCACAGCGTGGGCACGAGGTCGTAGGCGACCCCGCCTTCCTCGCAGGCCCAGATGTTGCGGATCGCCCGCGAGCGCGGGATGCCGTAGATCTTCAATGCCATGATGCTCTCCTAAGTGGCGCGGCCGGACTTTGGTCCGCGGCGGGCGGACGCGCAAGCCCGCGCGGGCCCCGCGCGTCACGCGACCGAGAGGGGGGTGACCGCCGCTTCGGGTTGCACTAGCTTGACGCATGAGACGCGTGGGCGGCCCCGGCACGCCGCCCATCATCCCGTTCACAGAGGAGGCACCGTCCATGACCCTGTCCCTGCGCCGCGCCCTGATCGCCGGCGCCGCCCTGCTCGCCCTCGCCACCGCCGCGCCCGCAGCGGACGCCAAGTCCTTCAAGTGGGCGAATGACGGCGACGCCAACTCGATGGATCCCTATGCGCGCAACGAGACGTTCCTGCTGTCCTTCACGCAGAACATCTACGACCCGCTGATCCGCCGCGACGCCAATCTGCGCCTCGAGCCGGCGCTGGCGACCGAATGGACCCAGGCCTCGCCGACCGTCTGGCGCTTCAAGCTGCGCGCCAACGTCAAGTTCCATGACGGCGCGCCCTTCACCGCCGACGACGTCGTCTTCTCGTTCACGCGCGCCACCAGCGGCGGCTCGAACATCAAGTCCTATTTCTCGTCGGTGAAGGAAGCGCGCAAGATCGACGACCTGACGGTCGAGATGGAGACGCACGCCCCGAACCCCATCCTGCCGGAGGAGATCACCGGCTGGGGCATCATGTCGAAGGCCTGGGCCGAGAAGAACGGTGCCACCGTCGCCGCCGACCTCACCAAGCGCGAGGAGAACTTCGCCACCCGCAACGCCAACGGCACCGGGCCCTTCATGCTCAAGAGCCGCGAGGCCGACGTGAAGACCGTGCTCGTTCCCAATCCCGGCTGGTGGGACAAGGCGCAGCACAACCTGACCGAGGTCACGTTCTTCCGCATCGCCAACGACGCGACGCGCGTCGCGGCGCTGCTCTCCGGCGAGGTCGACTTCGTCTACACCGTGCCGCCGCAGGACATGCCGCGCATCGGCAACACCCAGGGCCTCAAGCTGGTCCAGGGGCCTGAGCTGCGTACCATCTATCTCGGCTTCGACCAGGCCCGCGCCGAGCTCCAGGAATCCTCGGTCAAGGGCAAGAACCCGTTCAAGGACCGGCGCGTTCGCCAGGCCTTCTATCACGCGATCGACATGGAGGCGATCCGCACCCGCGTCATGCGCGGTCAGGCGAACGTCTCCGCGCTGATGATGGGCCCGGGCGTCAACGGCTTCTCCGAAGCGCAGAACAAGCGCTTCCCGTTCGACGTCGAGGCCGGCAAGAAGCTGCTTGCCGAGGCCGGCTACCCGAACGGCTTCGAGGTCGGGATGGACTGCCCGAACGATCGCTACGTCAACGACGAGCAGATCTGCCAGGCCGTCACCGCGATGCTCGCGCGCATCGGCATCAAGGTGAACCTCAACGCCCAGACCCGCGCCAAGTTCTTCGAGAAGGTCAACACACCGCGCTTCGACACGTCGTTCTATCTGCTCGGCTGGACGCCGGCGACCTACGACGCGCACAACGTGTTCCTCAACCTCGTCCATTGCCGCGACCTGCAGCGCGGCCGGGGCATGTTCAACAACGGCGGCTACTGCAATCCCGAGATCGACAAGCTGACGGACGCCATGGCGGTCGAGACCGACCAGGCCAAGCGCGGCGCGATCATCGGGCAGGCCAACCAGTTGCTGAAGGACGATGTCGGCTACGTCCCGCTGCACCAGCAGACGGTGGTGTGGGCGATGAAGCAGACCATCGAGGTCAAGCAATACGCCGACAACTACTTCCCGCTGCGCTTCGTCACCGTGAAGTGAGCGAGGGCCCCCGGCGGGGGACCGAAAGTTCGGATGGCGGCGCCGGGAGAGATCCCGGCGCCGTTTTTCTTGCACCGGCGCGCTGGCGCGCGAGACCCGAAACGGGGATGATCCGGCCATCGGGACCAACCCAGGACCCAGGAGAGGAAACATGAAACGCCGTCATTTCATCGGAGCTGCCGCCGCCACCGGCGTCGCGATCCACCGCAGCGCCCAGGCGCAGAGCACCACGAGCCTGCGCATCGCCCACGTGCTGTCGCCGACCGAGCCGGCGCACGAGGCCTGCCTGCGCTTCGCCGAGCGCGTCAACGCGCGCAGCCAGGGCCGCGTGAAGATGGAGGTCTTCCCGCAAGGCCAGCTCGGCGGCAACAAGGAGATGCACGAGCTGATGAAACAGGGCGCCAATGTGGTGATCCTGACCGACCCCAGCGGCATCGGCGATTTCGTCCCCGATTTCGGCGTTCTCAACGGGCCGTACCTGCTCAAGGAGCCCGGCGAGTTCCGGAAGATCCTGGCGAGCCAGTGGTACGCCGATCTCAACGCCAAGGGCCAGCGCGAGCAGTCGATGCGCGTGCTGACGCTGAACGGCTTCTTCGGCGCGCGCCATGCGCTCGCCAACAAGCCGCTGCGCTCGCCCGACGATTTCAAGGGCGTCGCCTTCCGCGTCCCGCCGACGCTGATGTGGCTCGAGACCTTCAAGGCGCTCGGCACGCGCCCGGTGACGATCCCCTGGCCCGAGATCTACAGCGCCATGCAGCAAGGCGTCGCCGACGCCGTCGAGGCGCCGCTCGCCTCGCTCTGGGGCATGAAGCTGCACGAGACGCGCAAGGTCGTCTCGCTGACCGGGCATTTCCTGTCCTGGGTCGGCTGGGTGGTGAACGAGCGCGTCTGGCAGCGCATCCCCGCCGACATGCGCGCGATCATCCAGGAGGAGTCGCTGGCGGCGGGCGACTTCATGACCGAGCGCACGCAGGCGGTGCAGGCCGAGCTGGTGAAGAAGTTCCAGGAGGCCGGCCTGACGATCGTCAGCGACCTCAACATGGACGCGCTCCAGAAGGCCACCGAGGGCGTCTACTCGGCGATCCCCAACTGGACGCCGGGTCTCCACGCCACGGTGAAGAAGATCCTCGCCGGCTGAACCGGCGACGGAACGCCGGCTGCCCGCGCCTTCAGCGCGCGAGCAGCCGGCGCGCCTCGGCGAGGTCGCGCGACACGCCGGTGCGCAGATTGGCGAGGTCGTCGGCGGCGATCACCAGCCGCGCCCCCTTCGCGACCCATTTCGGCTGCTGCTCGGGCGGCAGATAGAACCCCATGCACACGGCAAGGCTCTTCGCGCGCGCCGCGTCGAAGACCTTGTCCATCGCCGCGACCATCGTCGGGTGGTCGAGCTGGCCCAGCAGGCCGGCCGTCGCCGACATGTCCATCGGGCCGAGGCAGAGCGCGTCGACCCCGGGGACAGAGGCGATCTCCAGCGCCCGGTCCGCGGCCTCGACATGCTCGATCTGCGGAATGACGAAGGTCGACGCCTCGGCGTTGGCTATGTAGCCCGCCATGTCGCGGAAATAGTCGCTGGCGCGGCGCGGACCGAAGCCGCGCCGGCCCGCCGGCGCGTATCTGCACGAGGCCACGAGCCGCGCGCAGTGCTCGGCGTCCATCGTCATCGGCCCGATCACGCCATCGGCACCGATATCGAGCACGCGCTTGATCCCCGCGGGATCATGGCCCGGTACGCGCACGATCGTCACCGGGTCCCAGGCCTTCATCGCGGCGAGGCAGTGATGGAGGTTCTCGAGCGTGATCGAGGTGTGCTCGGTGTCGATCAGCACGATGTCGAAGCCCGACCCGGCCAGCACCTCCGCCACGCCGACATCGTTGAAGGTCAGCCAGGCGCTGTAGACGATCTCGCCCCGGCGGAGCTTCTCCTTCACCTCGCGTGCGCGCTTCGATGCCATCGATCCGTCTCCTCTTCAGGCGGCGAGCGGCGCGACGCCGAGCGACGCCGCCGCGGCCGCGATCTGCCGCAAGGTCTCTCCATCCAGAGGCACGCCACGCTCCATCCGCGCGGCGCGGCAGCGCGCCTCGAGTTCGCCCGGCACCAGGATCTCGTCGCCGGCGCGCAGCGGCGCAGCGCTCTTCATCCACAGCGCGAGATCGCGCGCCTCGTCGCGCAACGCCTCGCCACCGGAGAGCCGCTCGGGCGCGATGAACACCGCGAGCATGTTGTTGCCCTTGCCGTCGACGCGCGG
>CAYSUY010000172.1:0-1103 GCA_964434345.1 uncultured Acetobacteraceae bacterium
AATGATCGACTACGACAAGCTGAAAAGCCTGCCGGAGATGTTTCATGCGCGGGTCGCGCATGGCGGAGACCGACCGTTCCTCTGGGCAAAGCGGGATGGCGCCTGGCGCGCCCTGTCCTGGGCCGAGACCGGCGCACGCGTCGTCGATCTCGCGCGCGGCCTGATCGCGCTCGGCATCGGGCGCGGCGACCGTGTCGCCCTGATCGCCGAGAACCGTCCTGAATGGGTGATCGCCGATTACGCGATCATGAGCATCGGCGCGATCACGGTTCCCGCCTACACGACCAACACGGTCGAGGAGAACCGCCATATCTTCGCCAACGCCGGCGTCAGCGGCGCGATCGCCTCGGGCAGCGCGCTGGCGACGACCGCGGTCGCCGCGGCGCAGCGAAGCCCCGGCTGCAGATTCGTCATCGCCATCGAACCGCCCGCGCTCGCCCAGCATGCCGGACCGGAGGTCCTCTCCTGGGACGCGGCGCTCGCGCGCGGCGCGGCGAGACAAGACGACATCGCGGCGGTCGTCGGCACGATCGCGCGCGACGACATCGCCTGCATCATCCATACCTCGGGGACCGGCGGCCTGCCCAAAGGCGTCGCGCTCCATCACGGGGCGATGCTGCGCAACTGCGACGGAGCCGTGGACCTGCTCCGGGCCATCGATCTCACGGAGGATGCGGAGATCTATCTGTCCTTCCTCCCGATGTCGCATTCCTACGAGCACACGGCCGGTGGCGTGCTGATGCCGTCGATCGGGGCGCAGATCTATTTCGCGGAAGGCATCGCCAAACTGACCTCGAACCTCCAAGAGGTCCGGCCGACGATCATGACCGCGGTGCCGCGCCTCTACGAGACGATGCATGCGCGCATCTCGGCGCAGATGACCCGCGAGGGTGGCCTCAAGGCCGCGCTCTTCGCACGCGCCGTCGAGATCGGCGCGAAGCGCTACCGCGATCCGCGCAGCCTGTCGCTGCTCGACCGCCTCCTCGATCCGGTGCTCGACCGGCTGGTCAGGGCCAAGGTCCGGCAGCGCTTCGGGGGCCGGCTCAAGGCTCTTGTCTCCGGCGGGGCGCCGCTGAATTTCGAGATCGGGCTCTATTTCACGG
>CAYSUY010000172.1:1113-8929 GCA_964434345.1 uncultured Acetobacteraceae bacterium
TGCCAGGGCTACGGCCAGACAGAGGCCGGGCCGGTGATCAGCGCCAATCCGCCGGGCCGCGTGAAGCTCGAGACCGTCGGCCCGCCGTTCCGCGACGTCGAGCTCCGGATCGCCGCGGATGGCGAGATCCTCGTGCGCGGGGAACTGGTGATGAAGGGCTACTGGAACGATCCGGAGGCGACCGCCGCCGCGATCCGCGACGGGTGGCTCCATACGGGCGACATCGGCGAGATCGACGCCGACGGCTACCTGAAGATCACCGATCGCAAGAAGGATTTCATCAAGACCTCCGGGGGCGACATGATCGCGCCGGCGCGGATCGAGGGGATGCTGGCACTGCAACCGGAGATCGGCCAGGCGATGGTCCATGGCGACCGCCGCCCCTATCTCGTCGCGCTGATCGTGCCGCGCGAGGACATGTCGCGCGCTGCGCCCGATCCGGCGGCGCTGCGCGCGGCGATCGACGCGGCCGTGGAGCGCGTGAACCGGCAATTGCCCCTGATCGAGCGGGTGCGCAAATTCGCCATCCTCGACGAGGGGTTCAGCGTCGCCAACGGGTTGATGACGCCGACCATGAAGATCAAGCGCCACGCCATCCGCGCGACACATGGCGGAACGCTCGACACTCTCTACGGGTGACGACGGCGGGAAGGCCGTCTTGACGCGCGCCCCCGGCGGATGCCACGGTGCGCGCGTGATCGACCGTCTCGCCACCGCGAATTCCCATCGCGACACCGCGCGCGCCGCCTGGCGCCGCTGGTGGTGGTGACTCCGTCACCCATCGATCCCTTTCCTTTTCCCATTTCCTGATCGCGCGCGTTTCCCGTCCAGCCTGACGGCCGGCGTAAACGCGCTGTCCCGGCGACGCCGCGCGCGTCCGCCGCTACCGGAGTTCGCCCGATGCAGACCAGCTTCACCACCCGGGACGGCCTGACCGTCACCGCGATCCGCCGCCCGCTCGATGCCGCAACCGCGCTCGACGGCCTCGCGGAACGCCTCGATGGAGCGCGTGGTGGCTTGTTCTCCTCGGGCGTCGACTATCCCGGGCGCTATTCGCGCTGGGCCTTCGGCTTCGTCGAGCCGCCGGTCGAGATCGTCGGCCATGACAGAAGCCTCACGCTGCGCGCCCTCAATGGCCGCGGCGAGGCGCTGGTCGCGCTGCTGGCACCGACCCTTGCCGACGCGCCGGACACGACCCCGTTGACCCGCGACCCGCGCGTCGCCCGCTTCGCCATCGGCGCGGCGGCGCGGCCCTTCGCCGAAGAGGAGCGCAGCCGGCAACCCTCGCTGATGTCGCCGCTGCGCCATCTGGTGCAAGGCTTTGCCGGGATGCAGGACCGCTTCCTCGGGCTCTACGGCGCCTTCGGCTACGATCTGCTCTTCCGCTTCGAGCCGATGGCGCTGCGCCATGACCGTGGCGCCGACGCCAAGGACATTCACCTCTTCCTTCCGGATTCGCTGATCGTGGTCGACCGCCGCAAGGAGGAGGCCTTTGCGATCGACTACGAATTCACGCGCGGCGAGATCACGACGTTCGGTCGCCGCCGCGAGGCCTTTTCACCGCTGGCGGGGGCCGAGAAGCGCCCACCCGCCGCGCCGGCGATCGACAGCGACCTCGGCGACACGGACTATGCCGCGATGGTCGACCGCGCGCGCGAGCGAATCCGGGTCGGCGACATCTTCGAGGTCGTGCTGAGCCGCACGTTCCGCGCCCGCTACGAGGGCGCGCCCTCGCAGCTCTACGAGCGCATGACTCGCATCAATCCGAGCCCTTACGAGTTCCTGATCCAACTCGGCGACGAGCAGCTCGTCGGCACCAGCCCGGAGATGTTCGTGCGCGTCGAGGATCGCCGCGTGGAGTCGTGCCCGATCTCGGGCACCGCGCGGCGCGGCGCCGATGCGATGGAGGACGCCGAAAGGCTCAAGGCGCTGATCAATTCGGAGAAGGACGAAGTCGAGCTGACGATGTGCACCGACGTCGACCGCAACGACAAGGCGCGCGTCTGCGAGCCCGGATCGGTGCGGCTGCTGGCGCGGCGGCAGATCGAGACCTATGCCGGCCTCTTCCATACCGTCGACCATGTCGAGGGCAGGCTGCGCGAGGGCTTCGACGGCATCGACGCGTTCCTGTCGCACATGTGGGCGGTGACGCTGACCGGCGCGCCGAAGCGCATGGCAGCATCGATCGTCGAGGCCGAGGAGACGAGCGCGCGCGGCTGGTATGGCGGCGCGGTGGGCGCTCTGCTGTTCAATGGCGACGTCAACACCGGCATCACCATCCGCACCATCAATCTGCGCGACGGCGCGGCGCGCTATCGCGTCGGTGCGACCATCGTGTGGGATTCGACCGGGCCGGAGGAAGAGCGCGAGACACGACTGAAATCGACCACGCTCTTCCGCGCCCTCGCCCCGGATGCGCCGCGGGCGACAGCGGCCACGGCCGCGGTCCGGCCCGGCGCCGGACGCCGCGTCGTACTGATCGACAACGAGGATTCCTTCGTCCACACGCTTGCCGATTATGTCCGCCAGACCGGTGCCGAGGTCCGGACCTTCCGCCATGGCCTCTCGCCCGCCGCGATCGCCGCGCTCGACCCGGATCTGGTCCTGCATTCGCCCGGCCCGGCGCGCCCGGCCGATTTCGGCGTCCCCGATCTCGTCCGCGGCCTCGCCGCGCTGGGTCTGCCGCAGTTCGGGGTCTGCCTCGGACTCCAGGGCATGGTCGAGGCCTTCGGCGGCGATCTCGACGTCCTGGCGCAGCCGCGCCACGGCAAGACATGGACGATCGCCCATGACGGCCAGGGGCTGTTCGCGGGTCTGCCGCTGCCGCTCACGGTCGGCGCCTACCACTCGCTGACGGCGCGGATGTCGTCCTTCCCGCATGGCGAACTGGTCGTCACCGCGATGAACGAGACCGGCCTGGTGATGGCGATCCGCCATCGCCAGCTTCCGATCGCCGCGGTCCAGTTCCACCCGGAATCGATCCTGAGCTCCGCGGGCGGCACCGGGCTTGCGCTGATCGCCAACGCGGTGCGGGGCCTTTCGCGCGCCAGATAGTCACCCGCGCGCGCCCGGGACGCCGAACAGACAGGCGTCCATCGCAAGCATGCCGTAGGCGATGCCGCCCGGGATGGTACGGGCCGGCGCGTCGCGATCGGCGGCACCGGCCGCGACCAGGAGCGGCCAGAAATGCTCCGGCGTGGGGTGCGCACGCCGGGCGTGCGGCGCGTCGTCGAGCGCCCGCAGGAGCCGCGCCGTGTCGCCGCTCTCGACGGCCGCGCGCACCCAGCCCGCGAACGCCGCCACATAGGGTGCATCAGGGGCACCCTTGGCGCGGAACTCGTGTAGGTTGTGGGTCAGGCTTCCTGATCCGACGATCAGCACGCCCTCCCCGGCGAGCGGCGCCAGCGCCTGTCCGAAGGCCCAGGCCCCGTACGCGTCCCATTGCGGCGGCATCGAGACCTGGAACACCGGAACGCCGGCATCGGGGTAGAGATGCAGCAGCGGCACCCAGGCCCCATGGTCGAGGCCGCGGCTTGCATCCGCAGCCGCGTGCCACCCGGCCCCGCGCAGCAGGTCGACCGTACGCGCCGCCAGCGCCGACGCGCCAGGCGCGGGATAGCTCAGGCGATAGAGCGCCGGGTCGAAGCCGCCGAAATCGTGGATCGTCTCCGGACGATCGGCGGCACCGACGCGCGGCGCGTGCGTCACCCAGTGCGGCGAGACCACGAGGACCGCGCTCGGACGCGGCAAAGCGCGTCCGAGCGCGGTCAGGGCAGGCCCGGCCAGTCCCGGTTCGAGCGCGAAGCTGGGCGCGCCGTGCGAGACGAAGAGGCTGGGCAGGCGGCTCATCGGCGCACCGCGCCCAGGGCGCGATCGACCGACCACCGGCCGGCGCCGCTGAAGACCAGCGCCAGAGAGGCCGCGAACAGCGCCAGGGCGTATTCATAGCCGCCATTGGACGCGAAGAACCCCTTGCTCCAGTGCACGGCGAAGACGGCGACGAGCATCGCCCCGGCCAGGGCTGCGGCCGCCGGACGCACCAGCAGGCCGGCGACCAGCGCGAGACCGCCGAGGCATTCGACCAGACCGGCCAGGAGCGCCATCAGATAGCCCGGCGCGAGCCCGACGGAGGCAAAGAACTGGCCGGTCCCGTCGAGCCCGTAGCCGCCGAACCAGCCGAACAGCTTCTGGGCGCCATGCGCGGCGAAGATGATGCCGACGGGAATGCGCAGGACAAGCGCGCCGATACCGTCGTCGGTGGCCAGGATGGGTTGGATCGGCAGGGTGTTCATGTCGGTTCTCCGGAATTCATGCGGGCATCGGGATCGCCATGACGGATCGCCATGGCGCCGGGAACGTGGCTCCTCCAGAGATCGGCATAAACACGACATATATAGACATACTATCCCGTGATTCGGGATTATCCGGACATGGACAGGTTCCAGCAGATGCGCGCCTTCGTGGCCGTGGTCGACATGGGCAGCTTCGTGCGGGGCGCCGAGGCGCTCGGCCTGTCGAAGACGGCGGTCTCGCGGCTGGTTGCCGAACTGGAGACGCGGCTCGGCACGCGCCTGCTGCAGCGCACGACGCGCAAGCTGTCGCTGACCCCCGATGGCGAGGTCTTCCACGAGCGCTGTCGTCAGTTGCTGGACGGCGTCGCCGAGGCCGAGGCGGAACTCACCGACCACGCGGGCGAGGCGGTGGGACCGCTCAAGATCAATGTGCCGGTGACGTTCGGCCAGCTCCACCTTGCGCCGCTCTGGCCAGGCTTCATCGCGAAGCATCCGAAGGTGCTGCTCGACGTCACGCTGTCCGACCGGGTCGTGGACCTCGTCGAGGAGGGATACGACCTCGCAGTGCGCATCGCGCGGCTCAGGACATCGTCCCTCGTCAGCCGGCAACTCGCCACGACGCGCCTGGTGCTCTGCGCCTCGCCACGCTATCTGCGCACGCATGGGACACCCCGGCACCCGTCCGACCTCGCCGGCCATGCCGTGATCTCCTACACGCTGACCGCGATGAGCGAGCACTGGGATTTCGACGGCCCGGAGGGCCCGGTCAGCGTCAAGGTGACCTCGCGCATGCGCACCAACAACGGCGACACGTGCTGCATCGCCGCCCTGCGGCATATGGGAATCGTCCTGCAGCCGACATTCCTCGTCGGCCCGCATCTCGAATCGGGTGCGCTGGTCGAGGTGCTGCCGCGCTATCGCGCGATCGAACTCGGCGTCCACGCCGTCTATCCCAGCCGCAAACACCTCAAGCCCAAGATGCGCGTGCTCATCGACTTCCTGGTGCGCGCGTTCCGCGTGCCGCCCTGGCCCGCCTGACGGCCGACGCCGCGCCTTCGGCCGCCGATCGGGCCGCGATCCGATCGACGGGATGGCGACGGGCGGCCGAGGCCCCGATTGTCGCGCCGGGGTCCGCAAGCTAGCTTGACCCCATGACGGCGGACGGACACGCACTCGACCTTTCGGTCACGCTCGACGACAAATACGCCCGCGATCGCGGGCGCATCTTCGTGACGGCGACCCAGGCGCTGGTGCGCCTGCCGATGATGCAGCGCCAGCGCGACCTCGCCGCGGGGCTGAACACCGCCGGGTTCGTCACCGGCTATCGCGGCTCGCCGCTTGGCGGCGTCGATCAGGCGATGTGGCGGGCGAAGCGCTTCCTCGACGAGCACCACATCCGCTTCCAGCCGGGCGTGAACGAGGATCTCGCCGCGACGGCCGTCTGGGGTACCCAGCAGCTCAACCTGTTCCCGGGCGCGCGCTACGACGGCGTGTTCGCGATGTGGTACGGCAAGGGACCGGGCGTCGATCGCTCGGGCGACGTCTTCCGTCACGGCAATCTCGCGGGCAGCGCGCCGAAGGGCGGCGTGCTGCTGCTGGCGGGCGACGACCATGCCGCCAAATCCTCGACCGTGCCGCATCAGAGCGAGCATGTGTTCATGGGGACGATGATCCCCGTGCTGAGCCCCGCGGGCGTGCAGGAATTCCTCGATCTCGGCCTGCATGGCTGGGCCATGAGCCGCTTTTCCGGCTGCTGGGTCGGCTTCAAATGCGTCGGCGAAACGACGGAGTCGGCGGCGGCGGTCGATGTCGCACCGGACCGCGTGCGCATCGAGCTGCCTGCCGATTTCGAGATGCCCGCGGGCGGGCTGTCGATCCGCTGGCCAGATCCCTGGACCGACCAGGAATTCCGGCTTCATCGCCACAAGATCGCGGCTGCACTCGCCTATGCGCGTACGAACCGGCTCGATCGCATCGCCATCGATCCGCCGGGCGCGCGGCTCGGCATCGCCACGGTCGGCAAATCCTATCTCGACGTCCGTCAGGCGCTCGAGATGCTCGGCATCGACGAGGCCGCCGCAGCGCGCATCGGGTTGCGCGTCTACAAGGTCGCGATGCCCTGGCCGCTGGAGCCGGAGGGCGCGCGGCGCTTCGCCGAGGGCCTCGAGGAGGTGCTGGTCGTCGAGGAAAAGCGCGCGATCATCGAGACGCAACTCAAGGACCAGCTCTTCAACTGGCCGGCCGCGGGGCGGCCGCGCATCGTCGGCAAGTCGGACGAACAGGGACGGCCGCTGCTGTCCGGCGCCGACGAGCTCTCGCCGGCGGAGATCGCGGTCGCGATCGCCAGCCGTGTCGCGCGTTTCCACGACGATGCGGAGATCGCGGCGCGCGCGCGCCGGCTCGAGGGCGTCACCGAGCGCGCCGTGCCCACAGGCGCCGCGGCGCAGTTCCGTCGCACGCCCTTCTTCTGCTCCGGCTGCCCGCACAACACCTCGACGCGCATCCCCGAAGGCAGCCGCGCCGCCGCCGGCATCGGCTGCCACTTCATGACGGTCTGGATGGATCGCGGTGCCGAGACCTTCACCCATATGGGCGGCGAGGGCTGCACCTGGATCGGTCAGGCACCCTTCACCGACACGCCGCATATCTTCGCCAATATCGGCGACGGCACCTATTTCCATTCCGGCCTTCTCGCGATCCGCGCCGCGGTCTCGGCGAAGGTGTCGATGACCTACAAGATCCTGTTCAACGACGCCGTCGCGATGACCGGCGGCCAGCCGGTCGACGGTCCGCTCTCGGTGCCGATGATCGCGCGCCAGGTCCTGGCGGAAGGCGTGCGCAAGGTCGTCGTGACCACCGACGATCCGGAGAAATATCCCGCCGACGCGGATTTTCCGCCGGGCGTCGAGATCCGCCACCGCGACGAACTGGACAGCGTGCAGCGCGCGCTGCGCGAGCATCCCGGCGTCACGGTGCTGATCCACGACCAGACCTGCGCGGCCGAGAAGCGCCGCCGGCGCAAGCGCGGCACGTTCCCGGACCCGGACAAGCGCGTGTTCATAAATGCGCGGGTCTGCGAGGGGTGTGGCGATTGCGGCGTGGCGTCCAACTGCCTGTCGCTGACGCCGCTGGAAACCGAGTTCGGCCGCAAGCGCGCGATCGACCAATCCTCGTGCAACAAGGACTTCTCCTGTGTGAAGGGGTTCTGTCCCTCCTTCGTGACGGTGCACGGCGCGAAGATCAGGCGCAGCAAGGTCGGCACGCAGGCCGATGCGTCGCTGGCCTCGCTCCCGGAGCCCGCCTCGCTGCCCGGTCTGGACCGGCCCTGGAACATCCTGGTCACCGGGATCGGCGGCACCGGCGTGGTCACCATCGGCGCGCTGCTCGGCATGGCCGCACATCTCGAGGGCAAGGGCGTCACCGTGCTCGACCAGACCGGTCTCGCCCAGAAGGGCGGCGCGGTGCTGAGCCACGTGCGCATCGCCGCGACGCCCTCGGCCATCCATGCCGCGCGCATTCCGCAG
>CAYSUY010000173.1:0-8916 GCA_964434345.1 uncultured Acetobacteraceae bacterium
CGCTGTCGCCGATGATGTGCTCGAAATTCCTCAAGGCGCATGAGGGCGAGAGCTTCCTCTACCGCGTGACCGAGCCGATCTTCGTCGCGATGAACAACGGGTACGGCTTCCTGCTGCGCCATACGCTCGGCATGCCGGCCGTCATCATCGCCCTGGCGCTGGGGATCTCGTCGCTCGCCTATGTCCTGTTCACGATTCTCCCGAAGGAACTGACCCCTCCCGAGGATCGCGGCGCGATGTGGATCCAGGTCTTCACGCCGGAAGGCGCATCGCTCGGCTTCACGCGCGAGCAGGTGCTGCGGATCGAGCAGACCGTCCAGCCCCTGGTCGAGCAGGGCCAGGTCCAGGCGGTCATGGCGAACCTCGCGCCCAGCTTCGCGCGCCCGGCTCCCGTCAATGTCGCCAATGTCTTCGTGCGTCTGAAGCCGTGGGAGGAGCGCACACGCTCCCAGCAGGACATGATGCGCGAGTTGTCGCCGAAGATAGCCGCGATCCCCGGCGCCTTCGCCCGCGTCAGCAGCCCGGGCACGCTCGGGCAGCGCGGCGACCCCAGCCCGATCCTGTTCGTGATCGGCGGCAGCGACTACGAGACGCTGCGGGGGTGGCGCGACCGGATCCTCGATCGCATCCGGACCGATCCGCGCTTCGTCAATCCGGACTCCAACTACCGCGAGAACAAGCCCGAGCTGCGCGTGCGCATCGACCGCGCCAAGGCAGCCGATCTCGGCGTGACGATCGACGACATCGGCCGCACGCTCGAGACGATGTTCGGCTCGCGCGAGATCAACACCTATGTGGACCGCGGCGAGGAGTACAAGGTCATCATGCAGGCTCGCGCGGAAGATCGCGCGACGCCATCCGATCTCGCGTCGATCTTCGTGCGCTCGCAGACCACCCGCGAGCTCATTCCGCTGTCCAACGTCGTGGTGCTGGTCGAGGCGGCCGGCCCGCAGGAACTCAACCGCGTCGACCGCCTGCGCTCGATCACCATCCGCTCGCAGCTGGCGCCGGGCTTCACGATCGCCGAGGGCCTCGAGACGCTCGAGCGCATCGTGCGAGAGGATCTGCCGCCGGAGGTGCGGATCAGCTACCAGGGCACCAGCCGCGAGTTCAAGGAAAGCTCCAACTCGCTGATGATCACCTTCGGCCTCGCCCTGGTCGTCGTGTTCCTCGTGCTCGCCGGCCAGTTCGAGAGCTGGATCCACCCCTTCGTGATCATGCTCGCGGTGCCGCTGGCGGTCACCGGCGGGCTCGGCGCGCTGTGGATGACCGGCATCAGCCTCAACATCTACAGCCAGATCGGCATGATCCTGCTTGTCGGCCTGATGGCGAAGAACGGCATCCTGATCGTCGAGTTCTCCAACCAGTTGCGCGACGAGGGCCGCAACGTGCACGACGCCGTGCTCGAGGCGTCGATCGCACGACTGCGGCCGATCCTGATGACGTCGATCGCCACGATCTGCGGCGCGGTGCCGCTGGCCGCGGCGCATGGCGCGGGTGCCGAGAGCCGCGAGGCGATCGGCTGGGTGATCATCGGCGGCGTGTCCTTCGCCACGCTGCTGACCATCTTCGTCATCCCCGCCTTATATCTCGTGCTCGCGCCCTTCACGAAGCCGATGAACGCGATCGCGCAGCGCCTGACGCAGATGGAGACCGATCACCGCCACGGCAGCGGCCATGGCCACGCGCCGGCGGAGTGACGCCGGGCGACGCGCCCTGCTCGCCGGGTTCGCCGCCGCGGTCGCGGCGACCCCGGCGGCCAGCCAGACGGTGCCGGGCTGGGGTCAGCTTCATGCCTCCAGCCACCATCCCGTTCCGGGCGGGGCGACGATCACGCCGCGCGCACTCGACGACCATCCCGAGAACCGCAGGCTCGTGCGCGGCCTCGCCGATGCGCTCAGGCAATCCGGCCATCCCTATCGGGCGAACGGCGGCGCCCTCGCGCTCAATTTCGAAACCGGTATCGAGCGCGTACCGCAGACCCTCCAGCGCGGCGTGCGCGACACGCGCGGGCGCGTCAAATTCGCCATCGTCATGACGCTGGACGAGGAGGCGAGCGGCCGGCGGCTGTGGTCCGGCGAGGCGAGCTATCTCGGCGCCGCGAACGACGAATCCGCGATCTTCGACCAGATCCTGCGCATCCTGGCGGATGAAATCGGCCGCACCACGAAGCTCCGCGGCTTCGACCTGGAGTGAACGCGGTCAGTCGATTTCCTTGAAGCGCCCCGCGGCGATCATCGACGTGATGAAGGCGGGCAGTTGCAGCCCGGCGCGCACCTTGGCGTCGAGATCGGCCTCCGCCGCGCGCACGGCGACAAGACGTGCGATCACCGTATCCGCCAGATCGAGCGGCACGACGACCACGCCGTCCGCGTCGCCGATCACGATGTCGCCCGAGGCGACGGCGACGCCGCCGATCACGACCGGCAGGCCGACGGTGCCGGGCCCGTTGCGCGCCGGCGAATTCGGCGTCACGCCGGCCGCAAAGCACGGCAGGCCGACAGCTTCGATTCCCGCGACGTCGCGGACCATGCCGTCGGTGACGAAGCCCGAGAGCCCACGATTGCGCGCCATGCCGAGCAGCAGATCGCCGGTCACCGCCGTTGCGGCGAAACCATCGGTCGCGCAGACCATGATGTCGCCTGGCGCCCCGTTCGCGAGCGCGCCGAACAAGGCGAGGTTGTCGGCCGGTCCCGCATGGCAGGTGATCGCGACGCCGGCGAAGACCGCCGGGGTACGGCCGATCGGCTTGATGCGGTGGTCGAGCGCGCCACGCCCGTTCATCGCATCGGCGACGAAGCCGGTCGGCGTGCCGGCGAAGGCGGCCAACTGCGCGGCGCTCGGGCGTGGAAAGCTGCGGCGCACGGTCAGCAGCGGCGGGTCTTCGATCATGCGTTCCCCCTCAGGACGAGATGGCCGCCACGATAGCAGCTTCGGCCTCCGATGCATCCAGCGCGCCGCGGCGCCAGTTCCCCTTCCCTCGCCCGCGCTTTGCCTGTACGCGGTGAGACATGCGCATTCCCCATGACGACGTCGTCGCCCTGATGGACGAGGCCAGCGAACGCCTGGTCATGCCGCGCTTCGGCGCCCTGCAAGCGGGCGACATCGACGAGAAGCGCGCCAACGATTTCGTGACCATCGCCGATCGCGAGGCGGAACGGTTTCTCGCGCCGCGGCTGGAGGGGCTTCTGCCCGGCTCGCTGGCGCTGGGCGAGGAGGCCACGGCGGCGGATCCCACCCTGCTCGCCCGTCTCGACGGCGACACGCCGCTCTGGATCATCGATCCGGTCGACGGCACGCGCAGCTTCATCGAGGGCAAGCCCGATTTCGGGCTGATCGTCGCCCTGTCGCGCGGCGACGAGGTGCTGGGCGGATGGATCCTTCAGCCCACGCTCGGTCGGCGCGTGGCTGCCGAGCGCGGCGCGGGGGTCATGCGCAGCGGCCTGCCGCCCCGGGACGACGCCGCGAGCGGCCCCGCCGGCGCTCTCCCGCGGATCATCGCGCTGGGCCGGCTGCCCGATGGCGGTCGCGCCCGTGATCGGGCAGCCGGCCGGTTCGACCTGCGCCCGCGCCCCGGCGGCGGGGCGATCGCCTTTCTCGACGTCGCCTGGTCGACGGCCGACATCGCCTATTTCGCCCGTGGCTGGCCCTGGGACCACGCGGCAGGCGCGCTGATCGTCGAGGAAGGCGGCGGTGCCGCCCGGTTCATGCGGGACGCGCGCGCCTATACGCCACGGCGCTGGAACGAGCCGCTGCTGGTCACGCGCGACGCGGCCGACTGGCCGGTCGCGCGCGCCGCCCTGACCGATCCCTGACGCGCGGCTTCAGGCTCCCATCGGGAGACGGCGGTGCTGGTGGACCGGGATCTGGTCACGCACCTGCTTCACGCGCCGCGCGTCGATGCGCGAGGTCACGACGCCCGGCCCGTCGGAGGCCTTGGCGACGACATGGCCCCAGGGGTCGACCATCATCGAGTGGCCGTAATTATGGCGCTGCGAATTGCCCTGCATGAAGGAGCCGCATTGGCCCGACGCGGCGAAATAGGTCTCGTTCTCGATCGCCCGTGCGCGGATCAGGACCTCCCAATGGTCCTTGCCGGTCTGAAGCGTGAAGGCCGCCGGCAGAGCGATGATCTGCGCGCCCTTCTTCGCCAGGGCCTGGAACAACTCGGGGAAACGCAGGTCGTAGCAGATCGCCGCGCCGACCGTGACGCCCTCGCAATCATAGGTGACCACCGCGTCGCCCGGCTTCACATGGGCGGATTCCTTGTATTCGAGCCCGTCCGGGGTCGTGACGTCGAAGAGATGGATCTTGCGATAGCGCGCGATCTCCGTGCCCTCGCGATTGAAGACGATCGTCGTGTTGTAGACCTTGTCCTCGCCCGGCACCTTTTCGTTGATCGAGCCGGCGTGGACGAAGACCCGGTGCTTGCGGGCCATCTCCTGGCACATCGCGTAGGCAGGTCCGCCCGGAACCGGCTCGGCCGCGGCCATGCGCTGCTCCGTGGTGCCGCCGGCCCAGTCGAAGGTCTCGGGCAGCAGGATCCAGTCCGGCGTCTCCTCCGCCACCGCCTGCTCGATCAGGTCACGGGCCATCTCGATGTTGCGGGCCTTGTCGCTGATCGAATTCATCTGCACGAGCGAGCACTTCATCCTGTCGTCTCCTTGTACGGCTGAGCGCGGCGATCATGCCCAAGGGCGTCGCCGCGGTCCAGAAACGCGACGCCATGCACGGGCATCGCGATGGCCTCGCGCGCGGTCCGCGGTCTAGACTCGCGCGCATGGACGACATGCGCACCGCCTACCTCGCCGCCGATGGATTCCTGCCCCAGCTGCGCGCCGAACTCGACGACGCCACGATCGAGGCGGTGCGCGACCGGCTGGTGGTGACGCGCGGCCCGGCCCGCCCGGCCGCCTGGGCGGCGAATGTCTGGTACGACGTGAAGGCACTGCCCATCGCGTCGATCGGCGACGGCGCGCGGCAGCTCAAGGCGATCCAGCGCAACTGGGCCTTCTTCCCGACGGCCGACGGGCTCTTCCGCCGCGCCGCCCTGATCGAGGAGAAGCTGCCGCCGGTCAAGCCGCGCGCCCATGTCTTTCCCGCGCCGCAACCGACCGCGCCGCTCGGCTCGTGGACGCTCTGGGAACCCGATCTGATCTACGCCGCGGCACGCTGCAGCTCCGCCTTCCGCCACGGCGAACCCGGCTTCGCCGAGGATCGCGACGGGCCGCCCAACCGCGTCTATCTGAACCTCGGGGAGCCCTTCACCGTCCTGGGCCGGCATCCTGGCCCGGGAGAGACCTGTCTCGATCTCGGCGCATCGCCCGGCGGCTGGAGCTGGGTGCTTGCGAAGCTCGGCGCGCGGGTGATCGCCGTCGACAAGGCGCCGCTCGATCCGCGCATCGCCGCGATGCCCGGCGTCGAACTGCGCCAGGAAAGTGCCTTCGGCCTCGCCCCCGAAAGCGTCGGCCCGGTCGACTGGCTGTTCAGCGACATCATCTGCTACCCGAGCCGCCTCCTCGCCCTGGTCGAGCGATGGCGCGACAGCGGCCATGCCCGCAACATGGTCTGCACGCTGAAATTCCAGGACGAGACCGATCACGCCACCGCCCGCGCCTTCGCCGCCATTCCCGGATCACGGCTGATGCATCTGCATCACAACAAGCACGAACTGACCTGGGCGCTGCTCGCATGACCCGGACCGACGATGCGTCCCGCCAGCGACCCGCGCCCGGGGATATCGTCCTCGACCATGTCGCGCATTTCCTGCCGGACATGACCGCCGCGGAGGAGGCGCTCGAGCGGATGGGCTTCGCGCCCACACCGGTCTCGCATCAGATGCATCGGACCGAGCCAGGCGGCCCGCTGGTCTCCGCCGGGACGGCGAACCGCACCGCGATGCTGCGTCGCGGCTATCTCGAATTCCTCGCCACGACCGGCGACACGCCCAACGCGGCGAAGCTGCGCGCCGCGATGGCGCGCTACACCGGCGTGCATCTCGTGTGCTTCGGCACCGCCGACGCGGCAGCGACACAGGCGCGGCTCGCCGCCGGAGGCTTCGATCCCCCGCCCGCCGTGGCCCTCCAGCGCGAGGTGGAGCAGGCCGACGGTACCCGCGTCCTCGCGCGCTTCGCGGTGATGCGCGCGGCGCCGGATCGCATGCCCGAGGGCCGCGTCCAGTTCGTCGCGCATCTCGCGCCCGAGGCCATCTGGCAGCCGCGCTACCTCGCCCATCCCAACGGGGCCGTGACGCTCGCGGGCGTGGTGCTCGCGGTCGAGGATCCCGCCGAAGCACAGGCGCGCTGGCGGCGTTTCACCGCGCTCCCCGGCATGATGGCGGACGGTTGCGCGATCGTCGCGACGGCACGCGGCCGGGTGATCCTGGCGAAGACCGCGGCGATCGCCGCCACCTATGGAGCGACGCCACCCGCTCTGCCCTGGATCGCGGGTCCCGTCATCGGGGTGGCGGATCTCGCGGCGACGCGCGCGTGTCTGCGCAGGGGCGGCATCCCCCTTCTGCGCGACACGGCCGCACGCATCGTCGCGGCCGCGCCGCCGGCGCTGGGCGGGCTCTATGTCTTCGAACCGGTGTCGGATCCGGACCTCGCCGGCCGATAGATCAGGATCCCGCCGAGCACGAACACGATGCCGGCCCATTGCCCCGGTGACAGCGTCTCGCCGAGGAACATCACGCCGACCACGACCACGGTCACCAGTTCGAGGCTCGACATGATGCCGAACCCCGCCGGCCCGAGCCGGGGCAGGCAATAGGCCATGATCAGCATCGGCAACGCCGACCCGAGCGTCGCGATCGCCAGCAATCGCAGCCAAGACGCCGTGTCGGTGGCGAAATCGAGACCGGTGATCAGGGCGCCGAGCCCGTAGCTGCAGAGCAATCCGCTCTGCATGAAGATCGCCGACGGCAGGGCGGACAGGCGCGCCGCGAAGCGCGACAGCGATATGATGTAGAAGCCGTAGCAGACGGGCACGATCGCCGCGAGCAGCAGGCCCGGCACGTGGATGCCGTCCCCCCGCAGCGCACCCACCGCCATCGCGCCGGCGCCGGCGAGGATCAGCAGACAGGCGGCGATCGTCGTCCCGGGCGCGCGCATCCCCTGCAGCACGCGCTGCAGCAACAGCGTCATCAGCGGATAGCAGTAGAAAAACAGGATCGCGATGCTGGTCGGGATGTACTCGACCGCCTTGAAATAGCAGAAGGTCTGGAACGCCCCCAGCGTCAGGCTGGTGAGGAGCAGGCCGCGCCCGCCGGCGCGCCAGGCCGCGGCCAGAGGCTGGCGCAGCATGAAGGCCAGCGGCACCAGGACGCACAGCGAGAAGAAATACCGCCAGAACAGCAGCGATGCGGTGTCGATCCCGCCGCGCACCAGCCCGACGACGAAGAACGGCACGATGCCGAACAGGATGGCCCCGATCGGTGCGAGAATAAGCGAACGCGCGTCCGGGCGGAATTCCTGGGCCATCTGACGTTGCCAGTCTGGCCGTTCGCATGGCTCCGGCGCCAGACTTTCTCCGCCGGAGGACATGCGTTCGCCGCAGGTGAGCCGCGCGCCGGGTTCGTGCTATCAGCACGGCGCCATGCTGACAATCTCGGGCGTCACGGTCCGTCTGGGGCCGCATACGATCATGGACGACGCGTCGGCGACGCTGTCGAGCGGCTGGCGCGTCGGCCTCGTCGGTCGCAATGGCGCGGGGAAGTCGACGCTGCTGTCCCTGATCGCGGGCGAGATCCACCCTGATCTGGGAGAGGTCGAACTCGCCGGCCGTACGCGGATCGGCCTGGTGGCACAGGAGGCACCCGGCGGGAGCACGACCCCGCTCGACGCCGTGCTCGCCTGCGACACCGAGCGCACGACCCTCCTGGCCGCGGCCGAAGCCGACCATACCGATGCCCACGCCCTGGCCGAGATCCACGAGCGGCTGGCAGCGATCCGCGCCGATTCGGCCCCCGCACGCGCGGCCTCGATCCTGCACGGCCTCGGCTTCGACGCCGCGATGCAGGCGCGGCCGCTGTCGAGCTTCTCGGGCGGCTGGCGGATGCGCGTCGCGCTGGCCGGCGCGCTCTTCGCCGAGCCGGACCTGCTGCTGCTCGACGAGCCCACGAACCATCTCGACCTCGAGGCCAGCCTTTGGCTCGAGGCCTTCCTCAAACGCTGGCCGCGCGGCCTCATCCTGGTCAGCCATGACCGCAACGTGCTCAACGCGGTGTCGACGCATATCCTGCATCTCCACGACGGCAAGCTCGTCCTCTATCCCGGCGACTACGATCGTTTCGAACGGGTGCGTGCCGAGCGGATGGAGCATGCGGCGGCGCAGGCCGCCAAGCAGGCCGTCCGCGCGAAGCACCTGCAATCCTTCGTCGACCGCTTTCGCGCCAAGGCGACCAAGGCGCGGCAGGCCCAGAGCCGCCTCAAGATGCTGGAGCGGCTGGAGCGCGAGAGCGTCAGCGTCGAGCGTGACGATCCTGCGGTCCGGCTCAGCTTCCCCTCGCCGGGACAGCTCAAGCCGCCGCTCATCGCGCTCGAGGGCGTCAGCGTCGGCTACACGCCGGGCGCCCCGATCCTCAGGCGGCTCAACCTGCGCCTCGATCCGGAAGATCGCATCGCGCTGGTCGGCGCCAACGGCAACGGCAAGTCGACGCTGGCGAAGCTGCTCGCCGGACGGCTGACGGCGGAGGCCGGCAATGTCCTGCGGGCGCCGAAGCTGGAGGTCGGGTTTTTCGCCCAGCATCAGATCGAAGACATGCGGCCGGCCCGCTCCGCCTTCCAGCATCTCGGCGAGGTCCTGCCGCGCGACCTGCCGGAGCAGCTGCGCGCACGGCTCGGTGCCTTCGGCTTCTCCGGCGACAAGGCCGACCTGCCGGTCGGCGAATTGTCGGGCGGCGAGCGCGCCCGGCTG
>CAYSUY010000174.1:0-8905 GCA_964434345.1 uncultured Acetobacteraceae bacterium
TCGTCAGGGGCGCGCTGTATACGTCCCGCAGATCCGCGAGTCAACAAAACGACACCAGCCAATCGCATTTTTTTTCGCCATCCATATTTCGGTCTGTTCACGCATCGAACCCACCATGTCTGGGGCAGGTGACACGTCGCAACGACAGGCTGAACGCGCGCGGACCCGCGCGGCTTGCATCATGCGCCCGTCGGCCGCGCGTCGATTTCACCCGGAGACTCGCTGCGGATGCAGTCAGGCCTTTCACAAGGCCCGCCACGCGTCGCGAATCGCGCGATCGGCGTGGCGTCAGGCGCGTTCGCGCGTGGCGCTGAAATGGATCGCCTTGTTGTCCTCGGCCGTGCGCTGCAGGTCCCACGCGCTACGGGCCAGGAAAACCGGCACGCCGTCGCGATCCTCGGCGATGGCGAATGGATGCGCGGCGACGAATGCCTTCAACGCCGCCGGATCATCGGATGTCGCCCAGCGTGCGGTCTCGAACGGGGCCTGCTCGAACGCGATCGCGACCTTGTACTCGGTCTCGATCCGCGATCTCAGGACGTCGAGTTGCAGCGCACCGACGACGCCCACGATCCAATCCGAGCCCTGAACGGGACGAAAGATCTGGGCCACCCCCTCCTCTGCGAGATCCTCGAGCGCGCGCCGCATCTGTTTGGCGCGGATCGGATCCTGCAGCCGCACGCGGCGCAGGATCTCAGGCGCGAAATTCGGCAGCCCGGTGAAGCGCAGATCGGCGCCTTCGGTCAGGGTGTCGCCGACCCGCAGCACCCCGTGGTTCGGAATGCCGATGATGTCGCCGGGCCAAGCCTCGTCGACGACTTCGCGCTCCCGCGCAAAGAAGAAGATCGGCGCATTTATGGCGATCATCTTGCCCGTCGCCGCCTGCTTGAGCTTCATGCCGCGACGGAAACGACCCGAGCAGACCCGCATGAAGGCCACACGATCGCGGTGGTTCGGATCCATGTTCGCCTGGACCTTGAACACGAAGCCGGTGACCGCGCTCTCGGTGGGCTCGACCGCGCGCGGTGTGGCCGGCTGGGCCTTTGGAGGCGGCGCCCAAGCGACAAGGCTGTCCAGCAATTCGCGCACGCAGACTTCCTTGAGCGCCGTCCCGAAGACGACCGGCGTGAGGTGTCCCGCCTGGTAGCTCGCCGCGTCGAGCGCGGGATAGCCCGCGCTGGCGAGCCCCGCGCTCTCGACGAACTCCGCCCGGATGTCGGCCGGCAGATGCGCGGCGAGACGCTCGTCCTCGATGCCGTCGACCTCGAGGAAGCGCCCCTCGCGCGCCCACTCTGTTCGCAGGAGGCGATTGCGCCGGAGATCGAAACATCCCTGGAAGCGACCGCCCATTCCGACCGGCCATGTCACCGGCGAGACGTCGAGTGCGAGGGTTTCGGTGATTTCGTCGAGCAATTCGAAGGGCTCGCGCCCTTCGCGATCGACCTTGTTTATGAAGGTGATGATCGGGACGTCGCGCAACCGGCACACTTCGAACAGCTTGCGGGTCTGACTCTCGATTCCCTTGGCGGCGTCGATCACCATGACCGCGGAGTCGACCGCCGTGAGCGTGCGATAGGTGTCCTCGCTGAAATCCTCGTGGCCCGGCGTATCCAGTAGGTTGAAGACGAGGCCGCCGTACTCGAATGTCATCACCGAACTCGACACCGATATCCCGCGCGCGCGTTCGATCGCCATCCAGTCGGACTGCGTCCGCCTGCCCTCGCCACGCGCCCTCACATGCCCTGCGAGCCGGATCGCGCCGGCATGCAGCAACAGTTTTTCCGTAAGGGTGGTCTTGCCGGCGTCCGGATGCGAGATGATCGCGAAGGTACGCCGGGGCGCGCGCAGGGCGACGGACAGATCGGTTTCGACGGACAAGACAGGCCTTCCGTGGTCGGACGCGGGAAGGCGCGGACATTACAGGCGCGCGTGGTCGCCGCGTAAGGACTATCCGCCCTCAATGGCCGGGATGAAGCAGACCTCGGCGCCAGGCGGCACCGTCTCGAACCATGCGTTCTGATGAATCACGCCGTCGATGGCGACGGCGC
Organism: uncultured Acetobacteraceae bacterium; assembly: GCA_964434345.1. GTDB lineage: Bacteria > Pseudomonadota > Alphaproteobacteria > CACIAM-22H2 > CACIAM-22H2 > CAIOSQ01. Next base: position 2,049 of record CAYSUY010000174.1, read on the forward strand.
ATCCCTCTTCGAGTCGCATGGCGATCCCCGGAAAGCGCGTGTCGAGCGCGCGGACGAGGTGCCGGATCTCCCGTCCTTCGACGTCGTGTTCGATCATGCCACCACAGAAGGCGCGCGCGATCGCCGGCGTCACGACGACGCGCGCCGCGGCGCACCGCGACGTGGCCGGTCCAGCCGGACCGGCCACGCCTTGCGCGGGACCGCTCACTCCGCAGCGAGCCGCGGCGCTGCCGCGTCGAGCGCCGCCGACAGCCGCGGCGGCGACATCGGCAGGTCGAGCATACGCACGCCCGTGGCCCTCGCGATGGCGCTGCCGATCGCGGCCATCGGCGGGACGATCGGGACCTCGCCGACGCCGCGCACGCCATAGGGATGGGTGGGGTTTGGCACCTCGACCATGATCGTCTCGATCATCGGCAGGTCGGAGGCCACCGGCATGCGGTAGTCCAGGAACCCCGCATTGTCCAACTTGCCGTTCCGATCGTAGATGTATTCCTCGTTGAGGGCCCAGCCGATGCCCTGGGCCGCGCCGCCCTGCATCTGGCCTTCCACATAGCTCGGATGGATGGCCGTGCCGACATCCTGCACCGAGGTGTAGCGCAGGATCGTCACGATCCCCGTTTCCTTGTCGACTTCCACATCAACGACATGGACACCGAAGCCGGGGCCGGCGCCCTGCGCGTTGATCTGCGAGTGGCCGTTGATGGGGCCGCCGGTCTTGCCGGCGCTGGCGGCAAGCTTTGCGAGCGAGAGCGGCTCGAACGTACCGACATTGGTGCTGGCCGGCTTGACCTCGCCGTTTTCCCATACGACGGCATCCGGCTCGACTTCCCAGAGCTTTGCCGCCCGACGCTTGCACTCGCCGATCACCTCGCGGACCGAATTGATGATCGCGAGTCCGTTCGCGAAGGTCACCCGGCTGCCACCCGTGACGAAGTTGAAGCCGATCGAGGCGGTATCCGCGATGATCGGCCTGACCTTGTCGTAGGGGATGCCGAGTTCCTCGGCGGCCATCATCGCAAGGGCCGCACGCGACCCTCCGATATCCGGATTGCCGGAGATCACCGTGACCGTGCCATCCTCGCCGACATGCGCTGCAGCGCTGGAATCGGCGCCGACATTGAACCAGAAACCCGCCGCGACGCCACGCGCGGCACCCGGCTTCAGCGGGCTGCGATAATGCGCGGAGGCCTTCGCCGCCTCCAGGCACTCGACAAGGCCGATGCGATTGAACACCGGCCCGTAATGCGTCTTGGTCCCCTCGCGCGCGGCGTTGCGCAGGCGCAGGTCGATCGGATCGATTCCCAACTCCTGCGCCAGTTCGTCGATCGTCGACTCGACGGCCCAGGCCGAGATTGGCGCACCCGGCGCGCGGTAGGCTGCGACCTTCGGCCGGTTGCTGACGACGTCGAACCCTTCGACCTTGATGTTGTCGATGTCGTAGCAGGCGAAACTGCACATCGAGGCAGGTCCCACCGGAGAGCCAGGAAAGGCGCCGGCCTGGAATGCGAAGGTCGCATCCGCCGCAACGATTCGACCGTCGCGCGTCGCGCCGAGTTTGACGCGCATGACGCTGCCCGAGGTCGGGCCGGATGCGCGGAAGACCTCCTCGCGCGTCATGACCATCTTCACGGGTTTGCCGGACTTCTGCGACAACCGGATGGCGAGCGGTTCGAGATAGACAACCGTCTTGCCGCCGAACCCGCCGCCGATCTCGGCCGCCATGACGCGGATCTGCGAGGTCTCGATGCCGAGCAGGCGACTGCAGAAGCCGCGCACCTGGAAGTGGCCCTGCGTGGTGGTCCAGAGTTGCACCTGGCCATCCTCGGCCGCACTCGCCAGGCAGGCATGCGGCTCGATATACCCCTGGTGGACGGGCGCCGTCCGGAACCGACGCTCGATCGTCACCTCGGCGGCAGCGAAGCCCTTGCCCACGTCGCCCTTGGCGAAGTCGATGCGCTTCGCCACGTTCGACGCGGCGGTGGGACGCGGCTCGACGCCTTCGGTACGGATGTGATCGTGCAGGATCGGCGCATCGGCCTTCATCGCGTCATCGACGTCGATCACGTGCGGGAGCACGCGATAGCGCACGTCGATCAGTTTCAGCGCATCGCGCGCGATGGCGTCGCTGGTCGCCGCGACCGCGGCGACGGCATGGCCGTGATAAAGTGCCTTCTCGCGAGCCATGACGTTGCGCGTCACGTCGCGGAGATTGACCTGCATCTCACCAGCCGGAACGATCCGGTTTTCCTGTTCGCCGAAATCGGCGGCGGTGACCACTGCCTTCACCCCGGGCAGCGCGGCTGCCCGCGACACGTCGATCGATTCGATGACGGCATGGGCGTGCGGACTGCGCAAGACGCGCCCGATCAACTGGCCTGGCATGTTCCAGTCGGCACCGAACCGCGCGCGGCCGGTCACCTTGTCGGCGCCATCGGGACGATTGGGCCGCGTGCCGACGACCTTGAACTGACGAGCGCTCATCGTGCGGTCTCCTTCATGTCGGCGGCCACATCCAGGACCGCGCGGATGATCTTGTCGTAACCGGTGCAGCGGCAGAGATTGCCGGCGAGCCAATACCGGACCTCGGTCTCGCTCGGATCCGGATTGCGGTCGAGGAGCGCCTTCGCGGCGACTAGGACACCCGGCGTGCAGACGCCGCATTGCAGCGCGGCCATCTCGACGAATTTCTTCTGGAGCGGATGCAACTGGTCGCCCTGGGCGAGTCCCTCGATCGTGCCGATCGACATGCCGTCGACCTCCGCTCCGAGAACGAGACACGCGCAGGTCAGGCGACCATCGATCGTCACGCTGCAGGCGCCGCAATCGCCGGAACCGCAGCCTTCCTTGCTGCCCGTCAGACCGAGCTGGTCACGCAGAACGTCGAGCAGGGTCTGCGCCGGATCGCAGAGATACTCGACCGGCTCACCGTTGACGACGGTGGAAACATGGATCTTCGACATGGCTCAGTGGCTCCGTGCACGCTGGGCGGCGATGGCCGTGGCGCGCGCAAGCAGCACGCCGGCGATCTTGGTGCGGTAGGCGATCGTGCCGCGCTTGTCGTCGATCGGACGGCAGGCGGCCCGGCAGGCGGCCGCGGCCCTCGCGATCGCATCGGGCTCGAGGCGCGAGCCGATCAAGGCAGATGCCGCATCACCGACCAGCAGGACGGTCGGCGCGACCGCGCCGAGCCCGACCCGGGCCGACGTGCAGACATCCCCTTCGAAGGCGAGGCTGACGCCGCACCCGACCACGGCGATGTCCATCTCCGTCCGCGGTATGAGGCGCAAATAGGCATCGCCCGCGTGCGCCGGCCTTGGCGGCAGGACGATCGACACGATCAGTTCGCCAGGTTCCAGCGTGGTGCGCCCGGGTCCGGCATGAAGTTTCTCGACCGGCAGGTCGCGACGCCCCTTCGGCCCCTGGATGGCGAGGATGGCCCCCGCCGCCACCAGGGCCGGACCGCTATCGGCCGCCGGCGAGGCGTTGCAGAGATTGCCGCCCGCCGAAGCGCGCCCCTGGACCTGCTTCGAGCCGATCAGGTTGATGGCCTCGACCACTCCGGGCCACGCCCGTGCGAGGCGTTCATGCTCACCGATCACGGCGGCGGACACGGCGGCGCCGATCCGAAACCCGCCTAGCTCCTCGACGATCGTGGTCATCTCCGCGATCCGCTTCACGTCGACGATCGCGCCAGGGGCGACGGTGCCGGCGCGCATCTGGACCAGCAGGTCCGTGCCGCCGGCAAGGATGCGGCCCGCCCCGTTCGCGGCCGCCATGATGGCAACCGCCTCTTCGATGCTGGCCGGTGCCGAATATCGTGTCTGCTGCATGTCTTCATCCCTCACGGTCGATGGTCCCCCACGGCCACCGGCCCTTGGACCCTAGTCCCAGCGCGTCATCCGGTCGAGAGGCGTCGTGACGCTGGCCGTTCGCTGCTGTAGAGGACGACTCCGGCACGCACCATGGAGCGCACATGATCGCGATCATCTTCGAAGTGTGGCCTGCGGAGGGCCGACGCCAGGACTACATGGATCTCGCAGGCGGTCTGCGCGGCGAACTTGCCGGGATAGACGGGTTCATTTCGGTGGAGCGCTTCGAAAGCCTAACCGAGCCGGGAAAGCTGCTGTCGATCTCGTTCTGGCGCGACGAGGACGCGGTGGCGCGGTGGCGCGCGCTCGAGGGGCACCGACTTGCCCAGGCCGAAGGGCGAGGCGGCGTGTTCCGCGACTATCGTCTGCGCGTCGCCTCCGTGCTGCGCGACTACGGCATGGACTCGCGCGCGCAGGCGCCGTCCGACAGCCGCGCCGTGCACGGCTGAGAACGCGGACCAGATGCGGGACGCAGGCGGCGAGCGACCGGTGGTCGCGCCGCCCGCCGCCGCACTCAGCCGCGCAACGTCGCGCCCGTCGCCTTGGCAGCCGATGCGACGATCCGCTGCGCGATCGCGTCGATCTCCGCGTCCGTCAAGGTTCGCACCGCAGGCTGAAGCCGCACGGTGACAGCGAGCGATTTCCGCCCGTCGGGCAATCCCTTGCCCTCGTAGACGTCGAAGACGCCCACGGACAGGATCGCGGCCTGGGCCGCGATGTCCTTGGCGACACCCTTGATGGCACGCACGAGCTTCTCAGATTCGACACCGCTATCGACCAGAAAGGCGAAATCGCGCTCGACCGGCTGCAACGCGGCGAGTTTCAGAAGCGGCCGCGCGCGCCCCGACCGGACCTTGGGCAGAGGCACGACGTCAAGCGTCACCTCGAAAGCGACCGCCGGCGTGCGCACATCCATCGCCGCGAGAACCCGCGGATTGAGTTCCCCGAAGACCGCGACGATCTTCGCCCCGAGCCTCAGGCACCCGGACCTGCCGGGATGGTAGTAGCCCGGTGCGTCGCGCGTGGTCTGGAGGTTCTCGACTGGAGCCCCCAGAGCCTGAAGCAGGGCCAGCGCGTCGCCCTTGGCATCCAGCGCATCGACCATCCGCGCCTGAGCGCCCCAACTGCGAGCCGCGGCAGCACCGCTGCGCAGTCCGGTCGCCATCATCGACTGTCCGCCGGGTGTGTCGTCGGAGAATTGGGGACCGACCTCGCACAGGGCCGAGTCGCCAAGTCCGCGATCCGCGTTGCGCTTGGCCGCCAGCAACAGGTTCGGCACGATGCTCGGCCGCATGAAATCGAGGTCGCTGGATATCGGATTGAGCAGTTCGAGGGCCGGGTTCGTGCCGCCAAAGAGCGCTGCGACGCTCTTCTGCATGAAGGAGAACGTCACCGCCTCGATCAGGCCGAGACCGGCCAGCGCGCGCCGCGCATCGCGTGAGCGGCGCTGGGCGGGCGTCAGCGCCGGTGCCGGCAGCGCGCTGTCGCGCGGCATCGTGACCGCCTCGAGCCGGTCGAAGCCCCAGATCCGCGCGATCTCCTCGACGAGGTCGGCCTCTCCGTGGATATCCGAGCGCCAGGGTGGCGGCGCGACCTGGAAGCGAGCGCCCGCATCCGTCACCGTGAAGCCAAGCGCTTCCAGAATGCGACGCTGCTCCGCGACGGGTACGTCGACCCCGCCCAGGCTCGCCACCCGCTCCTTGCGCAGGCTGAAGCTGCGCCGCCAGTCCGGCACGGCGCCGGCGATCACGGGTTCGCTGGCCTCGCCGCCGCAGAGGTCGAGGATCATCCGCGTGGCCGCCTCCATGCCCTCGACCACCGCCTCGGGGTCGAGACCGCGTTCGAAGCGATACCGGGCATCGGAGACGATCTGATGCGTGCGACCGGTCTGCGCGGTCCGGATCGGATCGAAGAGCGCCGCCTCGAGGAAGACGTCCGTCGTCGCGTCCGTGCAGCCGGAGTCTTCGCCCCCGATGACACCGCCAAGCCCCTCGGCGGCGCCGCTCTCGTCGGAGATCACGGTCTCGGCGCCGGTCAGCGTGTAGGTCTTCCCGTTCAACGCCGCGATGGTCTCGCCAGGACGCGCCAGGCGCACGACGATCCCGCCCGACACCTTGGCGGCATCGAAGACATGCAGGGGACGACCGACATCGAAGGTCATGAAGTTGGTGATGTCCACCAGGGCCGAGATCGGCCTGAGCCCGATCGCGGCAAGCCGATCCTGGAGCCATTGCGGGCTCGGGCCATTCCTGACGCCGCGGACATGGCGACCGACGAAGAACGGACAGGCCTTCGCTGAATCGGCCGGCAGGTCAAACCGGACGGCCAGCGGGCTCGCGAAGGTGCCCGGCACAGGAACGACATGCCGCGGCTTGAGCGTACCGATACCCTTGGCCGCGAGATCGCGCGCGATGCCACGCACGCCGAGGCAATCCTGGCGGTTGGGCGTGATCGCGACATCGATCACGGCATCGTCGAGGCCAAGCACGCGGGCGAAGGGGACGCCGAGGGGCGCGTCGGCGGGCAGATCGATGATCCCGTCATGCTCGTCCGACAGGCCCATCTCGCGGGCCGAGCACAGCATGCCGTTCGAGGCCTGACCGCGTATCACCCCGGCCTTGAGCTGCAGCCCGGTCCCCGGAATGGTCAGGCCGGCGCGCGCGAACACGCCCTTCATGCCGGTGCGCGCGTTGGGCGCGCCGCAGACCACCTGCACCTGGTCCGTGCCGGTATCGACGATGCAGACGCGCAGACGGTCGGCGTCGGGGTGCTTGCGCGCCTCGACGACATACCCGACGACGAACGGCGCGAGCGTGGCGCCACGGTCATCGACCGATTCGAGTTCGAGCCCGATCGCGGTGACCGCGTCGCAGATCTCGGCGAGGCTGGCGGAGGTCTCGAGATGTTCCTTGAGCCAGGACAGCGTGAATTTCATCGCGCCAGCCCTCCGGTCATCGACGGCACGTCGAGCGGCATGAAGCCGTA
>CAYSUY010000175.1:0-8852 GCA_964434345.1 uncultured Acetobacteraceae bacterium
GAGGATCCCGGCAAGCGCACCGAAGGCGCAGAGCGCCATTTCCCCGGAACTCACGTCACCGCTCCGCGGCCGCGATCGCCGCGCGCAGCGCGGTCGCCGACGCGAGAAGGAAGACCACGGCCGCCGCCGCCATCAATCCGCTCATCGCAAGGGCGACGAGACCGCGCGGCACGCCGAGTTGCATGGTCGTCTCGCCCACGGCGAGCAACGACTGTCCACGGGTATGGATACGCCACGCGAGAACCCCTGACACGAGGGCGCAGAGCAGATCGCCGATCGCCGCCTGCCAGCACCGCTTGCGGTACGACAGCGCGGTGTCGAACAGATCGATCGCGATATGCTCGCGCCGCGCCGTGGCCAAGGGCATGCCCGCGAAGATCACGAGTCCCATCAGGATCTCGGTGATCTCGAAGGCACCCCCGACCGGGCGGTTCAGAAAGTAGCGTCCGGCGACGTCGATGGCCGTCACGACCATCATCGCGAGGATCATCGCGCCGCCAATCGCCTCCAGGATCCGCCCCGCCCGCCCCAGCGGGACGGGCGGAACCTTGTCAGCCATTGCCAGATCGCTCAGGGAATGTTGACAGGCTTGGCGGCGCGGTACTGATGAGCCATGGCGCGGGCATAACCGATGATCTCGTCGCCCGGCAGGTTGCGCTTGCGGGCTTCGGCGAGCCATTCGTCTTCGAGCGCCTTGAGCGCGGTCTTCGTCCTGGCGACATCCGCCTCGGCCAACTGCACGAACTGGACGCCGTTGCGGTCAAGCCCGGCCCTGCCCAGCGTGTCGCCGTTGGTCCAGGCCCAGCCGGCGAGCAACGCCACCGCCATGCCGGAATGCTTCTCGAAGGCGCGCTTCTGCTCGGCGCTCAGGCCGGCCCATTTGGCCTCGTTGATCGCGAGCCAGAACGTATCGGTGTAGAGTCCACCCGGGATACGCGTCGCGCCCTTGATCACCGGCGTGATCTTGAAGAATTCGATCGACTCGGTCGGAAACGTAATTCCATCCGCGACGCCAGAGGCCATTGCCTGCTGCGCCTCGGTCGGTGGCAACTGCACCGGCACGGCCCCCAGTGCCTGCATGATCCGTCCGGTGACGTTGCCGCCCACGCGGATCTTCTTGCCCTTGAGGTCGTCGAGCGTCGTGAACGGCGCCGAGCGCATGAAGATGTAGGGCTCGGAATGCACCCAGAGACCCAGCACCTTCGCGCCCTTGTGCTCGTTGTACCGCGCCCCGTAGCGCTCGTAGGTGCTCCATGCGGCGGCAGCCCCGCCCCAGGGATCGGGGGACATGAAGGGCAGATCCATGACCTGGGTCATGGTGAACCGGCCAGGATTGTGGCCGGAGACCCCGTAGCCGATATCGACCACGCCGTTGACGACGAAGTCGAAATACTCGGGTGGGCGACCGATCGCCGAGGGCATGATCTCGAGCTTCAGGGAACCGTTGGATTCGCGCTCAATGGCGCGCGCCCATGGTTCGACGATGCCGCGCGGGATCAGATGGTGCCCCGGGAGCCAATTCCCGATCCGTAAGGTGGTGGTCTGCGCGGCCGCCTGTCCGGCCCATGCCAGCGCGAGGCCAGCGATCGCAAAACGCAGCATGTTCTTCATCGTGGTTCTCCCTGAGAGCCTTTGGATTATAGAGCCGCAGCGCCAGTCCCGGATCAAGCCTCCGGCGGATCCTCGAAGGGCCATTCCACCGCGCCTGAATGCGTGACCGCCCCAAGATGGGCGGGACCGACGCCGGCGGCGTATTTTTCGAGGAGGCCTGCCAGCCGTTCGCGTGGCCGGAAACGCCAGGTCGCCGCGCGCTGCGCCAATTCCTCGTCGCCGAGTTCGACATCGATGCGCCCGGCACCCGCATCGATGCGGATCATGTCGCCGTCGCGCAGGAGCGCGATGGGGCCGCCAAGGGCCGCCTCGGGTCCGGCGTAGCCGATGCACATGCCGCGCGTGGCACCCGAGAACCGGCCATCGGTCAGCAGGGCCACCTTCTCGCCCATTCCCTGGCCATAGATCAGCGCGGTCAGGCCGAGCATCTCGCGCATCCCGGGGCCGCCCTTCGGTCCCTCGTTGCGTATGACGAGCACCGAGCCCGGGGCGTAACTGCGCGCGCGGACGACAGCCACCGCCTCCTCCTCGCTCTCGAACACCCGCGCGGGCCCCGCGAAGACCAGCGTGGACAATCCGGCGACCTTGAGCAGCGCCCCGTCAGGACAGAGATTGCCCTTGAGCACGACGACGCCTCCGGACGCGGAGATCGGTCGGTTCGCAGGCCGCACCACCTCGCCATCGGGCTCGGCGGCGGTGCGGGCGATGTCGCCGATCGTCCGCCCATCGATCGTCGGGCAGCTTTCATGGAGGCATCCCGCCTCGCGCAGCGCCCGCAGAACCACCGCGACGCCGCCGACCGCGTGCACGTCGCGCGCGACGAAACGCCCACCCGGCTTGAGGTCCGCCAGCAGGGGCGTGCGACGGAACACCTCGGCCACATCGTCGAGGTCAAAGCGGAGCCCCGCCTCATGCGCCAGCGCCGGAAGATGCAGACCGGCATTGGTCGAACCGCCGGTCGCCGCGACAACGGCACAGGCGTTCTCCAGGCTCTTGCGGGTAATGAGATCGCGCGGCAGAGGTCCGCCGTCGCGCAGGATCCGCATCGCCAATCGGCCCGCGGCGCGAGCGAGTGCGGGGCGTTGCGCATCGACGCCCGGCAGCATCGCAGAGCCGATCGGCGCGAGGCCGATCGCCTCGGAGACCATCGCCATCGTGTTGGCCGTGAACTGTCCGGCACAGGAGCCGATCGTCGGCAGACAGGCACGCTCCAGCGACTCCAGGTCGTCCCGTGTCATCCGCCCCGTCATGACGGCGCCCACGCCTTCATAGGAGTCCAGCGCAGTGACGTCCTTGCCCCGCCAGCGCCCCGGTAGTGCCGACCCGCCATAGACGAACACGGAAGGCGCGTTGCAGCGGATCATCCCCATCATCACGCCGGGCAGCGTCTTGTCGCAGCCCGCGAAGCCGACAAGCGCGTCATAGGCGTGGCCGCGCATCACGGCCTCGATCGAGTCCGCGATCAACTCGCGGCTGATCAGGCTGAACCGCATCCCGAGATGATTCATCGAGAGCCCGTCGGAGACGGAAATCGTCGTGAAGGACCGCGGCGTTCCTCCGCCTTCGCGAACCCCGGACGACGCCTCCGCGGCCTGCGGTGCCAACGTCATGGAGCATGGCGTCGTCTCGCCATGGGTGGACACCACGCCCACCATGGGACGGGCGATGTCCTCGTCCGACAGCCCCATCGCCCGCAGGAAGGCGCGATGGGGCGTGCGATCGATGCCGTCGATCGTGACGCGCGAGCGCAGACGCGGCGAGCGGTTCACATCGCCTCCCTCAACAGGGCCTCGACCGTCTCGGCGCTCAACGGCCGCGGATTGGTTGCAGCGGTGTGATCCTTGAGCGCATGCGGCACGACCTGGGCGAACATCGCCTCCGTCACCCCCATGGCGCGGAGCCCGCCGGGCAGACCGATCCGCGCGTTGAGACGCGCGACATGATCGGCAAGATCGACCTCTGCCCCGAGCCCCATGGTCTGACGCAGCCGATCGTACTTCCAACCGATCCCGTTGACGCCCGCGTTGAAGCGCAGGACGGCCGGCATAACGACCGCGTTCAGCGTTCCATGATGAAGGTTGAGCGGCTGGATGGCCCCCAGCGGATGCGACAACGCGTGCACGGCGCCCAGCCCCTTCTGGAAAGCCATGGCGCCTTCCATCGACGCCATCATCATATTCCACCGCGCGTCGCGATCGTGACCGTCCTGGACGGCGCGCTCGAGGTGGGCCGCAACACGCATCGCACCATCGAGCGCGATAGCCTCCGCGGGCGGGTTGTTCGCCGGGGCGAGGAACGTCTCGACGCAATGGGCAAGCGCATCCATTCCGGTCGCCGCGGTCAAACCGGGCGGCAGGCCGAGTGTCAATTCAGGATCGCAGAGCGCGAGACGCGGAATAAGGTGCGGGCTGATCAGCGCCAGTTTCCGCCCATCCTCCAGGATGACCACCGCACCGCGACCGACCTCGCTGCCGGTGCCCGACGTCGTGGGAACGGCGATGACCGGCGCGACCTTCGCGGTGATCCGGCCAACACCGCCCTCGATGGCCATGTACTGCGCGAGGTCGCCGGCATGGGTGGCGAGAAGCGCCACAGCCTTGGCGAGGTCCATCGCCGAGCCGCCACCGACTGCCACGAGCCCATCGCAGCCCTGGGCGCGGTAGATCTCGAGCGCTGCCTTCGTGGCGCGTTCGGTCGGGTTGGAGGGCGTTCCGTCGAACATCGCCACCGGCGCCGGTGCCATCGCATCGACGACGCGCTGCGCGACACCGGCGGCGACGACGCCCTTGTCGGTGACGAGCATCGGCCGTGCGATTCCGGCCAGCTTCAGCTCGTCGGGAAGCAGCTTGATCGCGCCGAAATCGAACTGGATGCGTGTCAGGTAAGTGATCAGAGCCATCTGGATCCTCCGTACGTTCCGGCAGGATAGCCGGAACGTCGCGCGTCGCGCGGAAATTCAGAGGGTCAGCCGCGCCGTTCGGGGAGGCCGCGCCCATGGCCGATCGCCCCGTCGCCGAATCTGGCCCGGATGCTGTCGACCGCCTGCTCCAGCTTCGCCTCGGGCCGCGGCCCCTGCGCAAACAGATCCCCGACCGCTCCGGCGACGCTCTCGGACACCAGTTCGCCGGCGCCAATTCCGATCAGACGATATCGTTCGGCCCCGATCTCCGGTGCCATGAGCGCACGTCCGATCTCGAAGAGATCGGTGGCAAGATTCGTTGGCCGGGCGAGCGTCCTGCGTCGTGTCAGGAGGCGGAAACGCGCGGTCTTGAGCTTGAGCACCACGCTCGCGGCACGACTGTCTGCGGCGCGTAGCCGCCGCGCGAGCCTTTCCGCGAGTGGCCAGAGTCGTTGCTCCAGCGTGGCCGCGTCGGCGACGTCGCTGTCGAAGGTGGTCTCGCAGGAGATCCCCTTCGCATCGCGTTCCGGTTCGACGCGGCGGTCGTCCTTTCCGAAGGCGAGTTCGGCCAGGCGCTCTCCCCAGCGTCCATAGCGCGACCGCAAACCGCGCGCGCCGAGCATCTGAAGCTGCGCGACGGTCTCGACGCCGTCGGCGGACAGGCGTGCAGTCGCCTTTGGTCCGACCCCAGGCAGCGCACGCACGGGTTTGGAGGCGAGGAAAGACTCGCTCTCCGCCACGCCCACCACACCGAAGCCGCGCGGCTTGTCGATCTCGGACGCGAGCTTGGCGAGAAGCTTGTTGTGACTGAGGCCGATCGACACGGTGATCCCGATTTCGGTCTCGATGCGGCGCGCCACCCGCGCGAGGACGATGGCAACGGGTTCACCATGCAGGCTTTCGGTTCCCGCGAGATCGAGATAGGCCTCGTCGAGAGACAGAGGCTCGACGATCGGGGTCACGGACAGGAAGATGTCGCGGACCTGACGGCTTGCGAGCGCGTATTTCGCCATGTCCGGGCGTATCACCGTCGCCTGCGGGCAGAGGGCCAGCGCCTTGAACATCGGCATCGCGGAACGGACGCCGAACCGGCGCGCGACATAGCAGGCGGTCGTCACGACGCCGCGCGCACCGCCGCCCACGATCAGTGGCAGATCGGCGAGCGACGGATCGTCCCGCTTCTCGACGGATGCGTAGAACGCGTCGCAGTCGATATGCGCGAGCGTCAGGGAGAAGAGTTCGCTGTGCCGCAGCACGCGTCGCGACACGCATGCCCGGCATGGTTCCGCCGCATCGTCGCAGACGCGGCGGAAGCAATCCCGGCAAAAGCCCGGCGTCGTCACCGACGACGCCGTCCCCTCACTCCGCGGCCTTGGTCGAGATCCCGCGCTCGGCCAACTTGCGCTCCAGCCGGGCGATCAGCGAATCGAGTTCCTTGTGGTCGTCGGCATCCATCATCCCGCCGGGCGCACGGACATGCGCAGACGCGATGACTCCACGCCGACGCAGGATCTCCTTGCGGATCGACAGGCCGATGCCGGGTTGTTGCTCGTGGCGCACGACCGGAAGATAGATGTCGTAGAGATCTTCCGCGCCTTCGACGTCGCCCGCGAAGAACTTCCGGCACACATCGACGAGCATCTCAGGATAGGCGAAGCCGGTATTTGCGCCGTCCGCGCCACGCCTCAATTCCTGCGGCAGGTAAAGCGCGGTGTTGCCGACCAGGATCGAGACGCGACGCTTGCGGTCGCCAGACGCCTCCGCCGCGCGCACCTTGGTGAGCTTGCGATGGCCAGGGATATCCTCGTGCTTCAGGACCTTGATGCTGTCATGGGCCTTGAGCAGACGGTTGACGCATCCGATCGACATGTTGACGCCGGTGAGCGCCGGGTAGTCCTGCAGCACGATCGGCACGTTGCTTCCAAGCGTGCGGATCACGGACGCGTAATAGGCCTCGATCGCCTCGTCGGTCTTCAGGCCGGCATTCGGCGCAACCATGACGCCCGCCGCACCGAGCTGCATGACCTTGTCGGTCAGGGATTTCATCACCGTCATGCCCGGCGCGGAGACGCCGACGATCACGGGAATCCGGCCAGCGACACGCGCGAGCACACGCTCGGCGAACTGGACCGACTCCTCGGGAGAGAGCTTGGGCGCTTCGCCCATCACGCCGAGGATCGTCATCCCGTCGCACCCGACCCGCAGGTAATAGTCGGTCATGCGGTCGGTCGACTCGAGATCGAGGGCGCCATTGTCGGCAAACGGCGTGGCCGCGATGATGTAGACGCCCTTGGCGCTTTCGTCGAGGAGACGGGTCATGGCGCGATCCTTGAACTAGCTGGATTTGTGATCTCTTATCTAGCCATCCGGCGCCGTTCCGCGCCAGGGCTTTCGCGTTCCAGTCACCCGAGGTGAGCCATGACGGCGTTCGATCTAGTCATTCGCGGCGGCCGTGTCGCCACCGCGAGCGAAACCTTCGATGCCGACATCGGCGTTCGCGACGGTCGGATCGCGGCGCTCGGGACGGGTCTCGCCGCGGGCGCGCGGGAGATCGACGCGCGCGGGCGTCTCGTGCTCCCGGGCGGGATCGACAGCCATTGCCATATCGCTCAACTGTCCTCGAGCGGCGTCATGACCGCCGACGATTTCACGACGGGATCGACCTCGGCCGCCTGTGGCGGAACGACGACGATCATCCCCTTCGCGGCTCAGCATCGCGGCAATTCGCTTCGGCAGGTCGTGACCGAATACCATGCCCGCGCCGACGGCAAGTCGCTCGTCGACTACGCCTTCCATCTGATCGTGTCGGATCCGACCGAGCAGGTTCTGGGCCCGGAACTTCCGGCCCTGTTTCTTGATGGCTCGGCCTCCTCCGAGATCTACACCACCTACGACGCTCTCAAGCTCAACGACCGGCAGGTCCTCGACGTGATGGCGCTCGCGCGGCGTGAAGGCGCGATGATGATGGTTCACGCGGAGAATCACGACATCATCGCGTGGCTGTCCGAGCGGCTCGTGCAGGCAGGTCGCAAGCAACCCTCGTCCCACGCGATCGCCCATCATCCGATCGCGGAGCGCGAGGCGACGAACCGGGTCATCGCACTGGCCGAGTTGCTCGACGTTCCGATCCTCTTCGTCCACGTCTCGGCCAAGGAAGCCATCGACCAGATCCGAGACGCCCAGGCACGCGGGCTCAAGATCTACGGGGAGACCTGTCCCCAATATCTGTTCCTGACGTCCGACATGATGGATGCGCCCGGAGACGAGGGCGCGAAATGCATGTGTTCGCCGCCACCGCGCGACAAGGCGAACCAGGAATTCGTCTGGCAGGGGCTGCGCGGCGGTGTCTTCGAGGTGTTCTCCTCCGACCATGCGCCGTATCGCTTCGACGGCCCCAACGGCAAGAAGGCAGGCATGGCCGCCGGCGGCTTCAAGAAGGTGCCAAACGGGATCCCGGGCCTCGAGATCAGGCTGCCATCGTTGTTTTCCGCCGGCGTCCTCAACGACATCATCTCGATCAACCAGTTCGTGGCGCTCACCGCGACCAACCACGCGAAGATGTATGGACTCTATCCGCGCAAGGGAACGATCGCGGTCGGATCGGATGCAGACATCTGCATCTGGGACAGCACGATCGAACGCACGATCACGCAGGCGGAACTGCACGATGCGATGGACTACACGCCCTACGAGGGGATGAAGATCCGCGGCTGGCCGGTGGTCGTGCTGTCGCGCGGCGAGGTCGTGTCCGAGAACGGGCAACCCGTTGGACGTGTCGGTCGCGGACAGTTCCTGCGCTGCGACAAGCCGGAGCCTGCCCGGCCGCGTGGTCGCTGGCCGTTCAACGTCGAAGTCCAGTCGATTCTCGGGTGATGTCATGGCGCCTCGCAACCTCTCGCCCCGGATCGTCACGGTCGGCGCCGCGCAGCTCGGACCGATCGCACGCGCGGAAACCCGCGCCTCCTGCGTCGCGCGCATGCTCGCCCTGCTCGAGCGCGCCCATGTCAAGGGCTGCAAGCTGGTGGTCTTCCCGGAACTCGCGCTGACCAGTTTCTTTCCCCGCTGGCTTATCGAGGACGAGCGCGAGTTGGACTCGTTCTACGAGACCGAGATGCCGAACGCCGATGTATAGCCGCTGTTCGACGCAGCGCGGCGCTACGGAATCGGCTTTTACCTGGGCTACGCGGAACTCGCGCTCGAGAACGGCAGGAAGCGCCGCTTCAACACGTCGATCCTCGTCGACGACCAGGGACGGATCGTCGGCAAGTACCGGAAGATCCACCTGCCAGGACATAGCGAGCTGGAACCGGAACGTCTCTTCCAGCATCTCGAGAAGCGCTAC
>CAYSUY010000176.1:0-8851 GCA_964434345.1 uncultured Acetobacteraceae bacterium
GTCGCGTGCTGGGATAACGCCTCGGCTTGGCGCCGCGTCGGCGCCCGCGCGGGCGGCGACGCGGCCAGAGCCCGGATGCCGCGCAGAATGTCGTCATCCGTGCGCGCCACGAGGATGCCCGCCTCGGGACCGGTGACGATCTCCGGCGTGCCCCAGATGCGCGTCGCCACCACCGGCGTACCGCAGGCCATCGCCTCGAGCAGCACATTGGCCCAGCCCTCGCGGTCGGAGGCGAGGACCAGCATGTCGATGCCGCTGTAGAGGCGTGCCAGGGCGGGTTGCGAGAGCCGTCCCAGGAAGGTGACACGATCGGCCGTTCCCGTCCGCGCGCTCAGCGCCTCCAGCGCCGCACGCTCCGGACCTTCGCCGACGACGAAGAGCCGCCATCCCGGCAACTCGGCCAGCGCACGGATCGCGAAATCATGTCCCTTGCGCGGCACCAGATGTCCGACCGACGCGATGGCCGGTCCGTCGATGCCGAATTCGCGCCGCGCCGCGACACGGTCCATCGGCCTGAACAGCGCGAGATCGACCCCGTTGCGCAGGACGCGCACCTGCGCGGGCGGTATGCCCAGCTCGACGAGCGGCGCCTTGAGCGCCTCGCAGACCGTCACCAGGCCGTCGGCGCGACGCGCCGCCCAGGCGATCCAGCGCCGGGCCCAGGGATCGCGCGGATAGAGATTGAGGTCGGAGCCGCGTCCGGTGATGGCGAAGGGCACGCCCAGCAAGGGCGCGATCAGCGCCGCGGCCACGCCGTCGGGATAGAAGAAATGCGCGTCGACGAGGTCGAAGGCGAAGCCCGCGCGCCGCCAGGCCGCGGCGGCGCGCCAGGCGCTGGCCGCGAGCGCGAAGGGCTGCATGGCCATGCCGACCTGCGGCAGCATCGCGTAGCGCGGATGCCGGATCTCGATCCCGTGGCGCAACTCGCGCGGCGCGACCCGGGCCCAATCCGCCCACGCGCCCCAGCGCGGATCGTCCGACGGGAACCAGGGAACCGGCGCAAGGACCTTGGCCGTGACGTTGCCGGCGGCGACGAGATGGCGCAGCCGCGTCTCCACGAAGATGCCGTGATCGGGACGGACGGCGTTGGGATAGAGCGTCGAGAAGACCAGGATGCGCATCGCTCGCCGGGCAGGTGCATGGGCCACGACCATGCGCCCCGCCACAGGTGACGGTCGCGCGCACCGAAGGCGTACCGCGCCCGTGCGCCCCCGGCCCCGGCCCGCCGCGACTAGGGTCGGCGACCATGCTGCTCTCCGCCGTCATCCTCTGCTTCAACTCCGAGCGTCACATCGCCGGTGCCGTGCGCTCGCTCGCGGCCGAATGCGCGCGCCTCGGCGGCCCATGCGAGATCTTCGTCGTCGACAACGGCTCGCGCGACGGCAGTCCCGCCCTGCTCGCCACGCTCGCGGACGAGTTCCCGGACCTGCTGCGGGTGATCCGCAATCCCGCGAACGCGGGCACGACCGTCTCGCGCAACATGGCGCTGCGCCGGGCCGCCGGGCGTGTCCTGCTGGTCATGGATTCCGACATCGAGGTGCCGCCCGGCTGCCTGGAGACGCTGCTGCCGCGGCTCGACGCCGATCCGCGCATCGGCCTGCTGGCGCCGCGGCTGGTCTATCCCGATGGCCGGCCACAGCTCTCCGCCGACGTCTTCCCGACCCTGCCGCACAAGCTGCGCCGATGGCTGGGCCTGCGGGCCATGGAGCGCGCGATGCCGCCGGCCGATGGCGGCGCGCGACGGGTCGACTATGCGATTTCGGCCTTCTGGCTGCTGCCGCGCCATGTCGTCGCGCGCGTCGGTCTGCTCGACGAGCGGATCTTCTACTCGCCCGAGGACGTCGACTATTGCCTGCGCATCTGGGCGGCCGGCTACGAGGTCGTGCAGGACGGCGATGCCGTCGCCATCCATGACGCGCGCGAGATCTCGCGCGGGGTCCGGCGCCCCGGCTTCGCGCTCAGCCATGCGCGCGGCCTCGCCTACCTGTTCGTCAAGCACCGCTACGCGCTCGGGCGCGCGCGACTCTATCGCCGGCTCAAGATGGCGAGGCCGGCATGACCGGCTGGCGCATCCTCCACGTGCTCGATCACGGCCTGCCGGCGCGCGACGGCTATGTCACGCGCACGATGGGGCTCGCGGCGGCGCAGCGGGGCTTCGGCTGGGATCCCGTGCTGTTCACCGGGCCGCGCCAGGGGCCCGTCGCCGCGACGATGGAGCGCGCCGAAGGCTGGGTGCTGCACCGCACGCCGCCGCCGGACGCCGCGCCCTGGCTGCCCGGTCTCGCCGAATGGGCCGAGATCGCCCATACGACACGCCGCCTCATGCGCGTCGCGCGCGACGTCGCGCCCGACATTCTCCATGCGCATTCGCCGGCGCTGAACGCTCTGCCGGCCTTGCGCGTCGGCCGCGCGCTCGGCATTCCGGTGGTCTACGAGATCCGCGCCTTCTGGGAGGACGCGGCGGCCGACCAGGGGCGCGGTGCCGAGGGATCGCTGCGCTGGCGCGCGATCCGCGCCCTCGACACCTGGCTCTTCCGCCGCGTCCAGGCGGTGACGACGATCTGCGAGGGGCTGCGCCACGACATCGTCGCGCGCGGCATCCCGGAGCCGCGCGTGACGGTGATCCCCAACGGGGTCGACACGGCACGCTTCGGCCTGCTGCCGCCGTCGGGCGCAGACGCGCGACGCGCGCTCGGCCTGCCCGAGGGACCGCTGGTCGGCTTCGTCGGGTCGCTCTACCGCTACGAGGGGATCGACCTGCTGGTCGACGCGGCGGCGCAGCTGCGCCGGCGCCGGCCCGAGATCCACTTCGTCGTGGTCGGCGGCGGGATGGAGGAGGAGGCGCTGCGGATCCGCGCGGCGCGGGCCGGTCTGGGTGCCGGGTTCCGTTTCGTCGGCCGCGTGCCGCATCGGGAGGTCGAACGCTACTACGCCGCGCTGGACGTCCTCGCCTACCCGCGCCGCGCGATGCGCCTCACCGAACTGGTCACGCCGCTGAAGCCGCTGGAGGCGATGGCCCAGGGGCGGATCGTGCTCGCCTCCGATGTCGGCGGGCATCGCGAGTTGATCACCGACGGGCGCACCGGCCGTCTCTTCGCACCCGAGGATCCGGCGGCGCTCGCCGCGGCGATCGAGCGGACGATCGACGAGCGCGGCGCCTGGCCGGCCCTGCGCGCCGCCGCGCGACGTTTCGTCGAGGGGCAGCGCAGTTGGAGCGCGGTCGCCGCCGGCTATGCGCCGGTCTACGCCGCCGCGCGTGCCGCGACGATCGGGGCAGGTTGAGGCGTCACGCCTCGCCGCGCAGCCAGTCCTCGATCAGGCGGCGGGCGATCGAATCCGGCCGCGGCAGGCGGAAGACCTCCGGGTCGTGCGCGCGGAGGAGAAAGTCGCGGCTGAACCAGCCGGCGGTCTCGAGTTCCTCGGCATCGACCGCGAGGTCGCGCCGCAGCGCGCGCGCATGGAAGCCCAGCATGATCGAGCCAGGAAAGGGCCAGGGCTGCGAGGAGTGGTAGCGAACGTCCTCGACCCGCACGCCGGCCTCCTCCATCACCTCGCGCGCCACCGCCTCCTCGAGGCTCTCGCCGGGCTCGACGAAACCCGCCAGGGTGGAGTGCATCCCGGCCGGCCAGACGCGCTGGCGGCCGAGCAACGCATGGTCCTCATGGGTGACCAGCATGATCACCGCCGGGTCCGTGCGCGGGAAATGCTCGGCGTTGCAGGCGGCGTCGGCGCAGCGGCGGACATGACCGGCCGCCTCGGGGCGGGTCGGGGCGCCGCACAGGCTGCAATGGCGGTGGCGCGCATGCCAATGCAGCATGCCGCGCGCATAGGCCAGCAGCGCGCCCTGCTCGCGCGCGAGAAGGGCGCCGAGGCCCCGAAGGTCGACGAAGGCGGTGTCGCGGCCGAACAATCCGGGAAGCAGATGCTCCTCGTGATGGGACACGTCGAGGGCGAAAAAACTCTCCCCGCCTCCCGTGCCGAGGAAGACCGTCAGCGGATCGGGGCCGCCGAATTCGGCGATCGCGCCGGCATCCAGGAAGACGGCGCGCGGCGCGTCGCCCGCGACCACGAGGTTGCGGCTGCGCCAGACCGGCACCACCCGCGCGGCCGTCCCGGCGACATGGGCATCGATGAACGCGGTGTCGCGGCGGCGCTCGGAATGGCGTGCCAGCGACAGGCCGGCGTAGAAGTTCGGGGTCCTCATGCGCGGCAGACTGCCTCGACCGGTCACGCAGAGGCAACCTGTCACGCGCGGCCCGGTTGCGGCGCCCGGGCGCAGGCTGCTACAGCCGCGTCCATGCTCCGGGCGCTCTACGATTGGACCATGCGGCAGGCAAGCGGCGCCCAGGCGCCGCGGGCGCTGGCGGTGGTTTCGTTCACCGAGAGCTCGTTCTTTCCGATCCCGCCGGACGTGCTGCTGGTGCCGATGGTGCTGGCGCAGCGCCACCGCGCCTGGGCCTTCGCCGGGCTCTGCACGATCGCCTCGGTGCTGGGCGGGCTCGCCGGCTACGCGATCGGGTTCTTCCTGTTCGAGACCATCGGCGCGCGGGTGATCGCCTTCTACGGGCTGGAGCGCGGCTTCGAGGCGTTCCGGGTCGCTTATGGCGAATGGGGGCTCTGGATCATCCTGATCAAGGGGCTCACCCCGATCCCGTTCAAGATCGTCACCATCGCCAGCGGCGCCGCGCAGTTCGACCTGGTGGTCTTCGTCCTCGCCTCTCTGGCGACGCGCGGCGCGCGGTTCTATCTGGTCGCGGCGCTGATCCACCGCTTCGGCGCGCCGATCCGCGAATTCATCGAGCGACGCCTGACCCTGGTGACGACGATCTTCGCGGTCGGATTGATCGGCGGGTTCGTCGCCCTGCGCTATCTCGTTCCGCGATGACCCGCGCGATCCGTCCCCCCTCGCCGGCCGCCGCGCTCGCGGCCATCGCCGCGGCGATGCTCGCCGCCGCCTTCGCCTTCGAACATGTCGCCGGCTTGCGGCCCTGCGTTCTGTGCTGGTGGCAGCGCTACGCCTGGATGGCGGCGCTCGTCTGCGCCCTGCCGGCCGCGGCGACGCGCGGGCGCGTCGCCACCGCGCTGCTGCTCGCCGCCGCGCTCGCCACGCTCGGCGGCGCCGGGATCGCCGGCTACCATGCCGGCGTCGAGCAGGGCTGGTGGCGGGGAACCGATGCCTGCGGCAGTACCCTCGGCGCGGCCCAGACCGCCGAGGAGCGGCTGCGCCAGTTGCTCGCCGCGCCGGTCGTGCGCTGCGACGAGATCGCCTGGTCCTTCGCCGGTCTCTCGATGGCGGCCTGGAACGGTGTCGTGGCCGCCGTCGCGGGCGGGCTTGCCCTGGACGCCCTGCGGCGCAGATTGACGAGGATCGCATCATGACCGACGCTTCCCCGCACCGGGCCTGGCCCGGAGACGCCACCGGCGCCGAGCGCCTCGCCGAAATCCTGCGCGTCGATCACGCCGGCGAATATGGCGCCGTCCGCATCTATGAAGGACAGCTGGCCGTCCTCGGAAACGCCCCTGCCGGCGCGGCGATCCGGCGGATGATGGACCAGGAGCGCGCCCATCTGCGCGCCTTCGACGCGATGCTCCCGGCCAACCGCGTCCGCCCGACCCTGCTCACGCCGCTCTGGCATGTCGCGGGTTTCGCGCTCGGCGCCGGAACGGCGCTGCTCGGCGAGAAGGCCGCGATGGCCTGCACCGCCGCGGTCGAGGAAGTCATCGATGCGCATTACGCGGCCCAGGTATCGGAACTCGCCGCCGAGCGCCCCGAACTCGCCGGTCAGCTCGAGACATTCCGCCGCGACGAGGTCGAGCATCGCGACGAGGCGCTGGCCGCGGGCGCGACCGAGGCACCGGGCTACGAAATGCTCTCGACCGCCATCAAGGCGGGGTCGCGGCTCGCCATCTGGCTGTCCACGCGGATCTGACGCCGACATCGCCCCGCGTTCGGCGGGGGTCATCGCAATGCCTCGGCGCTGCCTTCGTCCTGCCTTGGAACGCAGGTGTCTTCCACGCGTTGTCGCCTCGACGACCCGCAGGAGGACCAGGACGATGACGGCTCATGCACCCCCACCGGCCCGAACGACCGGCGAACCCGCGCTGGGCGAGTTGCTCGGCGACCCGATCCTGCACGCCGTGCTGCGGCGCGACAAGATCAGCCTCGGCGATCTGGAAGCCGCGATCGCCGGCGCGCGCGCGCGCCTCGCCGTGGCGTCAGAGGCTCAGGACGGATCGAGCTCGCTGTCCCAGTAGAGATAGTCGCGCCAGCTCGCGTGCAGGAAGCCGGGCGGGAAGGACCGGCCATTCTCGCGCAGCTGCTGCGGCATCGGCACGAAGGCGCCGCCGCGCGGGAACATCCGTGCCTCGGCGGGTGTCCGGTTGGCCTTGTGCAGGTTGCAGCGGCTGCAGGCGGTGACGACGTTGGTCCAGGTCGTGGCGCCGCCCCGCGAGCGCGGAATGATATGGTCGAAGGTCAGGTCCTGGGTCGGAAAGGACTCGCCGCAATACTGGCAGGCGAAGCGATCGCGCAAGAACACGTTGAACCGCGTGAAGGCGGGCCGGCGATCCGCCGCGACGTATTCCTTCAGCGAGATGACCGAGGGCAGCCGCATCTCGCGGCTCGGCGACCGGATCGTGGTGTCGTATTCCGACACGATGTTGACGCGCCCCAGAAAGACGGCCTTGACCGCGTCCTGCCACGACCAGAGCGACAGCGGATAGTAGCTGAGCGGACGAAAATCCGCGTTGAGAACGAGGGCGGGGCACGTCTCGACCGACAAGGACACTCCTCGTCATCGCTGTTGCCGGTACCGCCGCGGCTCGGAGCGCCGCAGCGTCCTGTTCCATAGCTAAGCCGAGTCGCGGGCAGATACAACCGGCGCGGCGTCGCGCATCCCGCTCCATGTCCCGGCCGAGGCCCCGGCCGGGCTGCGCGTGCCGGTCAGCGCGGCAGGCGTCGCGCGAGGAAGGCCGCGGCCTTCTCCAGCCCGACCTCGTCGATCGAATGCGGCAGACCCGGGCGGCGCTCGGTCGTGACATCGACCCCGGCCGCCGACAGGGCCGATCGCGCCGCCGCCATCGCCGAGAAGGGAACGATCTGGTCGGCGTCGCCATGGATCAGAAGCACCGGAGGCGTGGAGCGCAGTTCGGTCGCGAGATCCTCTGCCCCGACCAGCGCGCCGGAAAATCCGACCACCCCGGCGATCGCGCGCGCGCGGCGCGGCGCGACGTGCAGCGACATCATCGTGCCCTGGGAGAAGCCGACCAGCGCGAGCGCCGAATCGTCGAGCCGGTGCGCCTCGAGCGTCGCGTCGAGGAAGGCATCGAGGATCGGCGCCGCCGCCGCGACGCCGGAGCGGATGCGGTGCGGGTCGCGGTCCTGGAGGCTGAACCATTGCCGGCCATACGGCGCCATGTCGCAGGGAAAGGGCGCATGCGGAGACACGAAGGCGGTCGACGGGAGCAGTTCCGCCCAGTGAGGCGCGAGCTGGATCAGATCGTGGCCATCGGCGCCCAGCCCGTGGAGAAGGACGACCAGAGACCGGGCGCGGCCACCGGCGGCCGGACCGAAGCCGGGCCCGTCGAGGGTGAAGAAATCGCTCATCGCTGCTAGCTAGCCGAAAGCCCGTGCTAGCGTCGAGAGCCATGACCGTGGTCACGCGCTTCGCCCCCTCCCCGACCGGCCTGCTGCATCGCGGCCACGCCTTCGCGGCGCTGTTCGCGGCCGATGCCGCGCGGCGCGGCGGCGGGCGGTTCCTCCTGCGCATCGAGGACATCGACACCGGACGCTGCCGGCCGCATTTCGTCGCCGCGATCCGCGCGGATCTCGCCTGGCTCGGCCTCGCCTGGGAAGAGCCGGTGCGCATCCAGTCGCAGCACATGGACAGCTTTCGCGCCGCGCTCGACCGGCTTGCGGCGCGCGGCGTGCTCTATCCGTGCTTCTGCACACGGCGCGACATCGCGGCCGAGATCGCGCGCGCCGGGGCGGCGCCGCACGGGCCGGACGGGCCGCTCTATCCGGGCACCTGCCGTGGCCTCGCGGACGACGAACGCGCGCGACGCCTCGCCCGCGGCGACGCACATGCGCTGCGCCTCGACGTGACCAAGGCCCTCGCCCTCGCGGGGCCGCTGGACTGGGAGGATCTGGGCGTCGGCCGTGTTCCGGCCGATCCCGCCGCACTCGGCGATGTCGTGCTCGGACGCAAGGACATGCCGGCGAGCTACCATCTCGCGGTGACGGTCGACGACGCGCTGCAGGGCGTCACGCTGGTCACGCGCGGGATGGATCTCTTCCATGCCACCCATGTCCATCGCCTGCTGCAGGCGCTGCTGGGGTTGCCGGTGCCGCGCTGGCACCATCACGGATTGCTGGCTGGCCCCGACGGGGAGCGGCTCGCGAAGCGCGACGGCGCGCCGAGCCTGGCCTCGCTGCGGGAGGCGGGAGAAGATCCGGCGCGGCTGCGCCGCGATCTGGGCTTCGCCTGACGGCGCATCCGTCGCCGCACGCCGCCTCGGCGGCGCGCGGCGACGGCGCGCGGACCTCAGTTGATCGTCGAGGCCTCGGTCAACTGCGGACCAAGGTTGAGGAAGCCCTCGGCCTTGTACCCGTAGTCGATGTTCGACTTGCGCGCCCAAACCGAGAAGCTCTCGGTGAGCGCGACCGCGCAGACCTCGTCGTTGATCTTGCGCTGCGCCGCAGACCAGAAGCCCTTCTGCTTCGCGGCGTCGGTCTCGGTGCGCGCCGCCTCGATGTCGGCATCCGCCACCTTGCAGTGCGAGAAATTCGTCACCGCCGTCGGCGTCTGGATGATCGAGCGCGAGTGGTAGAACTGCGTGAGGTAGATGTCCG
>CAYSUY010000177.1:0-8851 GCA_964434345.1 uncultured Acetobacteraceae bacterium
GCGAGGCTGGCGCGGCCTTCGTCTTTCCCTTGTTCTCGAAGAATAGCTTCCATCGCCTTGAAACGACGCTGAAATTTCAGGCTCGCATCGCGCAGGGCCGTCTCCGCGTCGACACCGGAGAGCCGCGCGACATTGACGGCGGCAAAGAGCAGGTCACCGATTTCCTCCGCGACATGCGGACGCCCGGGTTCCGCGAGCGCCGCCGCGACCTCGGCCTGTTCCTCGGCAACCTTGTCGAGCGCCGGGGCGGCGTCGCCCCAGTCGAATCCGATCCGGCTGGCACGTTTCTGGAGCTTCTGCGCCCGGGCCAGGGCAGGCAGGTTGAGAGGCACGTCGTCCAGTGCGCTCGGCGCGACGGCGCCGGACTGGGCCAACTTGCGCGCGCGCTCGGCCGCCTTGTGATCCTCCCAGAGGCGGATCTGAGCCTCGGAATCGCGGCGCTCGGCGCCACCGAAGACATGCGGGTGGCGTGCGATCATCTTGTCGGTGATCGCCTGGACGACGTCGCCGAAGCCGAAGGCGTGTTTTTCCTCGGCCATGCGTGCGTGGAAGACCACCTGGAACAAAAGATCTCCGAGTTCCTCGCGAAGCGCGGCCATGTCGCCGCGGGCGATGGCATCGGCGACTTCATAGGCTTCCTCGATCGTGTACGGCGCGATGGTGCCGAAATCCTGCTCGATGTCCCAGGGACAACCGGATCGTGGATCGCGCAGGCGCGCCATGAGGTCGAGCAGGCGGTCGATCGGGGGTACGTTCGAGCTCATCTCAAGGCCGCATAATATATATTATCGAAAATAAGGAATGCGGTTTCAGCGCAGATGGTTGCATCCACGTTTTGCGACCGGGATGACGCTCTGGTCACGCCGCGTCCTGAATGTCGACGACCAGGCCGTCATATCCCGGCTCGACGCCGTCTGGGAGGCGTCGCGCGAGCTCCGCATACTCCAGGCGATGCCCCATATGCGTGAGCACCGCGCGCCGTGGGCGGACGCGTGCGATCCAGCTCAGCGTCTGCGGCAGATGGCTATGGGCGACGTTCGGTTCGTCCTGCAGGCAGTCGACGATCCAGGTGTCGATGCCCGCGAGCGCCTCGAACCCGGCCTCGGGCATCTCCCGCACATCCGTGGAGTACGCGAAGGATCCGAAGCGCAGGCCCAGTGTCGGCGGTCTGCTGCCGCCATGGATCTGGTGGAAGCTCCGGACGGTCATGCCGGCGATCTCGATCGTCTCGCCGACCGGGATCTCGCGCGCCACCAGCGATGGCGCGTACCAGATGCCGGCATTGGTCCGCGGCGGGCTGAAGGCGTAGGCAAAGCGCTCGGTCGCCTCGCGCAAGGTCGCCGCGTCCGACCAGATCTCGAGCGGCGCGTTGCGGTGGTAGTTGACCGCCCGCAGA
The DNA here is from genome assembly GCA_964434345.1 of uncultured Acetobacteraceae bacterium. Classification (GTDB taxonomy): domain Bacteria; phylum Pseudomonadota; class Alphaproteobacteria; order CACIAM-22H2; family CACIAM-22H2; genus CAIOSQ01. The sequence goes on from CAYSUY010000177.1 coordinate 1,397, forward strand.
TCGTCGAGGCCATGCAGATGATCCGCGTGCGCATGCGTCAGGATCACGGCATCGACCTTGGTGAGGTCGTTGGCCAGGAATTGCTGGCGCAGATCCGGCGATGTATCGATCAGGATACGCGTTCCGGCCGCGCCTTCGACCACCACGGACACGCGCGAGCGGCGGTTGCGCGGATCCGGCGACCTGCACACGGCGCAGCCGCAGCCGATCAGCGGCACGCCGCCCGATCCGCCGCTTCCGAGCATCGTGACCTTCATGCGTCGCCCGGAAAGCGCGCGCGCGGGAACAAGGCGCGGAAATTGCGGGTCGTCGCCTCGGCCAGCGCGTTTGGCGAAACGTCCTTGAGCCGCGCGACATGCGCAGCCGTGTGCACGACGAACGCCGGTTCGCAGGTCTTTCCGCGCATCGGGATCGGCGCCAGGAACGGCGCGTCGGTCTCGACCAGCAGGCGGTCCAGCGGGATCTCCCGCACCGTCGCGCGCAACTCGTCCGCGTTCTTGAACGTCACGATGCCGGAGATCGAGATGTAGAAGCCGAGCCGCAGCGCATGGCGCGCCAGTTCGAGCGACGAGGTGAAGCAGTGCAGGACCCCGCTCAACGGCCCCTGCTCCACCGCCTCGTCCAGCAACGCCGCCGTGTCGGCGTCCGCGTCGCGCGTGTGGACGATCACCGGCAGGCCGGTGGCGCGGGCGGCCGCGAGATGGGTCCTGAAATTGGCCTGCTGCGCCGCGCGCGGGCTCTTGTCGTAGAAATAATCGAGCCCGGTTTCCCCGATGCCCACGACCTTCGGATGCGCGGCCAGATCGACCAGGCGCTGTATGTCGGTTTCCTCGGTGCCAGCCTCGTGCGGATGGATGCCGACCGAACACACGATGTCGTCATTGGCCTCCGCGATGCCGCGGACGATGTCGAACTCGCGCAGCTTGGTGCCGATGGTCAGCATGCCCCGCAGTCCGGCGCCGCGCGCCCGCGCCAGGACCGCCCCGAGATCGCCCGTGCGCGCGAGGTAGTCCAGGTGGCAGTGGCTGTCGACGAGACCGGCCATCAGACCGCAGCCGTGTCCTGGTGGCGCGGAAAGACCCCCGCGGGCGCCGGCAACGCGACGCCCGGGCGCAGCGCCGCGTCGAAGGCAGCGAAGCTGCGCGCATCGGCGGGGACAGCCAGTTGGTCGAGCAGCTTCGCCATGCTGTCCGGCATGAAGGGCTGCAGAAGGATCGCGACGCGCCGGATCGTTTCGGCCAGCACGTAGAGCACGGTGCGCATGCGCGCGGGATCGGTCTTGCGCAGCGTCCAGGGCGCCTGGGAATCGACGTAGCGATTGGCCTCGGCGACGACCGCGAAGATGGCCTCGAGCGCGCGGTTGAAGGCCTGCGCCGCGACGAGGTCGCCGCGCACCTGGACGAGCAGCCCGGCGGCGGCATCGAGCAGCTTGCGGTCCTCGGCGGAGAGCGGCCCCGGCTCGGGAACGACCGCGCCGGCGTTCTTCTGGACGAAGCTGAGGACGCGCTGGCCGAGATTGCCGAGGTCGTTGGCGAGGTCGGTGTTGATCCGGCGGACGATCGCCGCCTGGCTGAAATCGCCGTCCTGTCCGAACGGCACCTCGCGCAAAAGGAAATAGCGCACGGGATCAAGACCATAGCGCGAGATCATCTCGGCGGGCTTCACGACGTTGCCGAGCGATTTCGACATCTTCTGGCCCTCGACCGTCCACCAGCCATGGGCGAAGACCCGGCGCGGCGGCTCCAGACCGGCGGCCTTCAGGAAGGCGGGCCAGTAGACGGTATGGAACCGGACGATGTCCTTGCCGACCATGTGCAGATCGGCAGGCCAGAAGCGCGCGAACAGCCCCTCGGGATCGGTCTCGTTGCCGGGCCAGCCGAGCGCGCTGACATAGTTCGCGAGCGCGTCCAGCCAGACATACATGATATGCGCGGGATCGCCGGGCACCGGGATGCCCCAGGTGAACGTGGTACGCGAGATCGAGAGATCGGTCAGGCCCTGCCTGACGAAGCTCATGACCTCGTTGCGACGCGTGCCGGGGCCGACGAACTCCGTGTTGCCGCGCGCGTAGTGATCGAGCAGCCAGTCCTGCCACGCGGACAGGCGGAAGAAATAGCTCGGCTCCTCGACCCACTCGACCTCGGCACCGGACGGCGCGCGCTTGCGCCCATCCGGGCCGGTGGTGAGTTCGTCCTCGCCGTAGAAGGCCTCGTCGCGGACCGCGTACCAGCCGGCATATTTGCCGAGATAGATGTTGCTCTCGCCGTTCGGCGCCTTGCTGGCCGCCATCCGGCGCCAGAGTTCGGCGCAGCACGCCTTGTGACGCGGCTCCGTCGTGCGGATGAAGTCGTCGTTCGAGACGTTCAGATGCGACGCCAGGTCGCGGAAGTTGCGCGACACGCGATCGGTGAAATCCTGCGGCGAGATGCCGGCGTCGCGCGCGGCCTTTTCGACCTTCTGTCCGTGCTCGTCGGTCCCGGTGAGGAAATGCACCTCCCGTCCGTCGAGACGCATGAAGCGCGCAAGCACGTCGCAGGCCAGCGTCGTGTAGGCGTGCCCGATATGCGGCGCGTCGTTCACGTAATAGATCGGCGTGGTGACGTAGTAGCGCGACATGGAGGATGCTGCCGGTCGGAGGGCGGATCGCGATGATCTATAGGGCCGGGCGATGGGAGGCAAGCCACCGCACCTGCCGCTCCCGTGCTCCGGGCGCGCGCGCCAGCGCTCAGCCCGCGGCGGCTTCGCGCAGGGTCGACAGGGCTGCGAGCGCCGTCTGGCGGCGGTCGAGGTTGATGCCCTCGGCGGCGGCGGCGAACTCGCGCAACCGGTCCCATGCGGCGAGCCAGCGCGGCGCACTGCTCCGCGCCGTCAGCGCGGCGATCGCCTCGGCCTCGCCCGGGATGACTGCGGGATCGACGACCCCGGCGGCGCGGCGGCCACAGCGCATCGCCAGATGCTCGACGAGTTCGCAGAAGACCCGGAACACCCCCTGCCCTTCGCTGCCGAAGGCGCCGACCCGCTCGGCGAGGGCATGCAGACCGGCTCCCGTGCCCGCGCCGTCGGCGGTCGTGCAGGTCAAGATCGCGGCGTAGAGCTCCAGCGCGCCGGCGGCGACGAGGTCGATCGCACGTCCGATCGATCCACCCGCGAGCGCGGAGACCGCATCGCGTTCCGCGGTACCGAGCTCCGGATGCTGGCGGGCGAGCAGGTCGGCGACCACGCCGGGCTCCAGCGCCGGCAGGTCGAGCCGCCGGCATCGCGACCGTATCGTCGGCAACAGCCGGCCGGGCGCATGGGAAACCAGCAGCAACAGGCTTCGCGCGTGCGGCTCTTCCAGGATCTTCAGTAGCGCGTTCTCGCTGTTGCGGTTCATCGCCTCGGCCTGATCGACGACCAGGACGCGCCATCCACCCTCCGCCGGGGTCATGCCCAGGAAGGAAATCGCGCCACGCACATGCTCGACCACGATCTCCGCGGTCTCCTTGCGTGTCTCCGGGTGGATCATGCCGGGTTCGAGAACCTGCAGATCCGCGTGGCCGCCCGCGGCGACGCGGCGGAATACGGGATGGTCGCTGCCGATGGCGAGGTTGGCGGGCGGCGGCGGCGCGCCGCCGAACAGCCCTGCCTCTGCGCGGAGCGGTTGCGCCAGGACGAAGCGCGCGAAGCGGAAGGCGAGGGTCGCCTTGCCGATGCCCCGCGGCCCGCCGATGAGCCAGGCATGCGGCAGCCGGCCCGATGTCCAGGCGTCGAGCAGCACGGCCTCCGCGCGCTCCTGGCCGAGCAGCGCCGGATTGGCGCGCGGCGACGGCAGCGCGCCGCTCATCGCGCCGATGATCCTGTGCCGCGCGCCGGGCCGAGGAGCCGTGCCACGCGTCGGGTCACGCGGCGATGCACGGCATCGGCATCGGCGCGCGCATCGATCAGGGCGCAGCGCCCGGGCTCGGTGCGTGCGATCGCCCGAAACCCCGCGCGCACCCTGTGGTGAAAGGCCTCGGCCATGCTTTCGTAACGTGTCTCGGCGCCGCGTCTGGCGGCGGCGCGCGCCAGTCCCAGTTCGACCGGAATGTCGAGGATCAGGGTCAGGTCGGGCTTGAAGCGTCCGAGCACCGCGCGGTGGAGCGCGGCGATCGCCGGTTGCCCCAGCGCGTGGCCATGTCCCTGGTACGCCATGGTGGAGTCGGCGAAACGGTCGCTCAGGACCCAGGTGCCCGCGGCGAGGGCCGGTTCGATCACGCGCGACACGTGATCATGGCGTGCCGCGTAGTTGAGCAGCGCCTCCGTCATCGGTGTCCAGGCATCGGTCGCCCCTTCGACCAGGAGCGTGCGGATACGCTCGGCGCCTGTCGTACCGCCCGGCTCGCGTGTCGTCAGGACCGGGATGCCGCGTGCCTGGAGCCACTGCGCGAGCAGCCGGATCTGCGTCGACTTCCCGGCGCCCTCTCCGCCCTCCAGCGTGACGAAGCGGCCACGCGCCTGGCGACGGGTCATTTGCGGCTGAGCAGAAGATGGCTGAGCCCGGCGAAGATTCGGCCAGTGTAGCCAAGTTTCTCGACATCCGCCTCGGCGTTCAGCGGGAAGGTCATGACGGGGCGCTCCGGCACCGCGATGATCAGCGTGCCGACCGGCTGCCCGCGCTGCACCGGGGCCGGAACCGGCGAATCGAAGGCGACGCGCGCCGCGAGTTGCGGGCGCAGCCGCCGTGGAATCGTCACGACGATGTCCTGCGCGGCGATCATCTGGACGGTCTCGGACTTGCCGAGCCAGACCGGTACGGCCTCGATCGGCTGCCCGGCCTTGAACAGCGTGTAGGTGCCGTATTCGCGGAACGCCCATTCGAGGAGCCGTTCGCCCTCCTCCGCGCGCGCGCGGGCCGTCTGCCAGCCGTTGAGGACCATGACCACACGGCGGCCGTCGCGTATCGCGGAGGCGGAGAGGCCAAAGCCCGCGCTTTCCGTATGGCCGGTCTTGATGCCGTCGGCGCCGTTCTGCCGCGACAGCAGCGGATTGCGGTTGGGCTGGGTGATCGGCGTGCCGCGGCTGTCCTTGCCGAAGGTGAAATCCCGCTCGCCGTAATAGCGGTAGTACTCGGGAAAATCGGTGACCAGCCGCATGCTCAGCCGCAGCAGATCGCGCGCCGTCATGTAGTGGTCGGGGTCCGGCCAGCCCGAGGCGTTGCGGAACCGGCTGTCCTTGAGACCGATCGTCGCGGCCATCGTGTTCATGCGCTCGGCGAACGCCTCTTCAGACCCGGCCATTCCTTCGGCCAGGACGATGCAGGCGTCGTTGCCGGACTGGACGATCATGCCGCGCAGCAGGTCCTCGACCTTCACGCGCTCGCCGAGGGGCACGAACATCTTCGAGCCCTGCATGCGCCAGGCGCGCTCCGAGACCGGCAGCGTGTCGTCGAGCTTCAGATCGCCGCGCTTGAGGGCGTCGAACACGACATAGGCCGTCATGATCTTGGACATCGACGAAGGCGCCATGCGCTCGTCGGCGTTCTTCTCGAACAGCACCGCGCCGGTCGTCGTGTCGACGATGATCGCCTGGCGGGCCGTGGTCTCCGGGATCAGCGGATTGGCCGGCGCCGCGGCCCGCGCGGCGGGGGCCTGCTGTGGCTGGGCGGCAGGCTGCTGCGGACGCTGGCGCTGCTGCGCGTCCGCGCCGCCGGCCAGGGCCAGCAGCATGGCGAGGACGATGGCCGCCACGCGGCGCGCCGACATCCGGGCATTTCGCATCATGGCCGATGCTATAGGCGCCGATTGCGGCATCTTCTGGACCATGCTCACTCCACCATGATCCGCGCCTCGGGGACCACGCCCGTCACGTTGGACAGCAGGCGGTCGGCGTCGGGCACGGTGCGGACCGGACCGACCCGGAGGCGGAACAGCTTCTGGTCCCCGGTCTTGACCTCGGAGATCTGGGTCGGACCGAAGCGGCGCAGCTGCGCACCAAGCTTCGCGGCGTTGTCGTAGCTGGAGAAGGCTCCGGCCTGGACCCAGATCGCGGTCGGGCGGACCGCTGTCTGGACGAGCGTCGGAACGGCGCGCCCCTGAGCCTCGGGCGGCAGCGCCGCGACCTGGGCGCTCGCCATCTCCACCGGCGCCGGACCGCCGCGCCCGCCGCTGCGCTGCGGCACCGGAGGCAGCGTGGCCGATGGTGGCGGCAGGGCGGCGCTGGCGGCTGCGCCGACGGTACGTGCGCCGGATGGTGGCGGGAGCGCCTCGGCGGAGACGCTGCCCCGCGGTACGGCGGCCACCGTCTCCATGCTCGTCGGCGTGCGGTTGAGCAGCGCCGTCTTGAGGGTGCGGCTCTCCTCGGCCAGGATCTCGACGCGCACCGGCGCGGTGCCGCGTTGTTCGAACCCCAGCAGCTGCGCGCTGCGCCGCGACACGTCGAGGATGCGGTTGCCGACGAAGGGGCCGCGGTCGTTCACGCGCAGGACCAGCTGGCGGCCGTTGTCGAGATTGGTCACGCGCACGAGGCTCGGCATCGGCAGCGTCTGGTGCGCCGCCGTCAGCGTGTTCATGTCGTAGACCTCGCCATTGGCGGTGCGGCGGCCGTGGAAGTCGATGCCGCTGCGCTCGCCGCCGTAGAAGGACGCGATCCCGGTCTCCCTGTAGGCGTAGTTCTCGGCCGGATAGTACCAGACGCCGTTGATCCGGTAGGGATCCCCGACCTTGTACGTGCCGCGGATCTGCTCCTGCTGCACCCCGGGGGCGCTCTCGCGGGCCGCGTCCGCGCCTGGCCCCTGGGTACAGGCGGCCGTGCCGAGAAGGACGAGGGCCAGCGCCGCCGCCGGCAGCGGCGGCATGGAGGTCCGGGATCCGGTGGTCATGGCGCTTTCTCCTCAGCCGGCCGATGCGAGACGGTCGGCCAGGAGGCTCACCGCGATACGGAAGCGCTGCGGCGTGTTCCAGCGCCGCAGGACGCGGAAATTATGCGTGGTCAGGAAGGCCCGCGATCCCGCGCCGTCGGGCTGCGACAGGCCCGCCGAGGCGTCGTCGCCGGTCAGCCGGCCGCCGCCGATGCGCCGCACGCCGAGCGACTGCCACTCCTGGATGGGACGATGCACGGCCTCGGGGTCCACGAGCGCGCGATCGAAGCCCGCCGGCAGTTGCACCTCGTAGCCCCAGCCCTCGCCGCCTCGCCATCCGAGCTTGCCGAGGAAATTGCTCATCGACGCGAAGACGTCGCCCAGATCCGCCCAGATATCGGCCTTTCCGTCGCCGCCGAAATCGACGGCATGCGCGAGGTAGTTCGAGGGCATGAACTGGCATTGGCCCATGGCGCCGGCCCAGGATCCGCGCAACTCGCCGCTGCGCATGCGGCGCAGGTCGAGGATCCGCAGCGCGTTGAGCAATTCCGTGCGGAAAAAGGCGCTGCGCCGGCCATCATGCGCGAGGGTCGCGAGGCAGCCGACGAGGATCAACGCGGTGCCATCGATGCCGGCGGCCC
>CAYSUY010000178.1:0-3831 GCA_964434345.1 uncultured Acetobacteraceae bacterium
GCCGCACCGGGCAGATGCACAGGCTGGTCGAGGTCAGGAACATCTCGTCGGCGTTGGCGGCATCGAAGACGTCGATGTCGCCCTCCTCGAACGGAACGCCGCAGCGCGCCGCCATGTCGATGGTCATCTGGCGGCTGACGCCAGGCAGCACATAGCGCTCGCTCGGCGTCATCAGGCGGCCATCGCGCACGATGAAGATGTTCGACCCCATCCCCTCGGCAAGGTTGCCGTTGTCGTCGAGCAGGACCGCCCAGCCATCGGGCGCGTAGGACTTCACCTGCTGTTCGGCGACGATCATGTTGAGGTAGTTGTGGGTCTTCGCACGCGGGCTCAGCATGTCGGGCGCGATGCGACGCGCCGCGGGAACCCAGACATCGATGCCGTCGCGATAATGCTTGGCGCGGCTCTTCAGCGGCAGCGGCGTGCACTCGATCACCACCTGCGGCCCGGTGTTCTCCCAGCCCTCGTCGCCGACCGCGTCGACGCCGCGGCTGACCCGCTGCCCGACCCACCAGTCGCCGGCCGCCGCGCGCAGATGCTCATTGCGGGCAATCACCTCCTCCGACAGGTCGATCATCTCCTGCGGCGACATGCCCGGATCGATGCGCAGGTACTTCATCGACCGATAGAACCGATCGATATGCTCCTTCAGGCGGAAGGCCCGGCCGTCGAAGGTCCGCGTCATGTCGAAGGCACCGTCGCCGTATTTCCAGCTACGGTCGCGGAACGGGATCAGGACCTGGCTCTCGGGAACGAACTGACCGTTGAACCAGGCGGTGCGCTGATTGGCGAGGTGCGACATCGATCTCTTCCCCTTCGACGAATGACGTGACGTTCAGACCTTGAGGACGTAGCCGTAACGCAGATTGCTCGGGTCCGCGCCGCCGCGAAGATACTCCGCTTTCGCAAGCGCGAAACCATCCTGCGCGAGGTCGGCCTTCTTGACGTCGTATCGGTACATGCGAGCCGAATTCTCGCCGAAGATCGCGGTCTTGACCGGACCATCGGCTGCGCCGAGCGGCGCGAAGCCGTGGCGCTTCTGCATGTCCTCCGGAATCTCCAGCCGGCGCAGCGCCTCGATCTGCCATTGCGGCGACCCGGTCCAGACGGCATCGGTGCCCCAGACGACATTCGACGCGCCGAGCCCCTTGACCAGCATGCCCATGAGCGCGGCGCACAGGCGCGGTTCGATCACCGTGGTCTGGGCGAAGATCTGGCCGAGATCGCCATAGACGTTCGACACGCCGTATTTCGCCGGGATCTCGGCGAGGTCGCTGGTCCATTCGACGCGTCCCGTGCGCTCGAACTGGTCGAGGGCACGGGCGGCGTTTCCGGGACCGGTCCAGCGGAAGGCCGAGTGGTAGATCACGAAGCGGATCTGCGGCCAATCGCGCGCGGCCTTGCCGACATCGTCGACCTTCGCGTAGTCGGCGAGATGCGGGAATCGCTGCGCCGTCTCGGGCGGATAGAGGCCCTTGTGGACGCAGACGATGTCGATCCCCGCCTTCAGGATCTTCTCGTAGAACGGATAGATCAGCTTCTCGTCGTCCATCCGCCAGGGCGTGCGCGCGAGATGCTTGTTGGTGTTGTCGCCGACCGTGTAGCCCTTGACCGAATCCGCCCTGTCCTCGGCGAGCGAGCGGTCGACCTCGTCCATCCAGCCATCATGGCCCGGCGCGAAGATCATGTGGCTGAGGCTGCGCCGCGTGCCCGCGGCCTGGTTCACCCGGGCGCGCGCGTCGCGCTTCATCTCGTTGGTCAGGAACCAGTCGCGCCTGTCCTCCGACGGCGAGCCGCTGATCAGCGCCACCTTGGTGTCGCTGTCGAGGAAGACCTCCTTGAACCAGTTCGCGTATTTCAGATCCTCCAGCGTCTGCGGCTTGCCCACCAGCGCCGGGTTCCAGCCCGCCTTGCCGACCGCCTCGCGCGCGCGCACGAACCCTTCCAGCCGCGTGTCGTCGCGCAGGAAATGCGTGTGCACGTCCATCACGAACTGGTCCTTGAACTGCGCCAGGCGCTCCTCGGCGGCGCCGGGCACGGCGGCTTCCGCGCGGCCGACGCCGTAGAGCGGACCATAGACGTCGTTCATCGCCGCGAAGGCAGCGGCCATGCCCGAAGCGGTCTTGAAGAAGGCGCGCCGGGAAAGCCCGCGCGGGCGCCCATGGGTATCCGCGAGGTCGTTGAGCCTCGCCTCGACCTGCTTCTGACGCGGCGTCTGCGGGATCGGGAAGAACTCGTCGCTCGACACGACCTGCATCGGCAAAGGCGTCGGAGCGGCCATGTCCTCGGCCGGAGCCAGCTGCGCCAATTCGTTGTCCGTCAACATTCGCATGACACGTCTCCCTGCGCGCGCGGCGATTGGCGAGGCGAAGACGAAGCGCCGCGGCCGCGGGCGGCGCTCCGGCCGATCACTTGGTCTCGATCTCGACGAAGACGAATTCGTGCGGGTTCGGGTTGGCGACATCGTGCTCGACGCCCGCCTTGCGGGTGTAGCTGCTGCCCGCGACGAGATCGGCGAAACGCTCGCCCTGGGCGTCGGTGAGCCTCAGCTTGCCGGTGGTCATCGGCACGACGACATAGTCGTACTCGTGCCGGTGCCATCCCGTCGACGCACCCGGCGGAAAGCGCCACTCGATCACGCGCACGCGGTCATTGTCGATCTGCAGGGTCGGTATCGCCTTGGCGCTCATCGTCAGAAACCTTTCGCCGTGAGTTGCGCGAGGCACCGCTCGAACCCCGCGAGGTCGACGTAGCGCCGCGCATGCGGCACCTCCGTCACCTCGATCTCGAAGCCCGACGAGATCACCCCGCCGTCGAGCATGAGATTGTCGACCATGCCCATGCCCTCGATCATCATCGAATCCGGATCCTCGTGCACGCCGCTTTCGCGCAGACGCAGCCGGTCCCGCCCGCCGACGAAATCCGCCGTGCGCGCGAAGATGTCGCCGACGACGTTGGTGTAGCCGAGCACCGGCTTTCCCTGGGCGCGCATGTAGCCCATCTCGTACGCGGTCCCGACATCCATCGACGGCCCCCGATACGGGGTCATGTGGGCGATGCAGATGTCGCAGGAATCCATGAGCGCGACATCGGAATGGTAGATCCGGATCGCCTTCTGACGCGGCGTCAGACGCGTGAAATCGAGCGCCGCGTCGAAGGGGAAGGCCCCTTCGAAGCCGTGGCTGCGGCACAGCGCCTTCTTGCGTTCCGCCGCCTCGAGCGCGTCGGGCAGGAACACGTCTGGGCCGGCGAGATAGATGCGCTTGGCGGTCATCGCTTCTCCTTGGAATACGCCTGCCCCAGCGCGCGCGGTGCCGTCGCCCGGCCCACGAAGCCGGCGAGCAGCAGCACCGTGAGGACGTAGGGCAAGGCCTGGATCGCCTGGATCGGCACGACGCCGACACCGGGCAACGCAACGCCCTGGAGCCGGATCTGCAGGGCGTCCGTGAAGGCGAACAGAAGGCAGGCGAACAGCGCCGGCCAGACCCGCCACTTGCCGAAGATCAGCGCCGCGAGCGCGAGGAACCCCTTGCCCGCCGTCATGTCCGGCTGGAAGCCGGCGCCATGGGCGATCGACAGATACGTCCCCGCGATGCCGCAGAGCAGGCCGGTCGCACAGAGGGCCGCATAGCGCAGACCGGCGACCGAGATCCCGGCCGTATCCACCGCCCCGGGGTTCTGACCGACGGCGCGCAGGCGCAGTCCGAACGCGGCGTGGAACCGGCGCTCGGCGCCGCTGCTCCAGCGCAGCCCGTGCACCACCAGACGCCCGTCGTCGGCGTTGGCGCGCCCCTCGTCCCCCTCCGCCCCGCAGGCGAGCTCGACCAGGGA
>CAYSUY010000178.1:3841-8821 GCA_964434345.1 uncultured Acetobacteraceae bacterium
TGACCGACGGCGCGCAGGCGCAGTCCGAACCTGGTGCGCGCCACCACGAAGGCCGCGAGAGGGACGATCGCGAACGTCAGATAGACGAGCAGGTTGTGTCCGCCCAGGACGTCCGCGTAGATCTGCCCGAGGATCGGGACGTCGCGCAGCGTGTCCGCGAACGGTGCCGACAGCGGACCGAAACGGGCCTGCGCGCCCAGGAGCGGCGTCCGGCCACCCTGGTGGAACCATGCGTTCGCGAGCACGGCGGTCAGGCCCAGCGCGACCACGTTGATCGCCATGCCCGAGACCATCTGGTTCCCGGCATGGGTGATGGATGCGAACCCATGCACCAGTGCGAGCACGACGGCGACGGCGATCCCCGCCCCCAGCGCCAGCCACGCCGATCCAGTCACCGCCGCCGTCGCCGCCGCCGCGAAGGCCGCGCCGAGCATCTTGCCCTCGAGCGCGATGTTGACGATGCCGGCGCGTTCCGAGAACAACCCTGCCAGGGCGGCCAGGACCAGCGGCGCCGCGACGCGCAGCGTCGAGGCGGACATCGAGGCAAGGATGTCGAGCCCGTCGTTCATCGCGGTTCCTCGCGTGGTGCCCGCACGGCGAAGAACCGCTCGGCCGGGCCACGGAACAGGCGCTCCAGCGCGCCGCAGAACAGGATCACGAGCCCCTGTATGGCGACCACCATGTCGCGCGTGAGATCCGGCATCTCGAAGGCGAGTTCCGCGCCGCCTTGATAGAGCGCGCCGAAGAGCAGCGCCGCGAGGCAGATCCCCGCGGGATGGTTGCGCCCCATCAGCGCCACGGCGATGCCCACGAAGCCTGCGCCGCCCACGAAATTCAGCACCAGCCGGTGCTGCACGCCGAGCACCTCGTTCACCGCGACGAGTCCCGCGAGCGCGCCGGAGATCAGCATGGCGATCACCGTCACGCGCCCGGTGTCGATCCCGCCATAGATCGCGGCGGCCTCGTTCTGGCCCGTGGCCCGGAGCGCATAGCCCCACCGGGTACGCCACAGGAAGGCCCAGACGACGGCGGCGCACGCCAGCGCGAGCAGGAAGGACAGGTTGAGCGGCGAGCGGGGCATCGCGATACCCAGCCCGGCAAGCACCGTCTGGGCGGTCGGGATCCAGGCGAGTTCCGCGAAATGGCGTGTCTCCGGGGATTGCTGACCCGGCTTGATCAGAACGTTGACCAGGAGCCAGGTGATCGCTGCCGCCGCGATGAAGTTGAACATGATGGTCGTGATGACGACATGGCTGCCGCGGCGTGCCTGCAGCCAGCCGGGGATCGCCGCCCAAGCCGCGCCACCGGCCGCCGCCGCGACGATCGCCAGCGGCAGGAGAAGAACCCCGGGAAGCAACGCATCCAGGCCGAGGCAGATCAGCGCCGCGGCAAGGCCGCCGACATAGGCCTGGCCCTCGCCGCCGATGTTGAAGAGACCCGCATGGAAGGCGATCGCGACCGCCAGTCCGGTGAAGATGAAATTGGTGGCGTAGTAGAGCGTGTAGCCGATCGCCTCCGGATAGCCGATCGCCCCTTCGACCAGGAGGCCGAGCGCACGCAGAGGGTCTTCGCCCACCGCCAGCACGACGAGCCCGGAGACCAGCAGCGCCGCGGCAAGGTTGAGCGCCGGAAGCAGCCCCCATTCGACGGCGCGCGGCAGGCGGGTACTCATGCCGCCACCGTATCCGCGCCACCGCCGGACATCAGCAGGCCGATCCGGCGCTCGTCGGCGTCGGTCGCGTCCAGCTCGCCTGCGATCCGCCCGCCGAACAGGACCAGGATGCGGTCGGACAATGCCAGGATCTCGTCGAGTTCGACCGAGACCAGAAGTATCGCCGCCCCCGCGTCGCGCAGCGCGACGAGGCGGCGATGGATGAACTCTATCGCGCCGATATCGACGCCCCGCGTCGGCTGCCCGACGAGCAGCAGGTCGGGGGCGCGATCCATCTCGCGGGCCAGGACCAGCTTCTGCTGGTTGCCACCCGAGAACAGCGCCGTCGTGAGACGTGGCGCACGCGGACGGATGTCGAATTCGTCCATCAATCGGTCGCAATCGCCGAGCACGGCCGCGCGTCGCAGCAGCGCGCCACGATTGTAGCGCCGGTCGGCGTGGTGCCCGAGGATCGCGCTTTCGCTCGCGTCGAAGGCGGTGATCAGTCCCTGGCGATGGCGATCTTCCGGGACATGGGCAAGGCCGAGGTCGCGCAAGCCGCGGGCAGTGCGCTCCGGCGCGTCCGTTATGTCACGCCCTTTGAAGACGACCCGGCCGCCGCTGACCGGCGCGCTTCCGGCGAGCGCGTCGAGAAGTTCCGACTGCCCGTTCCCCGCGATCCCCGCAACGCCGAGGATCTCGCCCCGCCGCACCGCGAAGGAGACCCCGCGCACCCGCTCCTGCCCGCTCCGGTCGCGCACGCGCAGATCCCTGACCTCGAGCACGACCTCGCCCGGCACGCGCGGCGCCTTGTCGACGCGCAGCGCCACTTTGCGGCCGACCATGGCTTCCGCAAGCACCTCGCGGGTCGCCATGCGCGTCGGCATGGTGACCACGATCTCGCCGCGCCGCATCACCGAGACGTCATCGGTGACCGCAAGGATCTCGCGCAGCTTGTGGGTGATCAGGACGATCGTCTTCCCCTCGTCCCTGAGCGCACGCAGGATGCGGAACAGGCGCTCCGCCTCCTGCGGGGTGAGGACGGCCGTCGGTTCGTCGAGGATCAGGATGTCGCAGCCGCGATGGAGCGCCTTCAGGATCTCGACCCGCTGCTGCAACCCCACGGGCAGATCGCCGACGATCGCGTCGGCATCGATGTCGAGACCGTAATCGCGCGCCAGTCGCGCGAGATCCCGACGCGCCGCGGCGAGCCCTGGCCCCAGACGCCACCCGCCCTCGGCACCGAGCACGAGATTCTCGAGCACCGTCATGTCTTCGACCAGCATGAAATGCTGGTGGATCATGCCGATCCCCCGGGAGATGGCATCCTGCGGCGAGGCGATCTCGACGGCTCGTCCGCCGATGCGGATCTCGCCCGCATCGGCGCGATAAAAGCCGTAGAGGATGCTCATCAGGGTCGACTTGCCGGCACCGTTCTCGCCGACGATCCCGTGGATCGTGCCCGCGGGCACGGCCAGCGAGATCGCCTTGTTGGCGTGAACGGCACCGAAGCGCTTATCGACCCCGACGAGTTCGATCGCAGGTGGCGGCGCGGACGGCGGCGCGCTCACTGCACGGGGCAGGAATTCGCCTGGCGATAATCGACGACCGAGAGCCGGCCGGCGACGATATCGTCATTGGCCTTCCGCACCGCCGCTTCCGTTTCGGCGCTGACCAGGCGGCGGTTATGCTCGTCGATCGCGACGCCCACGCCCTCCTCCTTCAGGCCGAGATTGCGCAGCCCCGCCTGCCAGCGGTTTTCCTTCGCGGCCTTGAAGGCCTCGTACACCGCAACATCGACCCGCTTGATCATCGAGGTCAGCACGCTGCCGGGGTGGAGATGGTTCTGGTTGGAATCGACGCCGATCGACAGCCTGCCCTGATCCTTCGCGGCCTGCAGCACGCCCAGTCCGGTACCACCGGCCGCCGCGTAGACGACGTCGACGCCGCGATCGAATTGCGCGCGCGCAAGTTCGCCGCCACGGGTGGGATCGCGCCACGCCGCGGGCGTCGTCCCGGTCATGTTCTGGATGATCTCGACCCTGGGGTTCACGAAGCGCGCGCCCTGGGCGTAGCCGCAACCGAAGGCGCGGATCAGCGGGATGTCCATGCCGCCGACGAAGCCGACCTTGCCGGTCTTCGAGGCCGAGGCCGCCATCATGCCGGCCAGGAACGAGCCTTCCTGTTCCTTGAAGATGAAGCTCTGCACGTTCGGCAGATTCACCACCGAATCGATGATGTTGAACTTGACGTTCGGGAACTCCTTCGCGGCCCCATCGACCGGCACCGCCTGGGCGAAGCCGACGGCGACGATGACCGTCGCACCGCGCCGCGCGAGATTGCGCAGCGCCTGGTCGCGCTGCGCCTCGCTCGTCACCTCGAATTCGCGATAGGCGATCCCCGTTTCCTTCTTGAAGCGTTCCGCGCCGTTATAGGCGGCTTCGTTGAAGGATTTGTCGAATTTGCCGCCCATGTCGAAGACGATGGCGGGGGCGAAATCCTGCGCGGGCGCCGACGTGGCGACCCCGACCATGACGGTGGCGACAGCGAGGGAAAAGAGCGTCTTCATGCGCAAGCCTCCTGGAGGACGGAGCGGCGGCTCCGTCGCGACACCGGGAGGCTACAGGCCCACGATGCCATATCCAAGCGGGGCCCGTGGGCGCATCAGGCCGGCACCCTCCGCGATCGCCGCGCCGCCATCGCCGCAAGCCCGGCGCCGAGCAGCAGGATGGAGGCAGGTTGCGGCACGCCGACCGACGGCGGCTCGCCTGGCGGCGGATCCGGAACGTTGGGTTCCGACAGGCTCGTGCCGTACTGGAAGCTGCCGTTCAAGATGGCGCCGGGCGCGGCGACGTCGAAGCCTGCAGGCAGGCCGGTGAGCACGAACGTCACGGCATTTCGGATCAGGGGCCTTGATCCCGTGACCGGTGTGTTACCCGTGGCCGGATTGTCGTTCGCGGAAACGAGGCCATACTCGAGTCCTCCGGGCGCGACAGGACCGGAGAGATTTGAGCCCGGGAACAGTTGGGCCGACCCGAACAGGCCAAATCCGGCACTGCCTATTCCGCGATCGGCACCGAGCGGCGCCGCGATCTCTTCCCGATAGGCCCATTCGCCGCCCACGACGCCGCCGGGATCGCTGCCGCCGAAAAGCACGGTGCTCCCCGGGCTCAACATGGCCGACACCGGCGTGAGAACCGGGTTGCCGGCCAGGGAGAAGAAATAGGCCGTCATAACCTGGTCCGGCACCATCACGTCCTGCCCGATATTGGACAGGCGGATGATGAGATCGGGACCGGAATCGGTCAGCGTCACGGATCCCGCACGCG
>CAYSUY010000179.1:0-4801 GCA_964434345.1 uncultured Acetobacteraceae bacterium
GTGTCCGCGCCCTTGGCGATGCAATGGCCGTGGCCGCGATGCGTCGAAAGGATGTAGTCGTCGGCACGCAGCGGCGCGACGGCCCCGACCGCGCTCGCCTCCTGGCCGATCGACAGATGCATCGTGCCGTGGATGAGGCCGCGGATATAGCTCTGCTCCGCCGCCTCCTCGAACTTGCGGATGAGATGCATCCGGCGCAGCGCGCGTTCGAGCGCCGCGTCGTCGAGCAGATCCAGCGCGGGATGCGCGTTGCGCCGTCGCGCGGAGGTCCTAGCCATCGGTGTTCCCTTCGTCGAGCATACGATCCTGGAGCCGCCGCAGCCGGACGATGTCCAGGCTGTCGTCGAGGCGGCAATTATCCTCGGTGAGGTACGCGCCACGCGCGATCGGCGCGGTCGTCGTGGCACCCTGCGCGAGGCCCAGCGGAATGGCCTTGAGCGCGCGCGCCTCGGCACGCGTCACCGCCCAGCCGCGATAGCAATACTCGCCGATCGCATCGAGCTTCGTCCCCGCGGGCAGGTCCGTCTTGGCGAGGGCCGCGCATTCGGCGACCGGACGCGGCAACGGCATCATGTGGCTCTGCCCGAACAGCACCGCGGCGGCGGCGGACCGCGGCACCTCGAGGCTGGTCAGATGATAGGGGCGGAAGAACGTGTAGTACGGTCCCTCGCCCAGATGCAGGTCGTTCATGCGCTCCCGCAGCCGCGGGTGGCGCAGTTCGGTGACCACGAACACGCCGGGAGCGACGCCCTTGGCGACGGTGAAATCGACCACGCCGCGGCGCGACAGCAGGCCGCCATCCTCGCGCGGGCACAGCACCTTGTGCAGATCGGCGAGCTTCGCGTCGGGGCCATGCATGCCCGGCCGGTCGGGCACGAGACCGGTCGCGTTGGCGATCGCCGTCATCTCGATCATCGTCTTGGAGCCGTCGACGAACTCGACCAGCATGCGCGGGTTCATGTTCCGCCGCTCGGCCTCTTCGCGATAGGCATCGGGCGTGGCGTCGATGCGGAAGGGATTGTTCTTGCCCTTGCCCGCCGCGATCACCGGATAGCCGAGGCCCTGCACGAACTCGATCAGTTCCATCGCCGCGCTCGGCTCGTCACCGGCACCGAGGGTGTAGACGACGCCCGCCTTCTCCGCCTCGCGCCGCAGCCAGGCACCGATCGTGACGTCGGCCTCGACGTTCATCATCACGATATGCTTGCCCGCCGCGATCGTCTGGGTCGCGAGCCTGGCCCCGGCGTTCGGGCTTCCGGTGGCGTCGATGACCACGTCCACGAGGTCGCAACCGGTGACCAGCGACGCGTCAGGAACGACCGCGGCCTTGCCGGCGCCGATCAGGCGCTCGACGCCGCGTGCGTCCTCGCACGATGCGGCAGCGTCCGGCGTGCCGGCGATCGCGAACGCGTCCAGCGCGCGCTCGGCGCGCAGATCGGCGACGGCGGCGATCTCGATTCCCGGCATCAGGCCGATCTGGGTCACGATGTCCGTTCCCATCTCGCCCGCGCCGATGAGCCCGACGCGGACGGGGCGGTTCTCGGCGGCGCGCTTGCGCAAGGCTTCGGCGAGATTCATGGCGTGCGTCTCCCAGGTTGCGGACCGTAGTGAACAAAAGTGTGGCCTTCAATACACATGTTCCCGCCCCTGGCCGCCGTCAGGCGCGCGCCCAGCCGCGAAGCACCATCTCGGCGATCGCATCGACCAGCCGCGCCCGCTCGCTCCAGGGAAAATGCGGCATCGCGATCAGCAGCGACACCAGGCCGTGCGCCGCCGCCCAGATGGCCTCGGCCATCGTCGCGACATCGCCGGACCGGAAGATGCCCTCGTCGACCAGCCGCCGTACCAGCGTCTCGAGCGCGGCGAAGGCAAGTTGCCCGTTGTCCGGACGTGTCGCGGCATCCCCGGGCGCGGGCCGGTGCCCGCCGACATGGGGCGGCACCTCGGTCATGAACAGCAGCCTGTACTCGCGCGGATGGGCGAGGCCGAAGCCGACATAGGAATCGAGCAGCCGGCGCAGTGCCTCGGTCGCCGGGGCCTCCGCGAGGTCGGCGCGCGCGAATTCGGCGACCAGCTGGGCGAAGCTGTCGTCACAGATCTCCGTCAGCAGCGCCGATTTGTCGGGAAAATGCAGGTAGAGCGTGGTCGGCGTGACCCCGAGCGCCTCGGCGATGCGGCGCATCGTGGTGCCCTCGTAGCCCTCCGCCAGGAAGATCTCTTTCGCGGCCGCAAGGATGGCGCGCCGCCGGTCGACCGCGGACAGCCGCTGCGGACGCTGTCGGGTTTGCGGCGATGCCTTGGCACGCCTCGCCCTGTCGGAGCGCATGAGATCCTTGCCCATCTTTGTTATCGTCGTTAAGTTAACACCGTTATTCAATCATGGCCAAGGTCCAGGAGCCGCCATGGATGCCCGTTCCGAAGCCTCCGAGCCACCCGATCGCGGACGTGGCGCCGACCTGCGACTGCTGATCGCGTGGCGCAACCTCGCGCATGACCGGATCCGCTTCCTGGTGACGCTGGTCGGCATCGTCTTCTCCGTCGTCCTCATGGCGGTCCAGTCCGGCCTGCTGGTCGGTTTCGTGGTCACGATCGCCAATGTCGTCGAGAACACGGCGGCCGACATCTGGGTGGTCGGCCGGGGCGTGCGCTCGGTCGACCTGCCGACCGCGATTCCCGAGCGCCGACGCTACCAGATCCTGTCGCTGCCCGGGGTCGCGACCGTCGATCCCCTGATGCATGTCTTCGCCATCCTCAAGCGTCCCGATGGGGGTGCGGAGAGCGTCGTGGTCGTCGGCTTCGACACCGCGACCGGGATCGGCGGCCCCTGGGACCTGATCGAGGGCCGGGTCGAGGATCTCCAGCAGCCCGACGCCGTGATCCTCGACCGCCTCTATCGCGACAAGCTCGGGGTCGAGCGGGTCGGACAGGTCGTCGAGATCAATGGCCGCCGCGCCCGGGTCGTCGGCTTCACCGACGGCATCCGCACCTTCACGCAGTCGCCGCATGTCTTCGCCGACATCAAGACCGCGCGGCACCTCGCGGGCTTCGCCGAGGACCGGCTGAATTATCTCCTGGTTCGCGCCGTCCCCGGACAGGACCACGCCGCTCTGCGCGACGCGATCCGCGCACGGGTGCCCGAGATCGACGCCCATACCGGCGCCGAATTCGCCCGCCGCTCGGTGCTCTACTGGCTGGTGACGACGGGCGCCGGGTTCTCGCTCGTGATCTCGGCGGCGCTCGGCCTCGTCGTGGGCATCGTCGTCACGGCCCAGACGCTCTACGCGACGACCATCGACCATCTTCCCGAATACGCGACGCTGCGCGCCATGGGGGCACCCGCGCGCTACCTTCACGGCATCATCCTCCGCCAGGCCGCGATCGCCGCCGCGCTTGGCTACGCGATCGGGATCGCCATCGCCGGCCTGGTCGTCGCCAGCGCCCGCGACTCCTCGGCGGCGATGCTGATGCCCTGGCCGCTGGCGGCAGGTCTCGGCGCGGCGACCGTCGCGATGTGCGCCGCCGCCGCGCTGATCTCGATCCGCAAGGTGATGACGATCGACCCGGTGAGCGTCTTCCGGTGAGCGCGCTGGTCGAGATCGCCGACGCGTCGATGGTCTACGGTGCCGGCGAGGCCGCGGTCCACGCGCTGCGCGGCGTCTCGCTGGAGATCCGGCGGGGCGAATTGTTGATGCTGATGGGTCCCTCGGGATCGGGAAAGACGACGCTGCTGCAGGTCGCCGGTGCCTTGCGCGCACCCAGCGCCGGCGACGTCCGCGTGCACGGCCAGTCCCTGCATGGGATGACCCAGGCCAGGCGTGGCGCGATCCGCCTTCGGCATTTCGGTTTCGTATTCCAGAGCTACAACCTCTTCCCCACCCTCACGGCCCGGGAAAACGTCGAGGTCGCGCTCGATCTGCGTGCCACCGCGCCGGCCGCGCGGAGGCTCCGCGCACGCGAGGCGCTCGACGCGGTCGGGCTCGCCGATCGCGCGAGCGCCTATCCCGCCCAGCTGTCCGGCGGCCAGAAGCAGCGTGTCGCCATCGCCCGCGCGCTCGCGGGGCAACCGGACATCGTCCTCGCCGACGAACCGACCGCAGCCCTTGATTCCGAGTCCGGCAAGCGCATCGTCGCGCTGCTGGTCGCCATAGCCGCCGATCATGGCCGGGGCGTGGTCGTCGTCACGCATGATCCGCGCATCCTCGACGCCGCCGACCGCATCGTCCGCATCGAGGACGGACGGATCGTCCACTCCGAATCCCGCAGCGACAGGCAGGACACCACTCCATGACACGACGCCGCATCGCCCTGGCAGCGCTGTTCGCCACGCTCCTCGCCGTCGCCGCCGGCCTCGCCATGCAGCAGACCGGCAGGCCGCTGCCCGTGGCCTCGCCCGCCACCGCGTCCGCCGACACGTCCACAGGGCCACGCGTCGTCGTCACCGCGCCCGGGCGGGTCGAGCCCGCCAGCGAGGAACGCGACGTCGCCGCCGAACTGCGTGGCGTGCTGCGGACCGTGCATGTCGAGGAGGGCGACATCGTACGCGCCGGCCAGGTCCTCGCCGAGCTGGCCGGAGACGAGTTTCGCGCCCGGGTCCGCCAGGCGCGTGCCCTCGTGGCGCAGCGCGACGCCGAGCTGGCGCGTCTCGTCGCGGGCGCCAGGCCCCAGGAACGGCGGGAAGCCGACGCGCTCGTGCGCGAAGCACGCGCCGCGCTCGACCAGGCGCAGCTTGACCTCGCGCGTCGCGCGCCGCTGGCTCGCAGCGGCGCGACCTCCGGCGAGGCGCTCGATCGCGCGCGCAACG
>CAYSUY010000179.1:4811-8736 GCA_964434345.1 uncultured Acetobacteraceae bacterium
AGAGGCACGCCTCGCCGCGCGCGCCGAGCGTCTCGCGCTGATCCAGGCTGGCGCGCGTGACGAGGATCTGGAGATCGCGCGCGCGCTGCTCGACCTCGCGCGCGGGCAGTTGGCCGAGGCCGAGGCCTTCCTTGGCAAGACCTTGCTGCGCAGTCCGATGGACGGCGTCGTGCTCCACCGCTTCCGCCGCGCGGGCGAGACGGTGTCCGACCAGCCGCCGACGCCCGTCGTCAAGCTCGGCGACATCTCCAGGCTGCGCGTGCGCGTCGATGTCGACGAGACGGATATCGCGCGCGTCGCCGTCGGCCAGCTCGCCTACGTGACGGCGGACGCCTGGCCAGGGCAACGCTTCGAGGGCCGCATCCTGCGGCTCGGCCAGCGTCTCGGCCGCAAGACCCTGCGCACCGACGACCCCACCGAACGTAACGACAGCAAGGTCCTCGAGACGCTCATCGAACTCGCCCCGGGAACCACCCTTCCGGTCGGTCTGCGCGTCGACGCCTTCATCCTCGCCACGGGCGGATGACATCGCTTTCCGGAGCGGGTGGCCAGATCAGGTTTTGATCTGGTCTGGATATATAAAGTGGAAATCCAGACGCGCCGCCGCGGACAGCTTTCCGTGGGCGCGCCGACCCTCCAGGAAGGATCCCTGATGCTTCGTTTCCTGCATACCGCCGACTGGCAGATCGGCCGCATGCCCGCGCAATTCGACCCCGACGACGCGACTGCCCTGTTCGAGGCACGCTTCGCCGCGGTGGAACGCCTGGCCGCGTTCGCGCGCGACCAGCATGTCGACGCGGTCCTCGTGGCAGGCGACGTCTTCGACAGCCAGACGGTCGCGCCCAAGACTATCCGCCGCCTGTTCAACGCCATGGCGGGATATACCGGCCCCTGGCTCCTCCTGCCTGGAAACCATGACGCGGCGCTGGGCGAATCCGTCTGGACGCGCGCCCGGCGAGACGGCGCGGTTCCGCCGAACGCAACGCTCTGCCTGACTGCCGAGCCGGTCGAGATCGACGGCCGCATGGTCGTGCTGCCGGCCCCGCTGACCCAGCGACACAGCTTCGGCGATCTCACCGACTGGTTCACCAGCGCCATCACGGCGCCCGGCCTGCCGCGCATCGGCCTCGCCCATGGCGCGGTGCAGGGCATCCTCGCCGCCGACATCGACTCCGCGAACCCGATCGCGAAGGACCGTGCGGACAGCGCGCGGCTCGATTATCTCGCGCTGGGCGACTGGCATGGCACGAAGGAAATCGACCCCCGGACCTGGTATGCGGGCACGCCCGAGAGCGACCGGTTCAAGGACAACGGGTCCGGCAACGCGCTGATCGTGTCGATCGACGCGGTGGGCGCAGTACCGCGTGTGGAAACGCATCGCATCGGTGCCTTCACCTGGCGCAGCTTCACCCCGGCACTGTCCGTGGCCTCGGACATCGACACGCTCCTCGCCGCACTCGCGACGCTCGGCCGCTCCGACGTCGTCGATCTCCGCCCGACCGGTTCCTGCACGCTCGGCGATCTCAAGCGCCTTGGCCAGGGCATCGACGCGACCCGCGCCAGCATCCGCGCCCTGGCCTTCGATGAGGCCGGATTGCGCGTCACGCCGACCGACGACGACATCGCCGCCTTGCGTGCCGATGGCTATGTCGGCGACGTGCTGCATGAACTCCGGCAGCGCGCGAACGCCGGTGGCGACGAGACCGCGCACGCCGCGCTGCGCCTCCTGTCCGACACGATGCTTTCCCTCCGCCAGGACGAACAGGTGTCCCGATGAAGCTCACCCGTCTGCGCATCGAGAATTTCAAGCGCTTCCGTGCCCCGGTCGAGATCGACGGGTTGAACGCGGGCCTCAACCTCTTTGCCGCGCCCAACGAATCCGGCAAGTCGACGATCGCCACCGCGATCCGCACCGCCTTCCTGGAGCGTCACAAGACCGGCACGCTCGACACGCTCCGCCCCTGGAGCGATCCCGGGGCCAGCCCCAGCGTCGAGGTGGATTTCGAATTCGGCGGAACCAGCTACGCGCTGGCGAAGAGCTTCCTCGGCCGGAAACGCTGCGACCTGCGCATCGGCCGCAAGCAGATGGACGGCTTGGAGGCCGAGGATCACCTCGCGGGCATCATCGGGTGCACCATGAGCGATCGCGGTGGCGCACGGCCCGACACGCTCGGCATTCCCGGGCTGCTCTGGATCGAACAGGGCACATCGCAGCATCTCGACCTGCCGCTCGAACACGCGCGCGGCCGCCTCGACTCGGTCCTGCGCGACGAGATGAGCGGCATCGCGACGACCGGCGGCGACAGCCTGATGGAGCGCCTGGAGGAGGCACGCGGCGAGATCCTGACCGAGAAGACCAGCCGTCCCAAGGGCGCCTTTGACGCGGCGGTCAGGTCGCTGGAGGCCCTGCAGGAGCGCGAGGGCGAACTGAGCACGAAGATCCAGACCTACCGCGAGGAGGTCGACCGGCTGGACCGGCTGACCCGCGACGCGGCGAGACACGAACGCGAGAAGCCGTGGGAGACGTTGCGGGCAAAGAAAACCGAGGCGGAAAAGCGCCTCGCCGGCGCGCGCGAACTCAAGACGCGGCGCGACGCCGAGGCGACACGGATCAAGGACGCCGAGAAGCGGGTGAGCATCCTGAAAGACCAGCTCGACACGTATGACCGCGACGACGCCGAGGCCGAACGACGCCGCGCAGCGCATCAGGAGGCCGAAGCCAAGGCGAACGCCGCGCGCCTCTCGGTCGCCCCCCTGGAAGAAGCCGCCAAACTCGCCCGGGACAAAGTAGACGCCGCTCGCGCAACCCTGGCGCAGGCGCGGGCCGCGGCGGACCGGCGGCGTAGCGAAGCCGAACTGCTGCGACTGACCACCGATGTCGACAAGGCGACGACGGAGCTGGCGCGCGCCCAGGAGAATCACTTCAGGATCGGCACGCTGCGCGAAGAGGCGGCCCGCATCGCCATTCCCGAACAGATATTGCGCCGGATCGAAACGCTCGCCGAAGCACTGCGGGAAAACCTCATCCGTCGTGACGCGATCGCAACCGGCCTGTCCATCGACATGCTGCCCGGACGCAATATCCGGATCGACGGCGCAATCATATCGGGATCCCGGCAGATCATCGTGTCGTCCGAGATCGCGGTGGACATGCCCGATCTCGGAACGTTGACGATCCGCCCTGGCGGCGAAGATCTTCCGACGCTCGCGGCGCAGATCGCAAGCCAGGAGCACGACCTGCGCGGGTTGGTCGCCAGCATCGGCGAGCCGGATCTCGCCGCGGTGCAGGTGCGTGCAAAGCGCGCGGAGACGATAAACGCGGAAATCGCCAGCCAGGAGAAGCTGCTCAAGATCTATGCGCCTCGCGGCGTATCGGCGCTTGCCGCGGAACTCTCCGCGCGGCAGGGCGAGCAGGCGCGCGTTCGCAGCGATCTCGACCGCCTGCCCCCCGTCGATCCGTCTCAGGAGCAGGCGCTCGCGCTCGCCGATGCCGAGGCCCTCGAGGCCGGCGCGCGGCGGGATCTCGAGACGGCATCGACTGCGTTCGACAAGGCGCGCACCGCAGCGACCATCGCAACTGCCACGGCGGACCAGATGAAGCGGGACCTGAACACTCTGGTGTCGGCACTTGCGGCCCCTGAACGCGCCGAACGGAAGGCCGAACATGCGCGCGACCTCGACGGCACACGCACCGATCTGGGCACCGCGAAGGAAAGCTGCGCGCAATTCGACGCCGAACTTGCCGCGATCGACGTCCCGACGCTGGAGCAGGACATCGACCGTCTTGGCGACAGCGCCAAGAGAGCAGAGGAAACCTGGGGCAAGCAGCGCGAGGATATCCTCAAGCTGCGAACCACCCTCGAGACCGAAGGCGCCGCGGGGCTGGAAGAGCAGCACGCGGAGACCCTGCGCGACCTGCACGCGG
>CAYSUY010000180.1:0-8650 GCA_964434345.1 uncultured Acetobacteraceae bacterium
ATTTCCACGGCCAGCCGATCCGCCATGGCGGCATGTGGCCGATCCACCACATGCGCCTCTTCCGCACCGGCCACGGGCGCTGCGAGTCGCGCAAATACGACCAGCATTTCTTCGTCGACGGGCCGAGCCGCAAGCTCGCCAACCCGATGATCGACGACATCCGGCTGTCGCTCGCCGAGTGGACCGCGCGGCATAATCGCTGGGCCGACGCCGAAGTCGACGAGATCCTCGCGCCCTCCGGCAGCGGCGTGATCCAGCCGGGCACCGGCGATCCGGTCGCCGAGAAGCGTGCGCTACGCGGTCGCTACAACCGCGCGCCGCTGTTCTGGCGCGCCCTCGGCCTGTTCTTCTATCGCTACGTGCTCAAGCGCGGCTTCCTCGACGGCCGCTGGGGCCTGATCTTCTTCGTGCTCCAGACCTTCTGGTTCCGCTTCCTGGTCGACGCCAAGCTTCACGAACGGCGTCAGAAGATGGTCGAGAGATGAGCGCCAGCTGCCTGCTCTGCGACGGCGAGGCCTTCCGGGTCGTCGAGCCCGCCGTGCGCGACAACCGCTTCGGCTCGCCGGGCCAGTGGCGGATCCTCGCCTGCACCGCCTGCGGCCTGTGGCAGACCGACCCGTTGCCGACCCAGGACGAGCTGCGCGCCCTCTACGAGCGCCACTACAATTTCGGCGGCGAGGGCGAGACGGGCAGCGCCTGGGCGCGGCTGCGCGCCCTGTTCCTCGCCTCGCCGCTCTACCGGCTGCTGCTGCGCCTCGACGGCGACGTGTCCTTCCACGCGCGGCGCGGCGCCGGGCGGCTCCTGGATGTCGGCTGCAACGAGGGGCGCGGCCTCGCGATGTACGCCGCCAACGGCTTCCAGGCCGAGGGGCTCGAACTCAACCGCGTCGCGGCGGAGGCGGCGCGGCGCAAGGGCTTCGTGGTCTACGACGTCGACATCACCGCGCTGCGACCGAGCGCGCCCTACGACGTCGTGGTGCTCTCCAACGTCCTCGAGCACGCGGTGCATCCGCGCGGCATGCTCCAGGCGATCCGTCGCGTGATGGCCCCGGGCGGCGCGCTGTGGATCAGCCTGCCCAATGCGGCGAGCGCCCTGCGCGAGCGCTTCGGATCCGACTGGATCAACTGGCACGTGCCCTTCCACATCACGCATTTCGACGCCGCGCGTCTGTCGGCGCTGCTGCGCGACACCGGCTTCGAGGTCGTGGCCACGCGCAGCGTCACACCGGCCCTGTGGTGGGCGCAGTCGCAGATCGCCCGCGACTTCCCCGATGCGCCGCGGCGCCAGCGCGAACCCGCGCGCGTGATCCCGCTGATGCTGCGCGCGATGACCGTCGGTGCCACGGAACGCGCGGCCTGGAACCGCGCCGGGCGCGGCGACTGCCTGATCGTCGAGGCCAGGCGCGCGTGAGGATCCTGCTGCACGATTATTCGGGCCACGCCTTTCTGGTGCAGCTGGCCCGCCAGCTGGCGCGCGACGGGCACCAGGTCCTGCATGTCCATTTTCCCGGCTTCCAGACGCCGAAGGGAAAGCTGACCCCCCAGCCCGACGATCCGCCGGGCTTCGAAACACGCGGCCTGTCGCTGCCGGGCGAATTCGCCAAGTACAGCTACGTCAAGCGCCTGGGTCAGGAACTGGCCTATGGCCGGCTGCTCGCGCGGACGATCCTCGACTGGAAGCCGGAGATCGTGTTCTCCGCCAACTCGACCCTCGATCCCCAGCATCACGCCTGGCGCGCCGCGCGAAGCCTGGGCGTGCCCTTCGTGTTCTGGGTCCAGGACATCAACTCGGTCGCGATCTCGCGCATCCTCGGTCGCAAGCTGCCGGTGATCGGGCATCTCGTCGGCGCGCGCTATGTCGCCCTGGAGCGCAAGCTGCTGCGCGGCTCCGCGCGCGCCATCGTGATCACCGAGGATTTCGTGCCGATCCTGGAGCGCTGGGGACTGCCGCGCGCGCGCATCGACGTGGTCGAGAACTGGGCGCCCCGCGAGGAGCTGCCGCCGCAGCCGCGCGACAATCCCTGGGCGCGCGCCCACGGCCTCGCCGACAAGCTGGTGTTCCTCTATTCCGGCACGATCGGCCTCAAGCACGATCCCGGCCTGCTGCTGGCCGCCGCGGAGCGTTTCAGGGACCGGCCGGACATCCGCGTGGTCGTGGTGTCCGAGGGGATCGGCGCGGACTGGCTGCGCGCCAACGGCGCCGGGCTGTCGAACCTCGTCCTGCTGCCCTTCCAGGATTTCGCCGCGCTGCCCCAGGTGGTCGCCACCGGCGACGTGCTGATGGCCGTGCTCGAGCCCGATGCCGGCATCTATTCGGTCCCGTCCAAGGTGCTGACCTATCTCTGCGCCGGCCGCCCGCTGCTGGCGGCGATGCCGGCGGAGAACCTCGCCTCGCGGATCCTCATCCGCGAGAACGCCGGGATCGTCGTTCCCGCGGGCGATCGCGCCGGCTTCGTCGCGGCGGCCGAACGTCTGGCCGGTGACCCGGCGCTGCGGGCCGAGCTCGGCCGCAACGCGCTGGCCTACGCGGATCGCAGCTTCGACATCGCCGCGGTGGCCCGGCGCATCGCTGGAATCGCGACGGCGGCGCTGGCCGGCGGCTGAGCCATCGAAGCGGACCAGCCGTCGTTCAGCCGGTACCGCGACGGTGCAGCGGGATGCGCTGGGCCAGGATCTTGTCGATGCGCCGGCCGTCCATGTCGACGACCTCGAGCCGCCAGCCGTCGATCTCGACATGGTCGCCGGTCTCCGGCACGCGCTTGAGACCGAACAGCACCAGCCCCGCCAGCGTATGGTACTGACGCTCGGCCGGGAGGGCGAGCGGCAGCATCTCCGAGGCTTCGACGACGTCCATCGCGCCGTCGAGGAGCCAGGACCCGTCGTCGCGCCGGGTCGCCGCGGCGGCGACCGGCCCCTGGTCTCCGGGCGCCGCGAAATCCCCCGCGGTCGCGGCAAGGAGGTCCATGGCGGTGACGATACCCTCGAAATGACCGTATTCGTCGTGGACCGCGTCGAGGCCGAGCGGCGTCGCGCGCAGCCGCTCGAGCGCGTCGAGCGTCGCCAGCGTGTCGGGCATGACCGGCGGCTGGTGCAGCAGGGCCGCGAGATCGAAGGGGCGCCCGTCGATCAGGGCGTCCAGCATGTCCTTGGCGTGGACGATCCCGACCAGCTTCTCGGGCGTGCCGTCGCAGACCGCGAGCCGGGCATGACCGCTGGCGCGGATCTGGCGGCGTATCGCCTCGTGCCCGGCGGCGGCGTCGATCCAGTCGATGTCCATGCGCGGGGTCATCACCGCCCGCACCGGACGGTCGCCCAGGCGCATGACACCCGCGATCATCCGCCGCTCCTGCGGCTCGACGACGCCGGCGCTCTCGGCCTCGGCGATCAGCGCGCGGATCTCGTCCTCGGTCACCGTCGTCTCCGCCGGCGCCCGCGCGCCGGCCAGCCGCAGCAGCGCCTGGCTGGTGCGGGAGAGCAGGACGACGAAGGGCGAGGCGACGCGCGACAGGGCGCGCATCGTCGGCGCGACCAGGCAGGCGATCGCCTCGGCGTTGCGCAGGGCGAGCTGCTTGGGGACCAGCTCGCCGGCGACCACCGACAGGAAGGTGATCGCAGCGATCACCGCGACATAGCCCGCCGCATCGGCGGCCGCCGTGCCGACGCCGACATCGCGGAGCACAGCGGCCGCGCGCGCGCCGAGCGCGGCGCCGCTCACCGCGCCGGCGACGATGCCGACCAGGGTGATGCCGACCTGGACCGTCGACAGGAAGCGCCCGGGATCGCGGTTGAGTTCCAGCGCATGGGCGGCGCCGCGGCGGCCCGCCGTGGCCATCATCTGGAGCCGGCTGCGCCGCGACGAGACCACGGCGAGTTCCGACATCGCGAGAAAGGCGTTGAGCAGCACCAGGAGGAGGATTGTCGCGATTTCCGCGGCGAGCATGGGGGCCTTGGGTGAGAGGAGAGGGTCAATCGCCGCCGTCGAGGCCGTCGCCGGGATCGGCGAGACCGCGGCGCCAGCGGTCGGCGGCGAGGCGTGCGAAGCGGATCAGGGCCTGTCGCCGGCGCGCGGGCGCGAGCGCCACCTGGGCCGCGGTCGCCGGACGAAGCGCATGCGCGGCATAGGAATCGCAGACATAGAGTCCCGCCTCGGGCGGCAGGACCGCGAGCGGGAAATCGGGCGCGACGGCGAAGGCGAAGAGATCGCAATGATCGAGATACGCCCGCCATTTGCGGTCCGCGCGAAAATCCGCGAGCGAGGATTTGACCTCGGCGATCAGGATCCGCCCCGCCTCGTCGAGCGCCATCACGTCGGCGCGATGGCCCGAGGCGAGCGGCACCTCGGTCAGGCAGCGCCAGCCCTCGCGATCCAGGCCACGCATCAACCCGCGGGCGATCGCGGCGGCATCGAGCCGGGCGGGAAAGGCGATGGCAGGGTCTGGGTCCATGGCGGCGCGCGATGCGCACAGTACCCGAATTCCGCCGACCGGGCATCCCCCGCGACCCCCGCCCGGCGGACGCCGCTTGCCGGACCCCCGCTTATCGGCTTGCGGCGCGGCGCCTCGATCGGCTAGCGCTGTCGGCATGCGGTTCCTGCTGGTCGAAGACGATCCCGAAGTCGCGCGGTTCGTGATCAAGGGCCTGAGCGAGGCCGGGCATGCGGTCGAGCACGCGCCGGACGGGCGCGAAGGCCTGTATCGCGCCACGGGCGAGGCCTTCGACGCGCTCATCGTCGACCGCATGCTGCCGGGCGGCATCGACGGGCTGACGATGATCGAGACGCTGCGTCGCGCAGGCAGCGTCACGCCGGTCCTGATCCTGTCGGCGCTGGCCCAGGTGGACGAGCGGGTGCGCGGCCTCAAGGCCGGCGGCGACGACTATCTGACCAAGCCTTTCGCCTTCGCCGAATTGCAGGCCCGGCTGGAGGCGATCCTGCGCCGCGGCCGCGCCAAGGCGGTCGAGACCGTGCTGCGGGTCGCCGATCTCGAGTTCGACCTGCTGTCGCGCGAGGTGCGACGGGCCGGGCGGCGCCTCGACCTGCTGCCGCGCGAGCAGCGTCTGCTCGAATACCTGCTGCGGCATGCCGGCCAGGTGGTGACGCGCACCATGCTGCTCGAAGCCGTCTGGGACTATCATTTCGATCCGCAGACGAACGTGGTCGACGTCCATGTCAGCCGCCTGCGCCAGAAGATCGACAGGGGCTTCCCGCGGCCGCTGCTGCACACCATCAGGGGCGCCGGCTACAGCCTGCGCCCCGAGCCCTGATCCGCCGCGTGCCGCGCGCCCTCGCGATCCGGTCGACGGTCCTGCGGCTGGCGGTTGGCTACGCAGCGCTCTTCGCCGGCCTCGCCCTGGTGCTCGCCGGCTACATCTACTGGCGCACCGAGAGCTATCTCGCGCGCCAGACCGACCGCGCCATCCTGGCGGCGACGGAGACGCTGCTCGAGCGCCACCGGGCCGGCGGGATACAGGCGCTGATCCGCGCCATCGAGACCAGGCTCGCCGACGAACCCGACGAGGACGAGATCATCGCGCTGGTCGACGGCGCGCGCCGGATCGTCGCGGGCAACCTCGAAAGCGCACCGGCCGAGACGACGCTCAAATGGTTCGAGCTGGAGATCCTGCGCAAGCCGGCGAGCTCGACGGCTCGGGTGCTGCGCGTGCCGGCCGGCGATACCCATGCACTCTATGTCGGCCGCGACATCCAGGTCCGGCTCGACGTGCGTACGGTGGTGGCGGAGACCCTGCTGTGGTCCATCCTGCTCGCGTTCGCCGCCTCGATCCTGATCGGCCTGCTGGCCCGCCAGATGCTGGCGCGGCGGCTCGCGCGCATTTCCTCCGTCGCCGACCGGGTCGTCCTCGGCGACCTGTCTCCGCGCGTGCCGCTGAGCGGTGCCGGAGACGAGTTCGATCGGCTTGCCGCCGATCTCAACGTCATGCTCGACCGGCTCTCCGAACTCGTCGATGGCGTGCGGCAGGTCTCCAACGCCATCGCCCACGACCTGCGCACGCCGCTGACGCGGCTGCGCGGACGGCTCGAGACCGCGCTTGGCGGCGCCGATTCGCCCGCCCGCTTCCGCGCCTCGGCCGAGGCCGCGCTCCAGGAACTCGACCAGGTGGTCCGCCTGTTCGAGGCGCTGCTGCGCATCGCGGAGATCGAGGCCGGTCACCGGCGCGCGGCCTTCGCGCGCGTGGATCTCGCGGCGCTGGCGGAGGACATGGTCGAGTTCTATCAGCCGCTCGCCGAGGAGCGCGGTCTTGCCCTGGTCGCGGACCTCGCGGCTGCGGAATGCATCGGCGATCGCATGCTCCTCGCACAGGTGGTCGCGAACCTGCTCGACAACGCGATCAAGTACACGCCGCCCGGCGGCACGGTCCGGGTCGCCACCGCCCAGGCCGGGACCGACACCGAGATCACCGTCGACGACGACGGACCCGGTATACCCGAGGCTGAGCGCGACAAGGTCACGCGCCGCTTCTACCGGCTGGAGGCGAGCCGCTCCTCGCCCGGAAGCGGGCTCGGGCTCAGCCTCGTCGTCTCGGTCGCCAAGCTGCATGGCGGGACACTCGACCTCGCGGACAACGCGCCCGGGCTCAGGGCGCAGTTGCGCCTGCCGCGCGCGACGGCCGCACGCGACGGTTTGACCGTCACGCCGACGTCCCCCTAAAACGGACCGGGCGCGCCAGGAGGGGACGACATGCTCAGACACGACGCGATGCGCATCGCCGGACAGCCCGTTCCCGCCGGGCTTGCCGGCGAACTGCGCAGCTTTGCGGGCGTGCCGCGCGAGCCCGCGACGTGGCGCGCGGCCCTGGCTCAGGACGGCTACATCCTGCTCCGCGGCGCCCTCGACCGCGCCGCGGTGCTGGCGGCGCGCGCGGAGGTGTTCGGCCGGCTTCTGGAGGTGGGAGAGATCGCGGCACCCGCCATCGACGGAATCGCCACCGGAACGAGCCGGCGCGCCGCGCTCCATCCCGATCCCGGCCCGTTCTGGCGCTCGGTCTGCGAGGGGCCGCGACTGCGCGCGGTCTCCCACGGGCCGGGCCTCGGCGCCATCGCCGGCGCCCTGCTCGGATGCGCGGCCAGGCCCTTCGATTTCCTCTGGCTGCGCACCATGCTGGCCGGCCGCGCCAGCCCGCTGCATTTCGACCATGTCTACATGAACCGTGGCTCGGAGCACGTCCTGACCGCGTGGATTCCGCTGGGCGACGTGCCCCTCGAAGCGGGGCCGATCGTCTTCGTCGAAGGCTCCAACCGCTTCGCCGATCTCGTCGCGCGCTATCGCGGCCTCGACGTCGACCGCGACACCCTGCCGGGCTCCTTCCCGGAGGACGCGGTCAGCTTCGCCGCGGCGCGCGGCGCGCGGCTCCTGACGGCGGATTTCAAGGCGGGCGACGTCATCCTTTTCGATATGTTCTCGCTCCACGGGTCCTGCGATAACATGCTCGATGGCGGCCGCGTCCGGCTGTCCTGCGACGTGCGCTGGCAACCGGCCGACGACACGCGGGACGACCGCTGGTTCGGCGCACCGCCGGCCGGCCATGGCGGCCGGAGCTATGGCGGCGTCAACTCGGCCCGGCCGCTGGGCGCGGACTACATCGCGCGGTGACGCGCAACGACAAGGGAGACGACGATGCGCCAACTCGGTGACCTGAAGATCGGCTGCACGGCCGGTGGCACGACGCACCAGGACACGAACATCCCGGACATCGCGACCAAGGTGCGCATGGTCAAGGAAGCCGGCGTGTTCGACTACATCGACCGCTCGCCGCCCGACGAGGAGTTCCGCGACCTTCTGAAGGCCTCGGAGCAATACGACCTGCCGATCCTCGCCGGCGGCTGGTTCTACACGCTGGGCCGCGACGAGACGCTGTTCGAACAGAACATCATCAAGGGGCGTCTCCTGGGCAACAAGGTCCAGAACGTCCAGGTGATGACCAACCACGCCGACGGCCATGTGCTGACGGATGCGGAGGTCGCCGATTTCTACATGCGCGCCCATGATTTCGGCATGCGCCACGGCGTCGTGCCCTGCTTCGAGGTGCATGTGAACATGTGGTCGGAGCATCTCGGCCGCGTCGAGAAAGTGGCGGCACTGGTCAAGGCGCGCGGCGTACCGTTCTACATGACGCTCGACCACAGCCACGTGATCTTCAAGATCGACAATCCCGAGGAGCAGAAGGTCCAGGACATGAAGGCGGACGTGGATTCCGGGGCGTTGATCCTGGATCCGTCCAAGCCCGGCAACGTCGCCAAGAAATGGATCGACGCCAATTTCATCCACCACGCGCATGCGCGCGCCGCGGTGCCGGCCAACCCGATCAACATCTGGGCCAAGCACCCCGACGGCCGCTTCGGTCGGGGCATCCAGTATCCGTTCATGAAGCCCAATCCCGGCGAATACGTCGCCGACTGGGACGAGGCGCGGCTGGAGCCGTGGAAGCGCGTCGTGCGCGACCTGCTCGCCCATCATGCGACGCATGACGAGAGCCCGATCGGCCAGATCTCGTGCGAGCATATTCCGGCCTGCGACTACGGCATGGGCCATAAATATTCGATCTTCGAGAACAACGTCGCCTGCGCGCGTTGGATCCGCGAGGAATGGGCGAAGGCGCTCGCCGCCGCCAACGCCAAGACGCATTGACGCTCAGC
>CAYSUY010000181.1:0-8517 GCA_964434345.1 uncultured Acetobacteraceae bacterium
AGGCCTTCTCGCAATTGTCGCAGCGGATGCACAGCGTCTCGTCGATCAGCAGGACGTCGGTCGCCTCGCCGAGGCCCTCGCGCATCAGGAAGTTGACGAGGGCGCCGCTCTCGCTGTCGGCGGTCTGGCGCGCGCTGCTGCGCACGCGCTCGCTGAATTTCTCCTCCACCCGGCGCCGCAGCTCCGGGGCGGCGTCCAGCAGGTCGCGCACCGCTGCCGCAGGCAGCTTGATCACCTGGGTCGCCACCGCGGCCTTGACCGACGCCGTGCGGGGCGCGTTGCGGAGCAGCGCCATCTCGCCGACATAGTTGCCCGCGGCGAGATAGGTGAGCACGACTTCCTGACCGCCGACCATGCGGGAGACCAGCACCGATCCCGAGCGGATCAGGTACATGGCGTCATCGGTGGCGCCTTCCTGGATCAGGATCTCTCCGGCCTTGAGCGAGACGATCTCCGCCTCGCGGATCACCGGCGCCAGGATGGCGCTGTCGAGATCCTGGCCGAGATAGCTTTTCACCACGCGCACGATCGCGACTTCGTCGATCGCGCGCGCCACGCTCGGCACCGAGCGCTGCAGCCGCAGCATGGTGTTGCGCGGCACCTCCAGCAGCAGCGCGCCGTCGCGCGCGATCACGGTCGCGCCGCGACGGCGACCTGAGATGAGACCGATCTCGCCGAAGAATTCGCCGCCGCGCAGCACCGGGTTTCCCGGCGTGCCGGCTTCGCCGATCAGAACCTCCACGCTGCCATCGACGATGGCGTAGAAGCTGTTGGTGTAGTCGTTGCGCTCGAAGACCTTCTGCCCCGGAGCGGCCAGATGGACCTCCGAGGTCAGCAGGAACTCGCGGATCTGCAGCGGCGAGAGTTCCGCGAAGACCGGTACCCGCTCGCGGATCGTCGCGATGAACGGACTGACCGCGAGGCCGGGTTGCGCGGCGTCGAGCTTGGCCTGGATCAGCGGTTCGTCGGCAGGTGCCACCGGGTTGCCGAGGATGTACTCGACGACCTCGTAGCCCTGGTTCATGCATTGCTTGATCAGCGGATAGCCCGCCAGCGCGCCGATGATGTAGAGGCCGGGCACGTTGGATTCGTAATGGTCGCTGACGACCGGGAAGGCCGAGGGGCTGTCGCTCCCGAATACGATGCCGCAGGATTCGACGAATTTGCGCGGCGGCAGCGCGCCGAGCCGCGCGATCACGCGGTCGCACCGGATGCGCGTCTCGCCATCCGCCGTGTCGACGGTCATCCAGCCCGGTTCGATGCGCTTCGGCGCGGTGCGGAGCATCGCCTGCATGTGGCCGTCGGCGATCGCCGTCTGCAGCAGCTGGACGTTGGCCGGCTTCGCGTTCGGGTACTCCGCGCCACGGTTGAGGATCGTCACCGTGTTGGCGTTGGACAGGACGAGGGCGTTTTCGATGCCCGCGTCGCCCGTGCCGACGACCACGATATGTTCGTCCTGGAACTCGTCGGGGTCGTCGAGCTGGTACTGGACGAAAGGCAGTTCCGCCCCGGGGACCGCGAGCTTGCGCAGATTGCCCTGGAGGCCGATCGCCAGCACGATCGCGCGCGCGCGCACGACGCTGCGGTCGGCGAGGGTGAGGCGGAAATCGCCACGCTCGCCCTTTATGCCGACGACCTCCGCGTTGAGGCGCACGTTGCAGCCGGCCGCCTCGACGCCACGGTCCCAGGTCTCCAGCACGGTTTCGCGCGAGCCCTCGGCGAAGCCGACATCGGCGCGTAGCGGCAGGAT
The DNA here is from genome assembly GCA_964434345.1 of uncultured Acetobacteraceae bacterium. GTDB lineage: Bacteria > Pseudomonadota > Alphaproteobacteria > CACIAM-22H2 > CACIAM-22H2 > CAIOSQ01. The sequence continues at coordinate 1,751 of CAYSUY010000181.1, forward strand.
GTCCGGCGTCGCCATGACGTGCTTGCGCCGCTGGTACTTGTAGATCGTGTCGGACAGGTGTCCGGTGCGCTCGAGCAGGACGTGGTTCACGCCGCGCGCAGCGGCCCGGGTGGCCGCGGCGATCCCGCCCGGCCCCGAGCCGACGATGGCAATCTCGAAGATGTCGTCGCCGCTCATCGCTGCCTCCACGCATCCCCGGACACCGACGCGGGCCTCTGCCGTCCACGGGGCCCTCGCATCGCCCGCCTCCGGCCCCATGCGCATGACCCCGGCCCCGGCGCCAGTATGTCGCACGTCTCAGGTTATTGCGTGCCGCGATTCCGGGAAAGGATTTAGCGCACTTGCCGGTGGTCCCGCTTTCGATCGACAGTGGCGTCCGCCACGCGTCCAGCACGCCGGAGCCCGCCGATGACCACGCTTCTCCTGTCCCACCCGGCCTGCCTGGACCACGATCCCGGGCCAGGGCATCCGGAATCACCGGCCCGGCTGCGCGCCGTGCTGGCCGCCCTTTCCGCGCCCGGCTTCGCGGGACTCGCCCGGGCCGAAGCGCCGCGCGCCGGGATGGATCTGCTCGAACTTGCCCATCCGCGCCGTCACGCCGAGGCGCTGCTGGCGGCGGTTCCGGCCAGCGGTCACGCGCGGGTCGATGCCGACACGGTGGTGAGCCCGGGGTCCGGCGAGGCGGCGCTGCGCGCCGTGGGCGCCGTCGTGGCCGCCGTCGATGCGGTGATGGCGGGGGCGGTCCGCAACGCCTTCTGCGCAGTTCGGCCACCCGGCCACCACGCCGAGGCCGGTACCGCCATGGGCTTCTGCCTGTTCAACGCGGTCGCGATCGGGGCGCTGCACGCCCGGCGCGCCCATGGGCTGCGGCGGGTGGCGGTGGTGGATTTCGACGTGCATCACGGCAACGGCACCCAGGCGATCCTGGAGGGCGATCCCGGCTTCTTCTTCGCCTCCACCCATCAGATGCCCCTCTATCCGGGCACCGGTGACCCGGCCGAGCGCGGTGTCGCGGAGAACGTGCTCAATGTGGCGTTGCGACCGCATGCAGATGGCGATGCGTTCCGACATGCCATGACCGATCGGGTGCTGCCGGCGCTCGCTGCCTTCGCGCCGGAACTGATCCTGGTGTCGGCCGGCTTCGATGCCCATCACCGTGACCCGCTCGCCGCGATCGATCTCGAGACCGAGGATTACGGCTGGGCGACCACTGCGATCGCCGAGGTCGCGGGGCGGCACGCTGGCGGGCGGCTGGTCTCCTCCCTCGAGGGCGGGTACGACCTCGTCGCCCTCGGCGAGTCGGCCGCGGCGCATGTCACGGCGCTGATGGCGGCTTGACGCGCGCGCGCCGCGCCTCGCGATAGATGATGAACAGGCCGGAGGCGATGACGATCGCGCCGCCGATCGCTGCGTCGCGCGTCGGCGTCTCGCTCCAGATCAGCCAGGCGAGCAGGGCCGTGACGATCAGCGCGAAATACTCGAAAGGCATCACGATCGCGGGCGGGGCATATTGAAAGGCGCGCGTGAGGGCGATCTGCGCCACCCCGCCGACCAGCCCCAGCGCCAGCAGCAGCGCGAGATCGGCGAGCGTGTCCGGCGTGACCCACACGAAGGGCAGGATCGGCAGCGTCGCCAGCGTCACGAAGGCCATGTAGACGAACACGATCGTCTCGCCGGGTTCGTCGCGCGCGAGCTGCCGGATCGAGATCACGACCACCGCGTAGGCGAGCGCGCTGGACAGCGCCAGGGCACCGCCGATCGCCGCCGCGTGCTGGGCTCCCGACAGCATGGCGCCGGGCTGGAGCATGACGATCACGCCGGCGAAGCCGGTCACCACGGCGAGCCAGCGGCGCCATCCGACGGCCTCGCCCAGCAACGGCACGGACAGCGCGGTGACGAAGATCGGTGCGGCGAAATTGATCGCCACCACGTCGGCCGCGGGAAGGTACTGGAACGCCGCGAAGCTGGTCGCCATCGCGAACATCCCGAAGCCGCCGCGCACGAGATGCCCCAGCGGCCGGGTCGGCCGCATGAGCGCGAGGCCGCGCGGATGGCGGTGCATGAGCGCCAGCGCCGGGATCAGGGCCAGCGCGCAGCGGAAGAATATCAACTGGATCAGCGCGTAGCGCTGTCCCAGCCACTTCACCATCAGGTAGACGAGCGAGAACAGCACGACGCTGGACAGCATCGCCACGATGCCGCGCAGCACCCGGTCGGGAGCGCGTCCGGTCTGCATGCGCTCAGGCCCTCCGCCCGGCGCCGAGTTCGGTCAGCGTCCGCAGCCGCGAGAGATTGGCGCGCAGCCGCAGCACCAGGCTGTCCATGAGCGGCCGTGCGCTGTCCAGGGCGCGGGCCAGCCGCGACTCCGGATCGGCGTCCTCGGCGAGCGGCGCGAAGCGGGCGACGGCGTCGAGGAAATCCGCCTCCGCCTCCAGGCCGTCCTCGTAGCTGCGGATCACGCGCCCGATGGCGCCGCGCTGCGCAGAGGGCAGTTCCGCCGCCGCCCGTTTGAGGAGGGCGATCTTCGCCAGCGCCCCGGCCAGGGCCTCGCCGCGCTCTTCGGCAACCGCGACGATGTCCGTGCGCGCGACGGGATCGAGACGGCCGGGCATCGCGAAACCGTCGATGGCGCGCAGCACCATGGCGTTGCCGCGCCAGCGCGCCGCCTGCAGTTCGCGCTCCGGCAGCGGGTCGGAATCAGGCGTCAGGAGCCCGGCGACGAGATCGGCGAAGACCATGTCGGCGCGTAGCTGAACCTCGAGCAACCGGATCAGGGTCGCGCCCAGGGCGGCGGCATCCGCGCGCGCGAGCGGTCCGAGCGCAAGCCCGATCGCGGCGAGGCTCGGCAATCCGTCGGCGCAGGCCTCGAGCCCGGCGCGCATGCGCGCGACCTGTTCCTGGACGTCGGCCGCAAGGGCCAGTTGCTCGTCGTCGCCGACGGCGAAAGGCTGGAGGTCGGCGAGACCGTGCCGCGTCTCCGCCGCGGCCTGGGCAAGGGCGGCGACCGCCGGCGCCACAGGCGGGGGTTCCACCCCGGCGCCGGGCTGTCGCGCGCGCACGACCAGGGCGACGAAGGCGCCAGCCTGCTGGCTGGCATCCAGCATGCGCTGCACGGCATCCAGGCGCGGCTGCATCCAGTCCTCGAAGGCGGCGGCCGCCGTCGCGTCGCGGGCGGAGGCCGTGCGGGCGGGTTCGCGGAGGGTCGGCGGCTCCGCCGGCGTGCAGCCCACGAGCGCGCCGCCGATCGCGAGCGCGGCCAGGACATGGAAAATGCGCATGCCTCGGCATTCTAGACGCAAACCGCTCCCGTCGGTGCATCCTTTCCCGGGCGTGCCGGATGCGTGGCGGTCGGTCGCGCGGGTGATTGCTCCGCGCGGCGGCGGGGCTGTAGCTTGCGGCCGACAAGGAGACCGGACATGGCCCAGCCCCCGACCGATGCCGACATCGCCGCGCTCAGCTTCGAGGACGCCCTCAAGGAACTCGAGGAGATCGTCCGCGCCCTGGAGCAGGGGAAGGGGCGGCTCGAGGATGCGATCCGCAACTACGAGCGTGGCGCCGCGCTGAAGGCGCATTGCGAACGCAAGCTTGCCGAGGCGGAAGCGCGGATCGAGCAGATCACGCTCGGCGCGGCCGGCACCCCCGCCGCGCAGCCTGCCCGGTTCGAGTGACCGGGCCGCGATGACGCCCGATCTCGCGGATGCCCTGGCAAGCGACGCGGCCCGTGTGGAGGCCGCGCTCGACGGGTTGCTGACGCCGCCAGAGGGGCCGGAAAAGCGCGTCTTCGAAGCGATGCGCTATGCGTCTCTGGCGGGCGGCAAGCGCCTGCGGCCCTTTCTGGTCCTCGAATCCTGCCGCCTCTTCGACAGCGACGGCGAGAGCGCGCTGCGCATCGCGGCCGCGCTGGAAATGATCCATTGCTATTCGCTGGTCCATGACGACCTGCCGGCGATGGACGACGACGACATGCGCCGCGGGCGTCCGACGGTGCACAAGGCCTTCGACGAGGCGACCGCGATCCTCGCCGGCGACGGGTTGCTGACCCGGGCGTTCGAGGTGCTCGCCGACCCGGCGACCCATCCCGATGGCGGGACGCGCGCGGCGCTGGTCCTTGCCCTCGCGCGCGCCGCGGGGCCGGACGGGATGGTCGGCGGGCAGATGATCGATCTCGCGGTCGAACATGTCGCTACCGGGATCGGCGAGATCACGCGTCTGCAGCGGCTCAAGACCGGGGCCCTCATCCAGTTCGCCTGCGAGGCCGGGGCGCTCGCCGCCCGCGCGCCCGCGCCGCTTCACGATGCGCTGCGGTTCTACGCCCAGGATTTCGGGCTCGCCTTCCAGATGATCGACGACCTGCTCGACGTGGAAGGCAGCGCGGCGGCGATGGGCAAGGCCGTCGGCAAGGACGCCGCGCGCGGCAAGGCGACGTTCGTCTCGCTTCTGGGTGTCGACCGCGCCCGCGACCAGGCGCATCGGCTCGCCGATCAGGCGGCGGCGCATCTGGCGCCGTTCGGGCGCCGCGCCGGACGGCTGCGCGACCTCGCCGCCTGGGTCGTCAAGCGGACATCCTGAGCGCCCCCGCACCCGCGCCGTTTCCAGTCCGCGCCGGGATCCGCCCGAGCGCGATCGACGGCGACGTGGATCGGCCGCCGGAACGGGTTTTCAGAGCAAGATCCGCGCTTCTATCGGCGCGGCTCTTGCTCTAGAAGCGCCGCGCATGGATGCCGTAGCCGCCCCCCGCGCCGCCGCGATACCGCCGCCGCAGGACCGGGCCTGGCGCCACGAGATCGCCGCCACGGCGCGCCTCGCGCTGCCCATCGTCGCCACCCAACTCGCCCAGGTCTCGATCATGACGGTCGACGTCCTGTTGTTGGGCTGGCTCGGGGCGGAGGCGCTGGCGGCCGGCGCAGTCGGCTGGAACCTGTTCTTCATGGTCATGGTCAGCGGCTTCGGCATCTGCATGGCGACGGCGCCGATGATGGCCCAGGCGATCGGGCGGGGCCGCGGCCATCTGCGCGACGTCCGGCGCAGCATGCGCCAGGGTTTCTGGGCCGCCGGGCTGGTCACCATCCTCGGCATGGTGCTGCTCGCGCAGGCGGAGCCGATCCTGCGCCTGCTGCGGCAGGATCCGGCGCTGATCGCCGACGCATCCGGCTATGTCGCGGTCCTGTCCTGGGGGTTGCTTCCTGCGCTCTGGTTCATGGTGTTGCGCCAGTTCGTGGCCGTGCTCCAGCGCCCGCGCGCGGCGCTCGTGGTCCAGCTTGTCGCCTTCGCCGTCAACGCGATCGGCAATTACGGCCTCATCTTCGGGCATTTCGGAATGCCGGCGATGGGCATCGTCGGCTCCGGGCTTGCCAGCACGATCGCCAACTGGATCGCTTTCCTCGCCCTGCTCGGCTTCGTGCTTCTGGATCGCCGGATGCGCAGATACCGTCTGCTGGGACGGTTCTGGCGCGCCGACTGGCAGAGGCTGCGCGAGCTGGTGCGGCTCGGCCTTCCCGTCTCGGGCGTGCTTCTGCTCGAGGTGGCGGTGTTCTCCGCCGCGGTCTACGTGCTCGGCGTGATCGGCACCGCGCAGCTTGCCGCGCATCAGATCGCGATCCAGTGCGCGGCCGTCACCTTCATGGTGCCCTTCGGGCTTGCCCAGGCGGCGACGGTGCGGGTCGGTATCGCCGCCGGTGCGGGGGATCGCGAGGCGGTGCGACGCGCCGGGTGGACCGCCTTCCTGATCGGACTCGCGTTCATGGGAACGATGGCGTTTTCCCTTTGGCTGCTGCGCTGGCCGATCGTGGGGCTGTTCCTCGATCTCGGCGTGCCCGCGAACCTCGTCGTCGCGGCCTTCGCGGTCGAGTTCCTGGCGATCGCGGCGATCTTCCAGGTCTTCGACGGTGCGCAGACCATCGCGATGGGCGCGCTGCGCGGTCTCAAGGACACTCGCGTGCCCATGGCCATCGCCGCCTTCGGCTATTGGGGGCTCGGCTTCACCATCGGATGCGTCGCCGCATTCCAGTTCGGTCTCGGCGGCGTCGGCGTCTGGATCGGCCTTGCCATCGGCCTCGCGGCGGTCGCGCTCCTGGCGACGGGGCGTTTCGCGGCGCGCGAGCGGCTGGGGCTCCTGCCGTGAGCGGCATGGGACGGCAGCGCGCGGATGTCGCGCTCGTCGAGCGCGGGCTGGTCGAGAGCCGCGCGCGCGCCCAGGCCGTGATCCTCGCCGGGCTGGTGTTCAGCGGCGAGCGGCGGATCGACAAGGCCGGCGCACCGGTCGCCGCCGACCAGCCGCTCGAGTTGCGTGGTCGCGACCATCCCTGGGTCAGCCGCGGCGGCCTCAAGCTCGATCACGCGCTGCGCAGCTTCGCGATCGACGTGACCGGCGCGGTTGCCATCGATGTCGGCGCTTCGACCGGCGGCTTCACCGACGTGCTGCTCGCCCGCGGCGCGGCGCGTGTCCATGCGGTGGACGTGGGGCATGGACAGCTCGCCTGGAAGCTGCGCCAGGACGCGCGCGTGGTCGTGCACGAGAAGACCAACGCCCGCCACCTCGATCGCGCGCGCATCCCCGAACCGGTCGACATCGTGGTCTGCGACGCCAGCTTCATCGGGCTGGAGACGGTGCTGCCCGCGGCCCTTGCCCTGGCGCGGCCGGGCGCGTGGCTGGTCGCGCTGATAAAGCCGCAATTCGAGGTCGGCGCCGCGCGTGTCGGCAAGGGCGGGGTCGTGCGCGATCCGGCCCTGCACGAGGAGGTCTGCGCGCGCATCGCCGCATGGCTGCC
>CAYSUY010000182.1:0-8422 GCA_964434345.1 uncultured Acetobacteraceae bacterium
TCGCCAGACGCCTGTCCGCGGCCGGCATGTCGTTCACGACCTCGCCGTCGATCTCAACCCGCCCCGCGCTGGCGCTTTCCAGACCGGCGATGATCCGCAGCAGGGTCGACTTGCCGCATCCCGACGGCCCGACGAAGACCACGAGTTCCCCATCGGCCACGTCGAGATCGATGCCGTGAAGCACCTTCACCGGCCCGAAGCTCTTCTCGATCGCGCGCAGGACGAGAGAGGCCACGGCTGCGGCTCAGCGACTGCGTTGCATGGCCGCCAGACGCGGCTCCGCGCGCTGCAATCGGCGGGCCGGCAACCCGGCGATCAGGTGCGGGATCTCGTCGTCCAGCGTCTCGGCGATCCGGCGGTAGCTGTCGCGGATACCGCCGGCAAGATGCGCCGACAGGAGAATGTTGCGCGTGCGCCGAACCGGATCGTCGACCGGCACGGGTTCGACCGGGAAGACATCGATCGCCGCGCGGAACCGGCCGGCCTCGGCCAGATCGACAAAAGTCGGGAAGTCCACGATCTCGGCGCGGCTGGCAAGCACCACGCAGGCGTCAGGTGCGATCCGGGACAGGCGGGCGCCGTCCAGGAACCCTTCGTTCTCGGCATGAACGCCGGCGAGCAGGAACAGGAACCGGCTCCGTGCGAGCACCTCGTCGAGCGGCGCCGCGCGGCACCCCTCGTCGGCAAGATAGCCCGGGGTCAGCCACGGATCATGCACGGTGACACGACACCCGAAGGCCGCCAGCAGGGGCCGCAACGCACGGCCGAGATTGCCGTACCCGACCAGCCCCACCTCGGCGCCGAAAAGGCTCACCGCGTCGCCGTTCCCGCGGATCCCATAGCTTTCGCCGCCATCACGCAGCAGCCGGTCGTTGCGCACGATCCCCCGCCCCAGCGCCACGGCGAAACCGATGCACATCTCCGCGACGGCCGGCGCCATCATCGGGGCGATCGACAGCACCTGGATACCGAGGCGCTGCGCCTCGGCATAGTCGACCGTCGTTTCCCAATTGCCCTTGACGTTGACGATCGCCTTCAGCCGCGGCGCGCGGGCGAGACGCGCCGCGTCCATCGGCGTCTGTCCGACGATGATGTCGGCGCGCGCGAGATGCGCCTCGACAATCGCATCGGGCATGCGGCCGTCGTAATGCGCGACGATATCGGCGATCGCACCGAGACGCGCCTCGATGGCATCGGTCAGGATCATGTCCCGGTTCCGAGGCGCGGCATCGATGAGAATCAGAGGACGCGTCACACACCACCTCACGGCAAACAGAATTCCACCATCGCATGCGATGTCGACACGGTCGAGGCGAACGCGCAGGGTCCGAGCGTGACAGTTTCCGGGCGCGTGCGCCCGTCGCCGTCACCCGGCGATATCGAACCCCGCGTCGACGGCGTCACGCCGCAGGGTCGTGAAGCCCATCCGCGCATAGGTCAGCGGATGCGCCTTCGCCGGGTCCTGCTCGGCCTCGACGACCAGCCAGCCCGCGTAGCCGGCCTCGCGAAGAACGCGCAGCACCGGCGGGAAATCGATGCTGCCGTCCCCGGGAACGGTGAAGACGCCCTCCAGGACCGAATCCAGGAAGGACCGCCGGCGCGCGCGCGCGGCCTCCAGAACCGGCCGCCGGACATCCTTGCAGTGGACATGCACGATCCGGCCGGCATGGCGGCGCGCCAGGTCCAGGGGATCGATGCCGGCATAGGTCGCATGCCCGGTATCCAGCAGCAGACCGACCGCCGGCCCCGTCGCCGCGAGCAAGCGGTCGATGTCGTCGGCGCTCTGGATCGCCGTTCCCATGTGGTGATGGAACGCAAGGCGCACGCCGCGCGCCGCCATGTGCTCGGCCACGGCCTGGATGCGGCGCGCATATTCCGGCCAGAACGCCTCCGGCACACGCGGCCGGTCGTCGGCGGCGCGGCTGCGATCGCCCTGGACCGACCCGGTCCCCTCCGCGAACACCATCACGGGGCAGCCCATGCCAGCCATCAGGTCCAGATGCCCCTGCATGGCGGCGATCTCCGCCTCGGCGTCCCGCTCGAGCAGACGCGCGCTGTACCAGCCCGACACGAAGGCGAGGCCATGGCGCGCGAGGATCGGCTTCAGCGTCTCGGTCCGGTTCGGGAACTTCCCGCCCATCTCGGTGCCCGCATAGCCAGCAAGCCGCGTCTCCGCGAGACAGGTCTCCAGCGGCGTGTCGCCGCCCAGTTCGGGCAGGTCGTCGTTGCTCCAGGTGATCGGATTGATGCCGATGCGAATGGCCATGGACATTATCCCGGCAAAGGTTCGCGCGAGACGATGGTGCCGGGCCCGTCCGTCGCGCCGGAGCGGCCGGAAACGAAGCGCGCGCTCAGTTGCCCTCGTAGCCGAACATCCGCGGCAACCAGAGGACGATCTCCGGGAAGAAGATCATCGCGAACAGGGCCGCGACGAGGACGGCGATGAAGCCCCAGATCTCCCCGATCATGACGCGCAGCGGGATGCCAGTGACGGCGTTGGTCACGAACAGAAGAACGCCATAAGGCGGGGTGATCAGCCCGATCATCGCGTTGATGACCGTCACGACGCCGAAATGCACGAGGTCGATGCCCAGCGCTTTGCAGGTCGGCACGAAGAGCGGAAGGATCACGAGGATGATCGTGCTCGCATCGAGCAGACAACCGAGGACGAGCAGCAGGAGATTCACCGCCAGCAGGAAGGCGAGCGGCGAGATCTGGAGGCCCGTCAGCCATGCCGACACGGTCCCCGGGATGTTCTCGCTCGCGACGATGTAGTTGAAGATCAGCGCGCCGCCGATCAGCAGTCCGACCGAGGCCGAGGACCGCGTGCTGTCGAGCAGCACGTCGTAGAGCGCCCGCCAGGTGAGTTCCCTGTAGAAGAACGCCGCAAGCAGCAAGGCATAGGTCGCGGCCATCGCCGCCGCCTCGGTCGGCGTCGCGATGCCGCCATAGATCCCGTAGAGCAGGATGGCGGGCATGAGCAGAACCGGGAAGGCGCGCATCGTCGTGCGCGGGATCTCCGCGAGCGGCACCTTCTCGTCGACCGGGAAATTGCGGCGCACCGCGACCCAGTGATTATAGGCCATGAGCACGAGTCCGATGAGCAGACCCGGTACCGCGCCGCCGATGAACAGGTATCCGACCGACGTGTCAGACACGAGCGCGTACAGGACCATCGGAATCGAGGGCGGGATGATCGGTCCGATGACCGCTGACGCCGCCGTGATCGCCGCGGCATAGCCCGGCGTGTAGCGGTTGTTCTTGGTCATCAGGTCGATCGAGATCTTGCCGGTGCCGGCCGCATCGGCGACCGCCGACCCCGACATGCCCGAGAAGATGATGCTGACGACGATGTTCACATGGCCGAGGCCGCCGCGAAACCGGCCGACCAGCGCGACGCAGAACTCGTTCAGACGTGTGGTGATCGACCCCGAATTCATGATGTTCGCGGCGATGATGAACAGCGGCACCGCGAGGATCACGAAACTGTCGTAGAGGCCCTGGATGATCTGCTCGGCGGCGAGGCCGAGATCCTGTCCCTTGACCAGAAGATAAGCGACCGCCGCCGCCATCATGCTGAGCGAGATCGGCGTGCCGAGCGCCGCGAGGCCGAACATGGCGGCGAGCGTGACGGCGAAGGCGAGGCTCACGTGCGGGGATCTCCGTCGAGGACGCTTGTCGGCACGCCGCGCGCGAGGACCGCCAAGCGCCAGCCATAGCGTACGATGATCGCGACCGCGAAGATCGCATAGACGCTGAAGACGATGTCGAGGCGGATGCCGATGCTCACGCTCGACTTGATCGCGTAGAAGGTGATGTAGTCGAGCGCCCCTGGAAGCGACACGACGAAGGCCGCGAGGATCGCAATCGCAGAGATCAGGGCAAGGACGCGGCGGCCGCGCTCGCGCAAAGCGACGTAGACGAGGTCGAACTTGACGTGGTCACGATCCTTGACCACGAAGGCGCCGCCCCAAAGGACGAGCCACAGCCAGGCGGTGAGGCACGCCTCGAGCGTCCAGGCGACCGGCCGATTGACGGCGTAGCGCATGAACACCTGGATGACGAAGGCCGCGAACATCACCGCCATCAGGAACACGGCGAAATTCTCGGCTCTCGCCTGGAGCCATCCGGCGATTCGATTCACCACCGCCCTCCGTGCTGGAGCGCCCCGCCGGAACCGGCGGGGCGCTTGCTTGCGTGAACGGCGTCAGCGGATCGCGTTGATCTTGTCGACCATGCCGGCCGGCCAGTCTTTCGCGAACTTCGACTCGAGATAGGCCTTCTGGACGCGGGTCCGGAACGCGTCGAGATCAGGGGCGTAGACCTTGAGGCCGCGCTCCTTGAAGAACGCCTCGAGTTCTTCCTCGAGCTTGAGCTGGCGCTGGCGGCCGAGCTCGGAGGCGTCGTCGGCCGCCTTCTGGACGGTCGCGCGCTGCGCCGGGGTCAGGCGGTCCCACACCTTCTTTGAGAACGCGACGTAGTTCTGGTCGACGAGGTGGCTGGTCAGAACGATCTGCTTCGTGACCTCGTAGAACTTGGAGTCACGGTTGGTCGGGAGCGGATTGTCCTGCCCGTCGACCGCGCCCGTCTGCAGCGCCGTGTAGATCTCGGTGAAGGCGACGGGCAGCGGGTTGGCGCCGAGCGCCGTGCCGAGGAACAGCCACGCCTCGGAGTTGGGCATGCGCAGCTTGAGGCCGGCGAGATCCTCGGGGCGGCGGATCTCCTTCTCCGTGCGCAGGTTCAGCTGGCGGCGGCCGAGATACATGACCGAGAGCAGCTTGACGCCGAGGCGGTCTTCGACGGGCTTCTTGAGCTCGTCCATGATCGGGCTGGCGAACACCTTTTTCTGGTGGTCGGCGTCACGCAGCAGATAGCCGGCGGTGAAGATCGACCATTGCGGGAAGATCGTCGCCAGTTCCTGCGCCGAGGTGATCGACATCTCGAGGTTGCCGCGCGCGATCGCCTCGAGCTCGGTGCCCTGCTTGAACAGGGTCGAGTTGTAGTGCGGCTGATAGGTCGCGAAATCCTTGACCGCCGGCGCGAAGATCTCGGCCAGCGCGAGCGAGCGCTGGTCGGTCGGCGTCGCGGGGGTCGACATGCGCAGCGTGATCGGGGCCTGGGCGCCCGCGACGGTCGCGGCGGAGGAGGCGACGGCGGCGGCACCGAGCCCGCGGATGAAGGGGCGGCGTTGGAGCGAAACGGTCATCGAATTCCTCCCTGGGGGATCCTTGAACGGAAGCGGTTCATAACAAATCCGCCCCAGGCGGGAAACATCCATCGGGCGATCCGCCCCGGCAAGCGGGGGCAACCGCGGGACCTGGGCAGGATGCGCGTCGAAGCCCGGTCGGCAACGGTGTCGATCACGCGCGACGGGCCGCGCCTCGTCGTGCCGCTGTCGCATGACCGTTTTGCAGGATCCCGCGCGCGGCGCCACCCGGCGCGTCGGCCGCCGGTTTCACCCGGTCGCGCCACCGAACCCGAACCCGACCGCCTTCACCACCGCCCAGAGGTCCTGTCCGGGGCGCAGCGCCAGCCGCTCCACGCTGTCGCGCGTGACACGAGCCAGCAGCACCGTCGGTCCGACCGCGAGCCGCAGGAAGGCCTCGTGCGGAGACGGACCCGCGACGATCTCCGCAAGCGTGGCCGGCAGGATGTTCTGGACCGACAGGCCGGCGGGTGGCGCGATCGCCACCGCGACATCGCGGGCGCGCATCCGCACGCGACCGGTGCTGCCCGGCGGCTCGGCGCGCAGCGGCACCACGACGCTGCCGCCTGCGAAATCCAGCCGCGTCAGGCCGCGCCGCGCGTCATGGGCGCCGACGACGCAGGCGATCAGCACGCCGGCATCGCGGCGCGCAGCCAGCGGCAGGTCGGTGCGCGCAGCCAGCGCCTCGACCGGACCCGCCGCCAGAACACGCCCCGCCTCGAGCAGCACCAGCGTGTCGGCGAGCGCATCGACCTCGTCGAGCGCATGCGTGACGTAGAGGATCGGAAGTCCGGCGCGCGCGCGCAGCCGCGCCAGGAACGGCAGAACCTCTGCCTTGCGCGCAAGGTCGAGCGCCGCCAGCGGCTCGTCCATCAGGAGCAGATGTGGACGCGACAACAATGCCCGGCCAAGCGCAACACGCTGGCGCTCACCGCCCGAAAGCCGTCCCGGCCGACGCGCCAGCAAGGCTGCGATCCCGAGCAGATCGACGACCTCCTCCAGGCCGGGTCCCTCGGCGCCTGTCGGCGCGCGCGACAGGCCATAGCGCAGATTGGCCGCGACGCTGAGATGCGGAAAGAGGCGCGCCTCCTGGAACACCACGCCGCAGCGCCGGCGCTCGGGCGGAACGAAGATCCCGGACGACGAGTCGAAAAGCACCTCGCCGCCGCGACCGATGCGCCCCGAGGCTGGCCGCATCAGGCCCGCCACGGCGGAGAGGATCGTCGTCTTGCCGCATCCCGAGGGGCCGAACAATGCGGTGACACCCGCGCCCGGCGCCTCGAAGGCGACATCGAGCGCGAAGCCCCCGTCGGCGAAGCGATGCGAAAGGGACAGGCTGAGCATCAACCCCGTCCGAGCAGCCGGTGCATGCGCCGCGCGATGAGTTCGGCGAGCAGCAATCCCGCCAGCGCCAGCGCGAAGGAGATCCCGGCAAGCCGCGCGGCGATGGCGTCGCCGCCAGGCGTCTGCGTCGCGGTGTAGATCGCGAGCGGCAGGGTCTGCGTCTCCCCGGGAATGTTGGAGGCGAAGGTGATCACCGCGCCGAACTCTCCCAGCCCGGCCGCAAAGGCGACGACCGCGCCAGCCAGGATGCCGGGCGACATCAGCGGCAACGTCACGGTCAGGAACGTGTCGAGCCGGCCCGCTCCCAGGGTCCGCGCGGCAGCCTCGAGCCCCGGATCGACCGCCTCGATGCCGAGTCGCACCGCGCGTACGATCAGCGGAAAGGACATGACCGCGGTCGCGAGCGCGGCCGCCTCGCTGGTGAAGACCAGGCGGACCCCGAACCAATCCAGCAGCGGCGCACCGATCGGTCCGCGCACGCCGAAGAGCATCAGCAGCCCCCAGCCCACGACCACCGGCGGCACCACCAGCGGGAGATGGACAAGCGCGTCGAGCAGCACCCGGCCGGGGAACCGTCCGCGCACCAGCAGCCACGCGACGAAGACAGCCGGGACCAGGGACACGGCGACAGCGCGCAGCGACACGGACAGGCTGAGACGAACCGCGTCCCACTCCTCGGGCGACAGCCACCCCATGGTCATGGGCGCCACCACGCGCGCGGCACACGCGAACCGCCCCTCATATGCGTCACCCCCATCGATGCAGGCCAGGCGCGACGATACCCCCGCCAAGCCGCTTGGCAAGCGCGGCGGCGCGATCCAGGGTTGGATCGTTGGATTCCATCCCGCGCCGGATGCCCGGCCGCCGACGCCGGAGCCGCCGGCCTTCCCCGGCCAGCCGATGACGCGGTCACGCCTTTCTGGAGATCAGCCGCATGTGGATGATGACGACGTTCGGCTTTTTCAGCATCGTCGAGAAACCGTCGGATCGCGCGGCCGGAACGCTGACCGTCCGGGCACGGGCGCGCGCGGACCTGGACCATCTGCGGGCGGAAATCCTGCCCGGGCTTGGACCGACCGTCGATCATGCGGGCACCGACTATCCCTACCGCGCGGTCGCGCCACGCGGCGAGGTCGCCGTCGCGCTCGCCAATCTCGCGATGAAGCTCGACTACGCCAATTTCAAGGACGCGGTCGCCGCGCGCCAGGGCAAGCCCCGCGCCCAGGCCTATGGACAGGTCTGGAGCGTCCTCCACGACATCGAGGACCTCCCGCCGGCGGCACCCGCCACGCCTCCCCTCCGGCCCGCCAAGACGCCCGCCTCGGCCGGCGGCAGGAAGAAGGCCTATGGAGGCGTCCTGGTGGACGACGAAGGACGCGTCCTGCTGCGCAAACCAACCGGGGACTACGACGGGTACGCGTGGACCTTTCCGAAAGGCCGGCCGGACACGGGAGAATCTCCCGAGGCGTGCGCGCTGCGCGAGACGCGCGAAGAGACTGGCTATCGCGCACGCATCCTTGCCCCTATCCCCGGTGCCTTCGCCGGCGGAACGACCGACAACCGCTATTTCCTGATGGCGGTGGCCGGAGAGCAGGGCCCCCTCGACGCCGAGACCGCGGCGACGCGCTGGGCAACACCGGCCGAGGCACGGCACCTCATCGGCGAGACGACGAACACGGTCGGGCGCGCCCGCGATCTCGCCGTGCTCGACGCGGCCATCGCCGCGCTCCTGGCCAGACGCTGATCCGGCCGCCGCACATGCGGCGCGGAGATCACACGATCTGCCGCAAGGTCCGCATCAGCCGAACCATCTGGACCGGCGGCAGGGTGCGATCGATCACGCGCTCTACCGCCTTCGACCACACCGCGACG
>CAYSUY010000183.1:0-8413 GCA_964434345.1 uncultured Acetobacteraceae bacterium
GGCGCCGCGATGGCGACTTCCGGCCCTACGGCGACCGCTTTCCCGTGACCTGAGGACCGAAACCCGGGACGGAGCCCGGATTACTCCCTGGCGCCGGAGCTAATCCGGGCTCCGTCCCGGGTTTCAGGTCTTGTGGAGCCGAGCTTCCGGCGAGGCGTTGCGGCGTTCGGGCAGGAGGCCCTGGGGGCGGAACAGCAGCATGGCAACCAGGATCGCGCCGACCAGCACGACGCGCAGGGCGGCGACCTGCTGGCGCAACTCGGCCGGCAGAAGCGCCGAGAGGACCGTCTCGGTGACGGTCCACAGCGCCCAGATCAGCACCGCGCCCAGGATGGCCCCGAACGTGTTCCCGCTGCCGCCCACGATCAGCATCACGAAGACCTGGAAGGTGAAGATCGGCAGCAGGTCCTGGGGGCTGACGAAGCCCAGGAAATTGGCATAGAGCGCCCCGGCGAGCCCCATCAGCATCGACCCCAGCACGAAGCTCTCCAGCCTGACGGCGAAGGCGTTCTTGCCGAGGGCCGCGGCGGCCTGCTCGTCCTCGCGGATCGCGCGCAGCATCCGGCCCCATGGCGAGCGCGCCATGCGCTCCATCGCGAAGGCCAGCGTCGCGACGATCGCCACCACCGCGCACAGATAGGCGAGATTGGCCTGCAGCGGCGTGGTGGCGACCGACAGGAAGGGCTTGGGCAGGCTGTGCAGCCCGTCGAACCCTCGCGTCACGGAGCGCCAGTTCATCGCCACGAGCTGGATGCAGATGGCGATCCCGAATGTCCCGACCGCGAGGAAATCATGCTTGAGCCGGATGGTGGGGATCCCCACCACCAGCGCCGCGATTCCCGCGACGGCCATCGCGCCGAGCCACCCCAGGACGGGATGCAGCCCCAGGCCGCCGAAGCCGTCGGGCCAGTCCGGCCCGGTGAGGAAGGCCGAGGCATAGGCCCCGACGCCGAAGAACCCGACGACCCCCACGTTCATGATGCCCGCGAGCCCCCATTGCAGGTTCAGGCCCAGCGTCGCGACGGCATAGATGCCGGCGATGACCGAAAAGAAGACGAGATAGGACAGGACGTCGATCACGGCCTTTCCCCCAGGATCCCCTGCGGACGCGCCAGCAGCACCGCGATCACGGCGAGGAACGAGACCGCCTGCCGGTATTCGGGCGCGAGGAACTTCACGGTCAGGGCCTCGGCCACGCCGATCAGCAGGGCCCCGAGCATCGCGCCGTAGATGTTGGTCATGCCGCCCACGATCAGCGCGGCGAACATCGGCAGCAGCAATTCGAAGCCCATGAAGGGATGCAGCTGCACGGCGAGGCCGAACAGCCCGCCGGCCACCGCCGCCAGCCCGGCGCCGATCAGCCAGGTCCAGCGGATGACGCCGTCGACGTCGATCCCGTTGACGCGGGCAAGGCCCGGGTTTTCGGCGACGGCGCGCATCGCCTTGCCCATCCAGGTGCGCGTCAGGAACAGATGCAGGCAGAACACCAGCACCAGCGTGACCAGGATCGTGACCAGTTCGTTGCGCGTCAGTCGCGCGCCGGCGATGTCGAGCGCGGGCTCGATCGCGAAGGAGTAGTAGTGCGGGTCGTGGCCCGCGAAGACCACGATCAGATGCCGGAGCATCAACGCCACGCCGAAGGAGGCCATGATCAGGCTGATCCGCGAGGCCTGACGCCGCCGCAGACGCGCGAAGATCGCCCGGTCGAGCGCCAGGGCGACGACCCCGTTCAGGATCGTGGCCGCCACCAGCGCCGCGATCATCGGCCAGCCGAAGCCCAGCCCCGCGACCGATCCCACGGTGCCGGCCAGCGCCACGAGCGCGAGCGCGAAATAGGCGCCGGTCGAGATATGGTCGCCCTGCGCGAAGGTCGGGAAGTTGAGGATGTTGTAGATCAGGCTGAGGCCGACCACCCCCAGCGTGATGAAGGATGCGGCGACGACACCGTCGGCGAGGACCTGGATCATGGCGCGGGCGCCGCCTTCGCACCCAGATAGAGCGCCCCGATTTCCGCGCTGGCGAGCAGCGCGTGCGAGGGACCCGAGAAACGCTCGACGCCCTCCGCCAGCACGTAGCCGCGATCGGCCACCGCGAGCGCCAGGCGCGCATTCTGTTCGACCAGCAGGATGCTGACGCCCTGGGCGCGGATGTCCAGCAGCTTGCGGAAGACCTGGTCGGCGAGCTTGGGCGACAGCCCGGCCGAAGGTTCGTCGAGCATCAGGAAATGCGGTCGCGCCATCAGCGCGCGTGCCACCGCGAGCATCTGCCGCTGGCCGCCGGACAGCTTGCCCGCCGCCAGACGCCGCAGCCGGTCGAGGTCGGGAAACAGCGCCAGCATCTCCGCGATGCGGCCCGGCAGCTCGCGGCCCAGCGCATGACCGCCGATTTCCAGGTTCTCGATCACCGACAGCCGGGTGAAGACATTGTCCACCTGCGGCACATAGGCGACGCCCGTCCCGATCAGACGGTGGCAGGCAAGGCCGCGAATGCTCCGTCCGCGCAGCAGCACGTCCCCCGACCGGGTCGGGACGAGCCCTGCGACCGCCTTGATCAGCGTCGATTTTCCGGCGCCGTTCGGGCCGAGCACGGCGACGATCTCTCCGGGCGCGACCGCCAGCGAGACGCCGCGCAGGATCGGCGCGTCGGGGGTGTACCCGGCGACCAGATCGACGACCGCGAGATGCGCCGTGCCGCCGCTCATGCCGCCTGGCCCAGATAGGCTTCGAGGACGCGCGGGTCGCGACGCACCGCCTGCGCATCGCCTTCCATCAGCACCCGCCCGCCAGCCATCACGATCACCGGCCGGCAGAGCTCGGTCACCAGATCCATGTTGTGCTCGATGATGAGGAAGGTGATGCCGCGCCGGTTGAGCTCGGCGATGCGGTCCATGATCGTGCGCAGCAAGCTGGGGTTGACGCCCGCGCCGGGTTCGTCGAGCAGGATGAGCGCCGGATCGGACATCAGCGCCCGGGCGAGTTCGAGCAGCTTCATCTGCCCGCCCGACAGATTGGACGCGGGCTCGTCGGCCATGCGCGTGAGGGTCAGGAAGTCGAGCACCGCCAGCGCCTTGTCGCGCGTCGCCCGCTCCTGCGCACGGACGCGACCGGGGCGGAAGAGCGCGTTCCAGAAACGCTCCCCCGACTGGCCGCCCGGCGCGAGCATCGCGTTCTCCAGCACCGACAAGGCCGCGAAGGGGCGGGGGATCTGGAATGTCCGGGCGATGCCCGCCCGATGGATGCGATGCGGCGGCAGGCCGTCGATCCGGGCGCCGCGAAGGCGGATCTCGCCGGCGCTGGGGGCCAAGGCACCGGCCACGATGTTGAACAGCGTGGTCTTGCCCGCACCGTTCGGGCCGATCAGGCCGGTGATCGATCCCTGCGCGACCGAGAAGCTCGCCCCGTCCACGGCGTGAAGGCCGCCGAAGGTCTTCGATACGCCTGTCAGCTCGAGCATTGCGACGCGCCGTGATTCCTTCCCGATGCGGGCGGACTTTACTGGCGCCGGTATGAATGCGCCAGCCGAAGACGGCGTCGCCCGCATCGCCGCGCCGAGACCCGCGCGCCCGGGTCGGAGGCCGATCTTGCGCGGCGCGCCGAACTCTTCGACAGTGCAGGACCTGCCGCTTGAACCCACGAGGATGACAAGATGACGAGAGTGCGCGACTTCCTGCTCGCCGGCGTGGTGATCGCCGTGTCCGTCCCCGCGCTCGCCTGTCCGGCGAAGATCGGCGCGACGCTGTCGCTGACCGGCTCCTACGCCACGTTCGGGCCGCCGATCTCCAACGCCGCGGCGCTCGCGATCGAGCACATGAACGCCGCGGGCTGGAAGGCAGGCGGCTGCGACAAGCTCGACTACGTCGTGCGCGACGACCAGACCCAGCCCTCCATCGGCGTCGATGCCGCGCGTCGCCTCGTCGATCTGGAAGGCGTCGCGGCCATGGTCGGCCCGATCACCTCGGGCGTCACCGGTCCGATCCTGTCCTCGGTGACGGTCGAGAAGGGCGTGCTGATGATCCCGTCCGCCTCGTCCTCGCCGACCTTCACGGACATGGCGCGCGAGGGCAAGCTGAACGGCCTGTTCTATCGCGTGCAGCCCTCGGACGCGCTGCAGGCCGTCGCGATGGCGAAGCTCGCGATGGATGCCGGTCACAAGAGCGTCGCGATCGTCGGCCTCAACAACGACTGGGGCAACAACCTGTCGAAGCAGTTCGCCGCGACCTTCAAGGCGATGGGCGGCACGGTGACCGCGCAGGTCACCTACAACGCCGAGCAGCCGAGCTATCGCGCCGAGGTCAACAAGGCCCTGGAGGGCAAGCCCGCCGGCGCCGTGATCATCGCGACCGTGATCGACGGGTCGAAGATCCTGCGCGACTGGATCGCGCTGGGCGGCACGCGGAATTTCGTCTTCCCGCTGGGCCTGAACGATTCGAAGCTGATCGAGCAGATCGGCGAGCAGTACCTCAAGGACGCCTGGTTCGTGACCCCCGGCGCCCCGCAGCCGAACAGCCGGCAGACCTTCTACGACCAGTTCGAGAAGCGTTTCGGCTTCGAGCCCGGCAAGGGCATCGGCCCCGGACGCGACACCGGCTACGACGCCGCCGCCCTGATCTCGCTGGCCATGGTCGCGGCGAATTCCTACAAGGACGGCAAGGCGATCGCGGCCGCGGTGCCGCGCATCACCGATCCCGCGGGCGCGCCGATCTCGACGACGCCGGAGGATTACCGCAAGGCCTTCCAACTGCTCGGCGAGGGCAAGACGATCCGCTTCGTCGGCGCCAGCGGCGCCAAGACCTACGACAAGTACGGCGACGTCACGACGCCCTTCGTCGGCTGGCAGGTCGAGAACAAGACCTTCGTCCAGAAGAAGAACGTTTCGGCCGAGGACGTGGCCGACATCAAGGCGAAGACCGGGACGTGAGCGAACCGGGCGCGCTCTGGCACGGCTACGACCAGGCCGGGCTCGACGACCAGTACAAGGCCAGCGGAACGCGCATCCGCGACCCGCAAGCCTGGCTCGACCGCTGGCGCGCGCAGGGACAGACCCTGCGCGCGTCCAGCGCCAACCGGCTGGATATCCGCTTCGGGCCTCATCCCGACGCGCATTACGACGTCTTCCTTGCGGGGCGGCCGAACGCCCCCGTGCATGTCTTCCTGCACGGCGGCTACTGGTACACCATGACCAGCAAGGAGTTTTCCTTCGTCGCGCGCGGCATCGTCGAGTCGGGGCTGGTCGCGGTCGTCATGAACTACGCGCTGTGCCCCGGCGTGACGATGACCGACCTCGTGCGTCAGGTCCGCGAAGGCCTCGCGCATGTGCATGCGCATGCCCGCGACTATGGCGGCGATCCCGACCGCATGACCGTTTCCGGTCATTCCGCGGGCGGTCACCTGACCGCCATGGCCATGACGACCGACTGGCCGGCCTTCGCGCCCGGGCGTCCGGCCGACATGATCAAGGCGGGGTTGTCGCTCAGCGGCCTCTACGAACTCGAACCCGTGCGACTATGCTACGTGAACGCGCATCTGCGCCTCGATGCGGCGGAGGCTGCGGCGCTGTCGCCCTGCCGCGATCTCCGGCACGCGCGCGGAGCGCTCACGCTCGCCGTCGGCGGGCGCGAGAGCGAGCAGTTCCATTGGCAGCAGGAACATTTCTGCCGCGTCTGGGGCGAGCACACCGGCACGCCGCCACGCGTGGTCGACCTGCCCGGACACCACCATTTCTCGCTGCTCGACGAACTGGCCTGTTCCGACGGGGTGCTCGCGCGCGAACTGCGCCGCCTGAACGGGATCTGAGCGCGCCTATCCGACCTGGATCGTCTCGTCCTCGCGGCGCAGCGCCGCCACCAGCGACGCGGCGACGATGTGCAGGCCTCGGCCGGGATCGGTATGCGGCCGCAGCGTCGCCTCGAAGCTGCCCAGCGGTCCGCGCGCATCGAGGGACAGGCTGCGGCCGCCCGGGGCGTCGGCAGGAGAGAGGCGCACGCGCAGGTCGTCCCAGAGACCGCCAGCCGCCGCCGCCGCGGCGGCGACATTGACCCCGTCGGGCATCCGCCGCGCCGCCTCGGCCAGGGACGAGACCGTCGCCGCCTCGATCTCCGGTGCCCGGATGGACAGGGTGGCGGCGTCGATGTCCTGGGTGGCGAGAGCCGCCAGGGCATCCAGGCCGCCGATCGCGCCCGCCAGCACGCGCAGCCGATGCCCGGCCGCCCGGCCTGTCGCCTCCAGACGCGCGCGCAGCCCCGCGTCGGCCAGCGCCGCTCCACTCACGGTCCAGACATCGGCGCGGGCGAGCAGGGCCTCGCCATGCGTCGCGAGCGCCTGCGGCCCGGCACACTCGAGGTAGAGATCGACGGGCACCGCCAGGAAGGGGCGCGCAGCGACATGGAACAGCGCGCTGGCCGGGCCATCGCGCCCGCGGGTCAGGATCGCGACGATCTCGTTGCCT
This sequence comes from uncultured Acetobacteraceae bacterium, assembly GCA_964434345.1. Lineage (GTDB taxonomy): Bacteria > Pseudomonadota > Alphaproteobacteria > CACIAM-22H2 > CACIAM-22H2 > CAIOSQ01. The sequence continues at coordinate 6,445 of CAYSUY010000183.1, forward strand.
CCTGCCTCGCCCGCCGCGATCGCCGCCGCGACGATCCGGCCGATCCGCCCATGGCCGATCAGCCCGACGCGCCGCCTCGAAAAACCCGGGACGGAGCCCGGATTACTCCCCGACGCTGGTCCGGGCCGGCGTAATCCGGGCTCCGTCCCGGGTTTTTCTTGGTTGGTCATGCTGGATCTCCCTGTCCGACGGGTGGTCGGGATCAGAGATAGCCGATCAGGCGGCCGGCCGCGGCGACCATCAGCCAGAGCGCGAGCGAGGCGGCGACCTGCAGGCGCGCGGCCCTGGGCGCCGTCGCGTCCCAGGAGGGCAGGTGGCGGCGCCACAGGCGGCGAAAAAGGATCGCGTTGGCGAGCGCGAGGGCCAGCAGGATCGCCTTCGCCTGGAAGCCGGGATTGGCCGTGAGCGGACGCGCATCGGCGCTGAGCAGCAGCATGCCGGTCGCCGCCATCAGCAGGAAGCCCGCGATCAGCAGCGGGGCCAGCGCCGCCGCCAGCGCCGCGGCGTCAATCCTGCCCCGCCATGCGCCGAGCAGGCGCAGATCGAGCACGACCACGCCGCCCGCGAAGACGACGAGACCAAGGACGTGACCGAGATTGGCGACTGGATAGAGCACGAAGGATGCCCGCATGAGCATGCCGAGGCGCGAGGCCTCGAGCGCGGCCGCCCAGGCCGGCGCGTCGGCATAGGGCTCCATGGCGGGTTCAGCGCAGCTCGACGGTCTTGCCGGCGACGGTGATGCGCTCGGCGCGCATCTCGGCGTCGTTGACGCGGCTGGGATAGCCCTCGATCGTCGCCCGCATGCCCGGCCGAAGCGCGTCTTGCGGGAGGCCGCGGGTCTGCATCCGGAAGGGCGGGGCGAGGGTGCAGGTCCATCGCCTTCCGGCGTGCATGATCTCGACCTCGCCATGCGGGTTCTCGTATTTCGCGGTCAGGATCTCGCCGTCGATCTTGAACACGGCGCCGGCGTCGTAGGAGCCCCAGCCGTGATGAGCCTCGGCACGGCCGGCGAGGACAAGACCGCCGCCGGCGGCGGCGAGCAGGGCGTGGCGGCGCGACAGGTCGGGCATCGGTCTCTCCGGAGCAGGATCTTGCGGTCCCCTTCAAGGTGACGCGGCGCGGCGCGGAGTCAAACCGGCTGCCAGTCGGTACGCAGCGCGGGGGGCCTGCCAGGCGAAACTCCCCCCAGGCGAAACTCCCCCCAGGCGAAACTTCCCCAGGTCCTGGCTCGCAATGGCGAGCACCGACGATCCTGGGTCGCTGGGCGCCGAAGGGCCGCGTCCACGGTGCCCCGCGCTCTGCGCCTGCACCACGTGCCGGGATACGACCATCGGGTGAAACCAAGAGCGAGCGCATGATCCGCGCTTCTATCGGCGAGGACCGTGATCTAGGCTCGCGACCAGGCGCAGATGACGGGGATGGACATGGCCGAACGCGATCATGAGATCGAGGTCCAGGAACGCGGCAAGAACGTCTTCGCACTTGCCGTGATCTTCGCCGGCCAGCGCTTCGACTGCGGCGTCTATGTCAGCCGCCCCGAGGCGCTCAAGGCGGCCCGGCTCTTCGTGCAGCGCAAGCAGGGCGAGCAGGCGTCACGCGGCAAGCGGCCGCGGACATAGCGGCGCCGGGGCGGCCGTAATGGTTGTCTGGATCCGATTTCGGGGCGGGGCTTACTTGAAGAGCAGGTCTGGCAGCCAGGTCGCCAGGGACGGGAAGGCCATCACGGTCGCGAGGCCGATCAGTTGCAGGATCACGAACGGCACGATCCCGCGGTAGATGTCCATCGTTGTCACGCTCGGCGGCGCGACCCCGCGCAGATAGAACAGCGAGAAGCCGAAGGGCGGCGTCAGGAACGAGGTCTGAAGGTTCACGGCGATCATCACGCCGAACCAGACCGGATCGACCCCCATGGCGAGGATGATCGGCCCGACGATCGGGATGACGATGATCGTGATCTCGACGAAGTCGA
>CAYSUY010000184.1:0-8331 GCA_964434345.1 uncultured Acetobacteraceae bacterium
CTCGGCGCTCGCTGCCACCGGTGTACGGTCATGGTCGATCCAGGCATGCGCAAAACGCGGCGCGCGTACCGAAACGCCGGGCCCGAGCGTCGCGCGCTCGATGCAGACGATGGTCTTCATGTCATTCCCTATTCCCAGGCCGCGTCCGGCATCAGCGCGACGCGACGAGCAGCGCGGCCGCGATCTCCGCCCATTCGGCGTCGAGCGATCCACGCGCCACCTGCCGGCCGGCGCGGCGGTACCAGTATCCGGCGTTGGCGAGGTCGCCTTCGACGCGGTGAAGATGGGCGTGAACCCAGTCGTGGTCAGGCTCGCCCTCCGCGGCCTGGACCAGGGCATGCGCGGCATCCCACTCGCCCCGGGCGCAGTGCCAGAGCGCCGCGACCGGCCGTGCCACCCCGTCGGGCGGAGCGGCCGAGTCCAGCGACGATCTGAGCGCGGCGAGATCCAAGCGAACGCCCTCGTCAGCCGAGCATCGGCAGCTTCAGGCCGTGCTCGCGCGCGCACTCCACCGCGATGTCGTAACCGGCATCGGCGTGGCGCATGACACCGGTCGCGGGATCGTTGGTCAGAACGCGTTCCAGTCGGCGATCGGCGGCTTCGCTGCCGTCGCAGACCACGACCATGCCCGCGTGCTGCGAGAAGCCGATTCCCACGCCGCCACCGTTGTGCAGGCTCACCCACGTGGCTCCGGACGCCGTGTTGAGCAGCGCGTTGAGCAGCGGCCAGTCGGCGACCGCATCGGACCCGTCCTTCATCGCCTCGGTCTCTCGGTTCGGCGACGCGACCGATCCGGAGTCGAGGTGGTCGCGGCCGATGACCACCGGCGCCTTGAGCTCGCCGCGCCGCACCATCTCGTTGAAGGCGAGCCCGGCCTTCGCGCGACCACCAAGCCCGACCCAGCAGATGCGCGCCGGCAGACCCTGGAAGCGGATCCGCTCGCGCGCCATGTCGAGCCAGCGATGCAGATGCCGGTCCTCCGGGAAAAGTTCCTTCATCTTCGCGTCGGTACGGTAGATGTCTTCGGGATCGCCCGACAGCGCGCACCACCTGAACGGCCCGACGCCGCGGCAGAACAGCGGCCGGATATAGGCCGGCACGAAGCCCGGGAAGTCGAAGGCGTCGGCGACGCCCATCTCCTTCGCCATCTGGCGGATGTTGTTGCCGTAATCGAGCGTCGGAACGCCCATGCGATGGAAATCGAGCATCGCGCGGACATGGACCGCCATCGACGCCTTGGCGGCGGCCTCGACACGCGCGGGATCGCTTTCGCGCAGCCGCGCATGCTCGTCGAGCGTCCACCCGGCGGGCAGATATCCATTGATCGGGTCGTGCGCCGAGGTCTGGTCCGTGACCATGTCGGGACGCGCCCTGCGGTCACCGGCCTGAGCGCGGCGGACGAGCTCCGGAAAGATTTCGGCCGCGTTGCCCAGCAACCCGACGGAGATCGCCTGCCCGGCAGCGGTCGCGGCCTGGATCATGTCCAGCGCCTCGTCGAGATCGGCGGTCCAGCGGTCGAGATAGCCAGTCTCCAGGCGCTTTTCGATGCGGCTGGGCTGGCATTCCACCGCCAGGATGCAGGCCCCCGCGAAGACCGCGGCGAGCGGCTGCGCGCCGCCCATGCCGCCGAGCCCGCCGGTGAGGATCCACCGGCCGCGCAGATCGCCGCCGTAATGCTGTCGGCCGGCTTCGACGAAGGTCTCGTAGGTACCCTGGACGATGCCCTGCGAGCCGATATAGATCCATGAGCCAGCCGTCATCTGGCCGTACATCATCAGGCCCTTGCGATCGAGCTCGTGGAAATGGGCCCAGTTGTTCCAGTGGCCGACGAGGTTCGAATTCGCGAGCAGCACGCGCGGCGCATCGGCATGGGTGCGGAAGATGCCGACCGGCTTTCCGGACTGGACGAGCAGCGTCTCGTCGTCCGCGAGCGAGCGGAGGCTCGCGACGATGCGGTCGAAGGATTGCCAGTCGCGCGCGGCGCGGCCGATGCCGCCATAGACGACGAGGTCCTCGGGGCGCTCGGCCACCTCGGCGTCGAGATTGTTCATGAGCATCCGCATCGCGGCCTCGCTCTGCCAGGACCGGCAGGTGAGCGTGGCGCCGCGCGGGGCGGCGATGCGACGCGAATTGTCGCGACGGGACGGCGCGGCCATGATCACTGATGCTCCCAGTCGTCGAGCTTGTCGGTGTTGGGCGGCGAGAAGCCGAGCAGATCGCCCTGGGTGGTCACGCCCAGGCCGTTGAGCAGGCGGTTCGAATAGTTGAAATAGGCGCAGACCTGATTGGCCTCGAAGATTTCCGCGTCGGCGCAACCCGCCTCGCGGCAGGCGACCACGTCGGCCTCCTCCATCTTCTGCGGCGCGAGCGTCAGCTTGCGGACATAGCGCAGCAGCGCGAGTTCCTTGCCCGCGAAGACGCGCTCGGGCGCGCCGGCGGCCAATGCCTCGTAGATCGCCTTCGCCCGCGCCTCGTCCTTCAGCAGGCGCGTGAGACCGGCGAAATGATGCGACACGGAATAGTCGCAGCGATTGGCCAGCGACGTGTAGATCCCCAGACATTCCAGGAACCAGACCGGCGTGGAGTTGCCGGTGTGGTGAAGCACGCTCTTGTAGAGCGCCGAATGTCCTTCCATCGTGTGCGGCCGCAGCGAATGGATCTTCATGACGTTGTCGATCGACCCGGCCGGGCCTTTGACGCGGTCGTAGAGCTGCCGCAGATAGCCCTCGGACTCGTCGTATTGAAGCATCCTGATCCAGCTCGTCATCCGCGTCTCTCCCGTCAATCCGTGCCGCCGGGCAGAAGCCCGCCGGTCATCCAGTTCCTGAACATGCCGCTCGCGACCAGGGCGCGCGCGGCCTCGATGTCGCCGGCCAGGAAGCGGTCGCGCTCCACCGGCGCCACGCGCACACGCAGCGCCGCGATGGCGGGTGCGAGACGCTCGCTGGTCGCGAGCGGCGCATGGAAACCGATCCCGTCCGCGGACGCCATCAGCTCGATCCCGACGATCGTCGCCGTGTTCTCCGCCATGTCGCCCAGACGCCGCGCCGCATGGGTCGCCATGCTGACATGATCCTCCTGGTTGGCGGAGGTCGGCAGGCTGTCGACGCTGGACGGATGGGCCAGCGATTTGTTCTCGCTCGCCAGCGCCGCCGCGGTCACATGGGCGATCATGAACCCCGAGTTGAGGCCGGGTTCGCGTACGAGGAACGCCGGCAGGCCGCCATTGGTGGACGGGTCGACGAGCATCGCGATGCGCCGCTCCGCGATCGCCCCGATCTCCGCGATCGCGATCGCGAGCAGATCGGCCGCGATCGCCACCGGCTCCGCGTGGAAATTGCCCCCGGACAGGATCTCTCCCGTGTCCGCGAAGACCAGCGGATTGTCGGACACGCCGTTCGCCTCGCGCAGGAACACGTCGGCCGCGTGGCGCAGCGAATCCAGGCACGCGCCCATCACCTGCGGCATGCAACGCAGGCAATAGGGATCCTGGACCCGCTCGCAATCGACATGCGAGGCGCGGATCGCCGAGCCCGCGAGCAGGTGCCGGTAGACCGCGGCGACCTCGCGCTGGCCCCGCTGGCCGCGTATGGCGTGGATCCGGTCGTCGAACGGCGCGTCGCTGCCCTTCGCCGCGTCGATGCTGAGCGCGCCGGTCACGACCGCGCCGGCGAACACATCTTCCGCGGCGAACAGGCCTTCGAGCGCCAGCGCGGTCGAGACCTGGGTTCCGTTGAGCAGCGCCAGCCCTTCCTTGGCCTCCAGTTGCAGGGGCACGAGGCCGGCGCGGCGCAGCGCATCGGCGGCCGGCATGCGCACGCCGTCGACGAACGCCTCCCCATGGCCGATCAACGCGGCGCTGAGATGGGCGAGCGGCGCAAGGTCGCCGGACGCGCCCACCGACCCCTTCGCCGGGATGACCGGAACGACGCCGCGATTGATCAACTCCAGCAGCGACTCGATCACGACCGGACGAACGCCCGAGTGGCCGCGCGCCAGGCTCGCGACCTTCAGGATCGCGATCAGCCGGACCGTCGCCGCCGGCAGGGCCGGGCCGACGCCGACGCTGTGCGACAGCACCAGCGCGGTCTGCAGGTCGCGCAACCGGTCGGGCGCGATCCGCGTCGTGGCGAGCTTTCCGAACCCCGTATTGACGCCATAGACGGCGTTGCCCGTCGCAAGGATGCGCTGCACGGCCTCGGCCGAGGCCGCGACCACGGGCGCCGCGGCGGGGTCGAGAACGAGCGGCGCGTTTTCCAGTCGCCAGCGGCGCAGGGCCGGCAAGGTAAGGGCGCCAGGGACGATCATCTGTTGCATGGCGGGAAGCTAGCCTGACCGCGCGCGGAAACGAGAGTGCAATTTTCGTGGCTCCGTAGCACTCTCCGGCGACCGCCATCGAGGCCCAGAATGACCGGAACACGCAGCCCCCTCCTCGAGCCCGCCTGGACCTATGTCGAGAAGGAGTCCCTCGACGATTTCCGTGCTGCGGACTGGGCGCTGCTCAACGGGCAGCGCCGCCTCTACCATGCCACCGAGCAGGCGCGACAGGCGCTGCGGCTCCTCGCCGCCGCCGCCGATGATGCGTCCTTCGGGTACCAGGTGAACAACTACCGGCACTGCGTCCAGTCCGCCACGCTCGCCATGCAGGACGGGCGCGACGAAGACTATGTGGTGATGGCGCTTCTCCACGACATCGGGTTCATCGCCTGTCCGCAGAGCCATGGGCAGTTCGCCGCCCAGCTCCTCGCGCCCTACCTCCAGGACGAGCTGGTGTGGCTGCTGGAGCGTCACATGTATTTCCAGGCGCTGCATTGCCGCGAGCTCGACGGGACCGACCGCTTCGTGCGCGAGCGCTGGCGTGGCCACCCCGCGTTCGTCGCCACGGCGGAGTTCGTCGCGAAATACGACCAGAACACGATCTCGCCGCGCCTGCCCGAGGCGCCGCTCTCGGTCTTCGAGCCGATGGTGCACCGGGTCTTCGCCCGCCCGCCGCGCGCGGTGCCACTGCCGCCGTGACGCGCCGGCCACCGAGGCGCTAGTTTCCTACCGCGCGTCTCTCGGGCGCGCAGCCGCATCGAGGATACCGACCATGGCCTACGCCACCGCAAAGACGATCGCCGTCGAGGAGATCCCGGTCATCGACGTCTCCGGACTCGCATCCGCCGACGAGGCCGCGCAGCGCGACGTCGCCGCACGCATGCGCGAGGCCGCCGAGCGCATCGGGTTCTTCTACGTCAGCAACCACGGCGTTCCGCTGGACCTCGTCGACCGGACCTTCTCGGTGAGCCGGGACTTCTTCGCCCTGCCCCCGGAAACCAAGAGCAGGGTGACCATCAACGATATCCATCGCGGCTGGCTGGCGGTCGGTCAGGCGAAGATGTACGCGGGCGCGAAGATCGACCTCAAGGAGAGCTTCCTGTGGGGGCTCGAACTCGGCGCCGACGATCCCGACGTGCGCGCGGGCAAGAAGCTGATGGGACCCAATCACTGGCCTGACTTCATGCCGGCGATGCGGCCGACCCTGTCCGATTATTACGACGCCATTCTCGCCTGCGGGAACCGGCTGCTGCGCGGCTTCGCGCTGAGCCTGGGCCGGCCGGCCGGGTTCTTCGAGCCGCATTTCAGCAAGCCGCTGGCCCGCGGCTCGATGGTCTACTATCCGCCTCAGCCTCCCGATCTTGGCGAACAGCAATTCGGCGTCGCCCCGCATACCGATTACGGCGGCTTGACGCTGCTGGCGCAGGACATGACGGGCGGCCTCCAGGTCCTCAACAAGGCAGGCGACTGGGTCACCGCGCACCCGATTCCCGGCACGCTCGTCATCAATGTCGGCGACCTGATGGCGCGCTGGACCAACAACCGCTTCAGCTCCAACGCGCATCGCGTGATCAACACCTCGGGACGCGAGCGCTATTCGGTCGCCGTGTTCTTCGATCCGTCCTTCGACACGGTGATCGATCCGCGCGACCTGCTCGACGATCCCACCACCTCGAAATACCCGCCGACGACCTGCGGCGAGTACATCGTGGGCCGCTTCGACAAGGCCTTCAAATATCGCCAGCGGGCGGGCTGACGGCAGGCGGAGCCCGGATCCCCCGGCGGCCATGGCCTCCCAGCACGAGATCCGCAGCCTCGTCGGCCGCGCCCAGGTGCGCGCCCTCAGCGCGCGCCGCGACGGGCCGGGATTCGCGTTCCTGGCCGCGCATATCGGACTTCTCGCGCTTGGCGCGGCGTGGATCCTCGCCTGGCGGGGCAGCGCCTGGGCCCTCCTGCCGATGTTCCTGCATGGCGTGGTCATCGTCCATCTCTTCGCGCCGTTCCACGAGACCTCGCATGGCAGCGCCTTCGCCACGCGCCGGGTCAATGACGCCGTCGAATGGGCATGCGGTCTTGCGCTGGGCCTGCCGCCCACGCATTTTCGCCTCGAGCACGCCGAGCATCATGCGCATACCCAGCAGCCGGGCCGCGATCCCGAGATGATCGCGACCGCCGAGACGATCGGCGGCTATCTCCTTTACGCCAGCGCATGGCCGTATTTCCGCAGCCTTTTTTCCGTGCTGCTCCGCCTTCCTTTTGGGCGTTTCAACGCCGAGGAGCGCGGCTTCCTGTCGCCCGAGCGCCAGGCCGACGCCATGCGCGAGACGCGCGTGATGTGGGTCGTCTATGGGCTGATCGCCGCCCTGTCCGTCGCGACCGGCAGCCTCGTGGCGATCGAGTTATGGCTCCTGCCGCGGATCCTGGGCGAACCGGTGATGCGCATGATCCGCATGTCGGAGCATGTCGGACGGCCCCAGGTTGCCGACTGGCTCGCCAACACGCGCACCGTCCTGACCTGGGCGCCGCTGCGCTGGCTCGCCTGGAACATGGCCTTCCATGCCGAGCACCACGCGGTCCCTTCGGTGCCGTTCCATGCGCTGCCCCGACTCCACGCGACGCTGGCGCCGCACCTCGCCGATGTCAGACGCGGCTACGTGGCAACGCAATTGCATCTGATCGCGCGCGGCCTCGGCCGCGCCCCCCGGCCAGAGACGTCGTCCACGCCATGATCGAACGCAGCACCGCCCGCGCCACCGCAGCGATCGCCTGGATCAAGTTCGCGCTGTTCGCGATGCTGGTCGTCGGCGGCATCGCCTACGGCGCCGCGCAGATGAACTATGCCTGGAAATGGCATCAGGTGCCGCGTTTCGTCGTGCGCGTCATCGACGGGGCGTTCTACCCCGGCCCGCTCCTGAAGGGCCTGATGGTGACGCTCGAGATCTCCGCTGTCAGCTTCCTGCTCGCGCTTGCGATCGGTCTCGCGACGGCCCTGTGCCGCCTGTCGGACAGCGTCGTCGCCCGGTTCCTGTCGCGATGCTATCTCGAACTCGTGCGCAACACCCCGCTGCTGGTCCAGATCTACCTGCTTTATTTCGTCCTCGCGCCGATCCTGAACTTCGATCGCTGGTTCGCTGCGGTGTTCGCACTCGCGGTGTTCGAGGGCGCCTTCGCTGCCGAAATCTTCCGCGGTGGAATCCTCTCGGTGCCACGCGGGCAGACCGAGGCCGCGATGAGCCTCGGCCTCGGCCGCGCCCAGGCCTACCGGCTCGTGATCATCCCGCAGGCCGTGCGTATCATGCTGCCGCCGCTGACCAGCCTCGGCGTCTCGCTGATCAAGCACTCCGCCATCGTCAGCGCGATCGCCATGTTCGACCTCTTCAACGAGGCACGTACCATCGTGTCCGAGACGTTCCTGAGCTACGAGATCTACCTCACGACCGGCGCGATCTATCTCGCGGTGACCCTGACCCTGTCCCTGCTGGTGACCGCGCTGGAGCGGCGCCTCGCACGGCCGGGCTGAACGAACCGGACATCCATGTTTCTTCGCAGCGTCCACAGAAAGGGAGATCCCACATGAAAAGACGCAGTTTCATCGCGACCGCCGCCGCGGTCGTCGCCGCTCCGGCGGTCGTCCGCGCGCAGGCCGCGAACACGCCGGCCATCGAGCAGATCAAGCAGCGCGGCGTCCTGCGCGCCGGGCTGTCGACCTTCGTGCCCTGGGCGATGCGCGACAAGCAGGGCGGCCTGATCGGCTTCGAACTCGATGTCGGAAACCGCCTGGCCCAGGACCTTGGCGTCAAGTACGAGCCGACGCCGACCGCCTGGGACGGCATCATTCCGGCGCTGCTGGCCAGCCGCTTCGACTTCATCATCGGCGGCATGTCGATCACGCCGCCGCGCATGGAACAGGTCGATTTCAGCGAGCCGTATTCGACGTCCGGCCTGCTGATCGTCGCGAACGCCAAGATCGCGGCGAACCACACCAAGGTCGCGGATTTCGACCCGCCGGACTAC
>CAYSUY010000185.1:0-8262 GCA_964434345.1 uncultured Acetobacteraceae bacterium
GTCGGCTCGATCCGCCAGCAGGCCTCCGATCCCGGCTATTTCGAGATGCTGGGCGTCGACCTCGCCCGGATCCGGTCGCTTGTCGTCAAGTCGCGCGGACATTTCCGCGCCGCCTTCGACGAGATCTTCGCGAACGAGCGGATCCTGGAGGTCGACGTGCCCGGGCTCACCACGCCGGTCCTGTCGCGCGTGGCGTGGCGCCGCATGCCGCGCCCGATCTATCCGCTGGATCCGGACACGCGCTGGCCGACCGACCGGTGAGCGCGAATTCGTCTTGAACGGGGAGGCTCGCGTGCTAGATCGGTAACGAACGTTCATTATCGATCGGCACCATGCCCAGGCTTTCAGCCGACCAGCAGGCGGCGCGACGCACACGACTGCTCGACGCCGCCGAGCGCTGCGTCGCGCGCTCCGGCTTCCACGCCGCCACCATGGCCGAGATTGCGCGCGCGGCGCGGGTCAGCGCGGGCGCGGCCTATATCTACTTCCGCTCCAAGGAAGATCTGATCGCCGGCATCGCGGAGCGCGACCGCGAGCGCCTTGCCGCGGATTTCGCCGCGATCGCCGAGGCACCGGATTTCGCCGATGCGCTCGAGGCCTGCGCGCGCGCCCATCTGATCGACCGGCCGGCGCATAAACGGCGCCTGTGGCTCGAACTCGGCGCCGAGGCGAGCCGCAACCCCGCCGTGGCGCGCAGCCATCGCGGCGTCGATCAGGTGGTCCAGGCCGCCTTTCGCGCGGCGCTGGAGCGGCAGATCGCCGCGGGGCGCATCGCCCCGGCGATCGGACTCGACGCGCTCGTCAATGTCCTGCGGCTTCTGGGCGACGGTCTGTTCCACCGCCGCGCCGTCGAACCGGATGCCGATCCCGAGGCCTTGCTGGCCGCGGCGATGGACCTCGTGCGTCGGATCCTGGTTCCTGCGCAGGCTTCGGTCACACCTCGCCGCCGCCGGAGACGACCATGACCGCACACCCGACCCGCCGACGTCTGCTCGGCACGTTCGCGGTCGGCATCCTTCCAGCCGTGCCCCTCCTGTTCGGCGCCCGCGCCATGGCCGGCGAGCCCCCGCCGATGGCTGTCGGCACGATCGTCGCGACGCGCGCCGAGATCGTCGATACCGTGCTCGTCGACGGCACGCTGGTGGCGCGCGAGGAAGTCCTCGTCGGCCCTCAGATCGACGGGCTGCGCATCGTCGAGATCCTCGCCGACGAGGGCGACGTGGTCGCCGCCGGTCAGATACTCGCCCGGCTCGATCGCAGCGCGCTGGACGTCCAACTCGCACAGAACGACGCCGCGATCGCGCGGGCCGAGGCCGCTGCCGCTCAGGCGCGCAGCCAGATCGCCCAGGCCGACGCGGCGAACGCGGAGGCGATGTCCGGGCTCGAACGCAGCCAGGCGCTGGCGCGCACGGGCATCGCGTCGCGCGAAACACTGGACCAGCGCATCGCAGCGGCGCGCGGTGCCGCGGCGCGGCTGGCCGCGGCCCAGGACGGGCTCGCCGTCGCCGAGGCCGACCGACGTCAGGTGGCGGCCCAGCGTCGGGACATCGAACTGCGTCTGGCGCGAACCGAGATCCGCGCCCCGATGGCCGGACTGGTCAGCCGCCGTTCGGGACGGCTGGGCGCCATCGCCGGGATGGGCGCGGACGCGCTGTTTCGCATCGTCGCCGGCGGCGAGATCGAGCTCGAAGCGGAGATTCCGGAAAGCCATCTCGCCGCGCTCGCCATCGGCCAGTCCGCGCGGATCGACCTGACCGGCGGGGGCCGCGTGACCGGCCGCGTGCGGCTGCTGCCGGCGGAGGTGGACCGCGTGACCCGGCTCGGTCGGATGCGCGTCGCCCTCGATCCCGCGCCTGGGCTCGCGGTCGGACGTTTCGCACGCGGTGCGATCGAGACCGGCCGCCGGACGGCGATCGCCCTGCCGCTCTCGGCGGTACGGTTCGAGCGCGACGGCGCCGCGGTGCAGCTCGTCGTCGACGGACGGGTGCGCCTGCGCGAGGTCAAGCTCGGCAGCATCGCCGCCGGGCGCGCGGAGATCCGCGAGGGGTTGCGCGAGGGAGAGGTCGCGATCCTGCGCGCCGGCGCCTTCCTGCGCGACGGCGACGCGGTCAGGCCAGTCCAGTGAGCGGCGTGCCGTGAGGCTCGACATCTCCGCCTGGGCGATCCGCAACCCGATCCCGCCCATCGTCCTGTTCCTGGTGCTCACGGCGCTCGGCATCGTCAGCTTCCGCAACCTGCCGATCACGCTGTTCCCGAACATCGACATCCCGATCGTGACGGTCCAGGTGACGCAGTCGGGCGCAGCGCCGAGCGAGCTGGAAAAGCAGGTCACGAAGCGGATCGAGGACGGCGTCGCCGGCGTCGCCGGGGTCAAGCACATCATCTCCCGCATCACCGACGGGCAGTCGCTGACCACGATCGAGTTCCGCATCGAGACACGGATCGACCGGGCCGTGAACGACGTCAAGGATGCGATCGCGAAGATCCGCGCCGACCTGCCGCGCACGATCGACGAGCCGGTCGTCCAGCGCCTCGACGTCGCCGGCCTGCCGATCCTGACCTTCGCGGCCGACGCGCCGGCGCGCACGATCGAGGAGCTGTCGTGGTTCGTCGACGACGTCGTGATCCGCAGGCTGCAGACGCTGCGCGGCGTCGGGTCGGTCGAGCGCATCGGCGGCGTGGAACGCGAGATCCGCGTCCTGCTCGACCCGCTGCGCCTCGCCGCGCTCGGCATCACCGCCGCGGAGGTCAACCGCCAACTCAAGGCGACGCGCGTCGATCTGGCCGGCGGTCGCGTCGAACTCGGCGGCCAGGAGCAGGCCGTGCGCACGCTGGCCGCGGCCAGCCGCCTTGCCGATCTCGCAGAGACCAAGCTGACCATCACCGGCGGGCGCACGCTGCGCCTCGGCGACGTCGCCCAGATCGAGGACGGCGTCGCCGAGCCGCGCACCTTCGCGCGACTCGACGGGCGCCCGGTCGTCGCCTTCGCGATCTCCCGCGCGCGCGGCGCCAGCGACGCGCAGGTGACCGAGCGCGTGGACGCCGAGCTTGAGGCGCTGCGGCGCGCCCATCCCGACACCACCTTCGCTTTGATCGACGGGACCGTGCGCTACACGCTCGGCAATTACCGCTCCGCGATGCGCGCGCTGGTCGAAGGCGCGGCGCTGGCGGTGCTCGTCGTCTTCGTCTTCCTGCGCGACCTGCGCGCGACGCTGGTCTCCGCGGTGGCGCTGCCACTGGCGGCGCTGCCGGCCTTCTGGGCGATGAGCACGCTTGGCTTTTCGCTCAACCTCGTCAGCCTTCTGGCGGTCACGCTGGTCACCGGCATCCTCGTCGACGACGCCATCGTCGAGGTCGAAAACATCGTCCGGCACATCCGCATGGGCAAGACGCCCTATCGCGCGGCGCTCGAGGCCGCCGACGAGATCGGCCTCGCCGTGATCGCGATCACGCTGACGATCGTGGCCGTTTTCGCGCCGGTGAGCTTCATGGGCGGCATCCCCGGTCAGTATTTCATGCAGTTCGGGCTGACCGTGGCGGCGGCCGTCCTGTTCTCTCTGCTCGTGGCGCGGCTCCTGACGCCACTCATGGCGGCCTATTTCCTGCGCCCGGCCCGGCATGCGGAGCACGAAGGCCCGCTGCTCCAGGCCTATGCCCGGCTGCTCGGCTGGTCGATGCGCCATCGCTTCGCGACGCTGGCGCTCGGCCTGGCGCTGTTTGCCGCTTCGATCGCCGGCACCCGCCTCCTCCCGGCGGGTTTCCTGCCGCCCGAGGACAAGGCGCGGAGCATCTTCGCGATCGAGCTGCCGCCCGGATCGCGGCTCATGGACACGCAGCTCCTCTCGGATCGGATCCTCGCGACGCTGCGCACCCTGCCGGAGGTCGCCAGCGTCTTCGTCGATGGCGGCCGGGTCCTGGGATCCGGTGCGGAGATCCGCAAGGCGACGATCGTCGTGAACTACGTCGCCAAATCGGCGCGCAAGCGCAGCCAGGCGCAGCTCGAGGTCGCCGTTGGGGCGCTGCTCGCCGACGTACCTGACATCCGCTTCTGGACGGTCAAGGACAACGGACAGCGCGCCCTGTCGCTGCTCGTGGCCGGCGACGATCAGGACGCGGTCGAGACCGCGGCGCGCGCACTCTATGCCGAGATGCGCCGCCTGCCCCTGCTCGCGAACGTGACCTCGACGGTCCCCCTCGATCGGCCGGAGCTGCGCGTCGTGCCGAAGACCGAGATCGCCGCGACGCTCGGCGTGGCGACCGACCTGATCTCCGAAACCGTGCGCATCGCCACGATCGGCGACAGCGGCGCGAATCTCGCGAAATTCGACGTCGGGGACCGGCTGGTGGCGATCCGCGTCCAACTCGACGAGCGCGCCCGCGGCGATGCGCGCATGATCGAGGCGCTGCGCCTTCCGGCGCGCGACGGCCGCTCCGTTCCGCTTGCGACCATCGCCGACCTGTCGCTCGCCCGCGGCGTCACCAGCATCGAGCGCTACGACCGCGTGCGTCGTATCGCACTCGAAGCAGACCTGCGCGGAACCGATGCGCTGGGCGAGGCGATCGGATCCGTCTACGCCACCCCTGCCGCGCGCGCCTTGCCCGCCGGAGTGAGCCTGCGCCAGTCCGGCGACGCGGAGGTCATGGGCGAGGTCTTCGCGGGCTTCGCCTTCGCGATGGGGGCCGGGCTCATGACGGTCTACGGCGCCATGGTCCTCCTGCTCCGGGGCTTCCTGCAGCCGCCCACCATCCTGCCGTCGCTGCCGCTGTCGATCGGAGGCGTCATCATCGGGCTGCTCGCGACCGGCAACGCCATGAGCATGCCGGTCGTGATCGGCATCCTGATGCTGATGGGTATCGTCACCAAGAACGCCATTCTGCTCGTCGATTTCGCGGTGGAGGCCATGGCGCGCGGCGTGGCGCGCGACATCGCCATCATCGACGCGGGCCGCAAGCGCGCGCGACCGATCGTCATGACCACGATCGCGATGGTCGCGGGCATGTTCCCGAGCGCCCTGGCGCTCGGCGATGGCGGCGAATTCCGCGCGCCGATGGCGATCGCGGTGATCGGCGGGCTCGTGGTCTCGACCCTGCTGTCGCTCGTCTTCGTGCCCGCCGCCTTCAGCAGCATCGATGACCTCGAACGCGTCCTCGGACGGACATTGCGCCGCGTCGCCGGCCTCAATCGTCCGGACCCGCCATCCGCGCCCTCTTGACGCCAGGGCGGCGTCCAAGCTGGGATCCGACTGTCACGACACGGGACCTCCGCGACCATGCCGACGATGACGGACAATGCCGCCTACCGGACGATTCTTCCCGGCGATCCGGCGCCCTGGTTCGTGCAGCGTTCGACCAGCAACGAGCGCTATCATTTCGACACTGCGGCGGGGCGCTGGCTCGTGCTGTGCTTCTTCGCCACGGCGAACGAGCCGACGAGTCGCGCGGCGCTGCGCGCGGTCGACGCGTTGCGGGAGAGATTCGACGACGCGTTCGCGTCGTTCTTCGGGATCTCCGTCGATCCCGCCGACGAGGCACAACGGCGCGTCGTCCAGAACCTGCCGGGCATCCGCTTCATCTGGGATTTCGATGGCCGCGCGAGCGAGGCCTATGGGGTCGTCCCGATCGAGCGGGGCAAGGGTCCCGTGGAGGCGATCCGCAAATGGGTGGTGCTGGATCCCATGCTGCGCGTCCATGCGGTCGTTCCCATCGCAGGATCCGATGGCGGATGCGGCGAGATCGCGGCCATCCTCGCCGGACTGCCACCGGTGGAGCGCTACGCCGGCATCGAAACTGCGGCGCCCGTTCTGGTCCTGCCCGGCGTCTTCGAACCCGCGTTCTGCGCGCGCCTCGTCGAGACCTACGCGGCGCATGGCGGAGAGGATTCCGGCTTCATGCGCGAGCGCGAGGGACGCACGGTCTCGGTCACCGATCACGGCCACAAGCGCCGGAGCGACCATCTGCTCAAGGACCAGGATCTGATAGACGCGGCGCGCCAGCGCGTACGACGGCGCGTCGTGCCCGAGATCCGCAAGGCGCACCAGTTCGAGGTGACGCGCATGGAGCGCTTCCTGGTCGGCTGTTATGACGCCGACACCAGCGGCCATTTCCGCCCGCATCGCGACAACACGACCAAGGGCACCGCACATCGCCGCTTTGCGGTCTCGATCGGCCTCAACGAGGATTACGAGGGCGGTGAATTGGTGTTTCCGGAATTCGGTCCGCGCCGCTACCGCTCGACCACCGGCCTCGCGATCGTCTTCTCGTGCTCGCTCCTGCATACGGTGCGACCGGTGACCTGGGGCCGGCGCTTCGTCTTCCTGCCCTTCCTCTACGACGAGGCGGCGGCGCGGCAGCGTGAGGCGAACAACGTGTTCCTGGATCCCGCGATCGGCCAGTACCACGCGGATGGCGAGATCCCGGGTTGAGCGTCACGCCAGGCCTCGACCGCGCGTGATCAGCGCTTCTGTCGGCGCGGCTCATGATCTAGGGTCCGCGGCGCAGCTTCGGGGAGGGCATCATGGCGACCGGCTTCCACGGCATCTATCCGATCCTCTACGCGTTCTTCGACGCACAAGGGCAACTCGATCGCGGCGCGATGCGCGCGCAGGTCGAGGCCTGCGTGCGCCATGGCGCACACGGGCTCGCGGTGCTCGGCCTCGCCACCGAGACCTACAAGCTGCAGACGCATGAGCGCCGGCAGGTGCTCGACTGGGCGGCGGAGGATCTGCGCGGCCGGATCCCGCTCGCCGTCACCATCGCCGAGCCGTCGGTCGCGGGACAGATCGAATTCGCGGCTGCCGCTAAATCAGCCGGCGCATCCTGGGTGATCCTCCAGCCGCCGCCCGCGCCCGGCCTGCCCGAAATCGAGTATGTGCGCTTCTTCGGCGCCGTCGCCGAGAAATGCGAACTCCCGCTCGCGGTCCAGAATGCCGCCGGCCTGATCGCCGTGTCTCTGTCCAACGCCGGGTTGATCACGCTCAACCGCAACCATCCCAACGTCGCGCTGCTGAAGGGCGAGGGTCCGGTGATCGGCATCCAGCGCCTGATCGAGGAGACGCAAGGGGTCTTCGACATCTTCAATGGCCGCGCCGGCCTCGAACTCACCGACAATCTGCGCGCCGGGTGCGCGGGCATGGTTCCCGCGCCGGAATGCTTCGATGTCCAGCTGCGGATCTACGATCTCATGCGCCTGGGTACGCCCGAGGCCGAGGCCGAGGCCGAGCGCCTCTATCGCGAGATCCTGCCCCTGATCACGCTGCTGATGACGACGATCGAGAACTTCCTCTGCTACGGCAAGCGGATCGTCGCCCGCCGCCTCGGCATCGCGGAGATCCATGGGCGGCAACCCTTCCAGTCGCCGACGCCGTTCGGACTCGCCGCGATCGAGCGCGCCTCCGCCTTCCTGAAGCCCTACGAGGTCTGAGCGCCGCCCGCGACGCTCACAGACGAAAGCGCGTGTCGCCGTCGCGCTCGACCTGCGCGACGAGATCGACCTCCCAGTCCAGGTAGCCCTTCATCGCCTGCTCGATGCCGGCCTGCCGGTCATAAGGCCGGTACCAGACATCGATCGTCGCATCGGCGAGCCCGGTGGTACCGCTTTCCATCGGCAGCCCGGCGGCCTGCCACGCCCGCGTGCCGCCGCGCAGCACGCGCGTCTCGCGGTCCGGCAGTTCTGACGCGGCCAGGCGCGCAAGCACGCCATCGGAGGAGGTCAGCACGACGATAAGATCGGCGGGCAAGCGCGGGAGTGCGCGATCGAGCCGACCGCGTATCGCCCAGATCGCACCGGGGACATGGCCATCCCGATAGGCGAGGCTTGTATCGAGATCGACCACGACGGCGCGCCCCGTGTCGAGCAGGTCGCGCAATCCGGCGGGATCGACATGTACGCACGCCACGCCGCCCAGGCCGCTCACATGGAGGGGCTCCGGACCGACGACCAGATCCTGGCCGTCGAGCGCGCGATCGAGGACATGCACCTCCCAGCCCAGACGGTGCAGCCAGGATGCCGTCATGATCGCCCGTGTGCCGGTGTCGCAGGCAAGCACGATGCGCGCGCCGCGCGTGCCGACATAGCGATCGGTCGCCTGGACCAACTGTCCCCCCGGAGCGGAGCGGAACCCGGGCAGATGCCCGCTCTCGTATTCCCGCGGGTCTCGGACATCGAACTTGAAGAGCGTGCGTCGATCGGCCTGCGCCTCGAATGCGGCGAGCGCGACGCGATCGACGAAGGTCAGACCGAGGCGCCGCGCGACCGCGTCGGCC
>CAYSUY010000186.1:0-8202 GCA_964434345.1 uncultured Acetobacteraceae bacterium
CCTACGGGCACGTCAACAACGTCGTCTACTACAGCTATTTCGACACGCTGGTGAATCGCTGGCTGATCGAGGAGGGCGGGCTCGACATCCATCGCGGCGCGGCGATCGGTTATGCCGCGGAGACGTCCTGTCGCTTCCACAAGCCCTTCGCCTATCCCGAGCCGGTGATCGCCTGTATGCGGGTCGGTCATCTCGGCACCTCGTCCGTGCGCTACGAACTGGCGCTGTTCGGCGACGGCGAGGAGATAGCCCGCGCCGACGGGCATTTCGTGCATGTCTTCGTCGACCGGGAGACCGGTCGGCCGACCCCCATTCCGCCGGGCATCAGGGCCGCGCTCGAGCGACTGCAAGTCGCGGCGACCTAGCGCAGGGGCTGTGCCGACAGAAGCGCGGACCAGCGTCTCGCCCTCATTCTCGGTGCGTGGTTCATGTCACCGGCGGTCGTACCTCCGGCGCTGACGCGCTAGTCGAAATCCACGCGGACCGCGCCGAGGCCTGAGATCTCGATCTCGACCCTGTCGCCCGCCTGCGCCCAGTAGGGCAGTGGCAGGCTGCCGGTCATCACGATCTCCCCGGGTTCGAGGCGGCGGCCCAGCGTGCCGAGGCGATTGGCAAGCCAGGCCAGCGAGCGCATGGGATGCCCGAGCACGTCGGCGCCGCGGCCGGTCACCTTCGCCACGCCATTCGCGCGGGTGGTCCCGGTCGCCGCCGCGAGGTCGAGGCCACGCCATCCGTCGACGGGTGCACCCAGCACGACCCCATGGTGGAAGAAGAAATCCGCGACGAGCGCGCCGACCCCGAAATTGCGGAAATCCCCGTAGCGGTCGTCGACGATCTCGGCGGCCGGGAAGATCCGGCCGACCGCCGCCGCGGCCATCGCGGCATCGACCGTCGCATCGCCGCCGAGCGGCGTCGCGAGTTCCATAGCGATCTCGCATTCCACGCCGACCCGGCAGAACGACGCATGCGCAAAGCGCGCATGGCCATGGGTCAGTCCGGCGCGGTGCATCTCGCCTGCACACGGCGCGGGAACATTGAGCAGTCCCTGCATGGCCTGGGTCGTCGCGCCGACCTTCCAGCCAATCGACGGGCCGAAGCGCGGCGCGAGGCGATCGCGCAGCGCCGCCTGCAGGGCATAGGCGGTGGCGTCGTCGCCGGGCTTGAAGGCGGCCGGCAGGTCGGCGATCGAGCGACCGGCGAGGCGCCGCGCGGCGATCCAGTCGGCGCTGGCGGCGAGATCGAAATCCGTCTGTGTCATGACGACAGGAGGCGCCCGACCGCCGCGCCGCGTCAAGCCTCCAGAATCCGCCTTCCAAAAAGCGAACCGCCGGGATCTTGCGATCCCGGCGGCTTGTGTCTGGCAGGCGGTGACGTGCCGGATCAGGCAGCCTGCTGGGCCTCGATCGTCTGCGCCTTGCCGGCGGCGATCTTGATCTGGCGCGGCTTCATCGACTCCGGCACCTCGCGGACGAGGTCGACATGGAGGAGGCCGTTGACCAGCTCGGCCCCGCCGACCTTGATGAAGTCGGCCAGCTGGAAGCGCCGCTCGAAGGCGCGGCCCGCGATGCCGCGGTAGAGGAACTGGCGCTGTTCGTCGGGCTGACGCACACGGCCGGTCACGATGAGCGCGTTCTCGTGCTGCGTGATCGAGATGTCCTCGGGACCGAAACCGGCCACCGCCATGGTCAGGCGATAGCTGTCGTCGGCGGTCCTTTCGATGTTGTAGGGCGGGTAGCCCGCGCTCTGGTCAGTGCCGGTCAGGGCCGAGTCGATCAGCCGACTGACGCGGTCGAAGCCGATGGCATTGCGGAAGAGGGGCGAGAAATCGAGGCTGTTCATGAGATCCTCCTTGAGGAAGCGAGGTTCCGGGCACCCGCCATGCCCGGGATCGGGCCATGGCCAGCGTGCCTGTTCGTTCCGGGAGCGGCCCCGCGAGGGCGACCGTCCCGTCACGACGCGCAGATGGGGATCGCCCGTGCGCTTTCAAGGCGCGACGTGCTGACGCAGGCGGTGGCGCCGTCGGGCGCGACCGAAAAAGCGAAGGGCGCCGCAAGGGCGCCCTCAGATCAACGACGCCGCCCGAAGGCGGCGCCGGTATGCGCACGCGATCAGGTCTTCTTGACGCCCAGATTGGCGAAGCGCTTGTTGAACTTCGACACCTGACCGCCCGACTTGATCTCGCGGTGCTGACCCGTCCAGGCCGGGTGGGTCTTGGGGTCGATGTCGAGACGAAGCACGTCGCCCGGCTTCCCATAGGTGGAGCGGGTCGTGAACTGCGTTCCGTCCGTCATAACCACGTTGATGTCATGATAGGCGGGATGGATGTTCGGCTTCATCGCTGACACTCCAGGGCGCGGCCCGGATATGGGCCTCGAAAGGGACGCTGGCGTATAGCCAAGCCGCCCCGCCGAATCAAGCCGTTGTCGCAACCTGGTATCGCATGGCGGGCGCGCCGCATGGTAAAGCGGCCCGGATCAGCGACCGTAGACGGATGCGAAGACATGGATGAGCGCGCCTTCGAGACCCTGGCAGGCCAGACGCTGGCGATGATCGCCGAGCGGTTGGAGGACGCGCTCTCCGACGGGGCCGATGTCGAATTGCGGGGGGGTATCCTGACCATCATCTGCGAGGACGGCGGCCAATTCGTCCTCAACAAACATGCACCAAGCCGGGAACTCTGGCTGTCGAGCCCTGTCTCCGGCGCGACCCATTTCGCTCGCCGGGGGGATGACTGGGTATCGACGCGGGGTCCGGACAGTCTTGCCGTCCGGCTTGCCGCGGATATAGAGGCCAGGACAGGCACCCGGGTCGATCTGGGCTGACGGAGCGAACGATGGCCGGGGGGATGGATCGGGATCCGGCGTCCGCGCGGCGCGATCGCGCCGATCCGCGGGTTTTGAGACGACTGCTCGGATACGCGGCGCCCTATCGCCTTCAGGTGACCGGCGCCGTGCTGGCGCTCAGCGCGGCATCGGCGGCCGTGCTTGCCTTCGGCAGCGGCCTGCGCTGGATGGTCGACACTGGGTTCGCCACCGGGACACGGGACAGGCTCGACGAGGCGTTGCTCGCGATGCTGGGCATCGTGGCATTGCTTGCCGCCGCGACTGCGGCACGTGCGCATCTGGTCGCCTGGATCGGCGAGCGTGTCGCCGCGGATCTCCGCCGCAGCGTTTTCGATCATGTGATCGGGCTGTCGCCCGGCTTCTTCGAGACCAGCCGCGTCGGCGACATCATCTCGCGCCTCGTCGCGGACACCACCCTGATCCAGACGGTGATCGGGTCGTCGGTGTCGATGGCGCTGCGTAACGTCCTGCTCGTCGCCGGTGGCACCACGATGATGGCGGTCGCCTCGCCGCGGCTCACGCTGGTCACCTTCGCCGTCCTGCCCTGTGTCGTCGTGCCGATCGTGTTCTTCGGGCGACGCGTGCGTGCCTTGTCGCGGGCCAGCCAGGATCGGCTTGCCGATACCGGGGCCGAGGTCGAGGAGACGTTCAACGCGATCGCGACGGTGCAGGCCTTCTGTCGTGAGGCCGATCGCCGCGCCGGGTTCGCGGCGCGCGTCGAGGCGTCGGTCGCGGCGTCCCAGGCGCGCAATCGGGCCCGCGCCGGCCTCGCGGGAATGGTCATCCTGCTGGTCTTCGGGGCGATCGGTGCCGTGCTGTGGATCGGCGGCCACGACATGATCGCCGGGCGCATTTCGGCAGGGCAACTCTCGGCCTTCGTCTTCTACGCCGTCGTCGTCGCCGGTTCGGTCGGGTCGATCAGCGAGTTTCTCGGCGATCTGCAGCGCGCCGCGGGAGCTGCGGAACGGCTCTTCGAGCTGCTCGACACACGTCCAGACCTTCGCGTTGCCGATCCGCCCTTGCCGTTGCCCACGCCCGCGCGCGGCGCGCTTCGTTTCGATCGGGTGCGCTTCGCCTATCCCTCCCGCCCGGCCACTCCGGCCCTCGACGGCCTCGATTTCGCGATCGAGCCAGGAGAGACGGTGGCGCTGGTCGGGCCCTCGGGTGCCGGGAAATCGACGGTGCTGAATCTCGCGATGCGCTTTCGCGATCCGCAGGACGGCCGCGTCCTCTTCGACGGGGTCGATGTCGCCGCATGTGATCCGGCCGTGCTGCGGGCGCGGATCGCGCTGGTGCCTCAGGAGCCGGCCATCTTCGCGGCCGATGTCGCCGCCAATATCGCCTTCGGACGTCCGGGGGCCAGCGCAAGCGAGATACGCGCCGCCGCCGAGGCGGCCCAGGCAGCCGAGTTCATCTCCCGGCTTCCGGATGGCTACGCGACCCATCTCGGCGAAAAGGGCCAGCGCCTGTCGGTCGGCCAGAAGCAGCGGATCGCGATCGCCCGCGCGATGCTGCGCGATCCGGCCCTGCTGCTGCTGGACGAAGCCACGTCGGCCCTTGACGCGGAGAGCGAGCGATTGGTGCAAATCGCGCTCGACCGATTGTCGCGCGGACGGACGACGCTCGTCGTGGCGCACCGCCTCGCGACCGTTCAGCGGGCGGACAGGATCCTCGTGCTCGATGGCGGCCGGATCGTCGAGCAGGGATCCCACGAATCGCTGCGGGGCGCGGGCGGCGTCTACGCCCGTCTGGCCGCGCTGCAGTTTCTCACCGCGCGGTGAGCTTCAGCTCGATCCGGCGGTTGCGTCGATAGGCCGCGTCGTCGTCGCGCGGATCCACAGGCTGGAACTCGGCATATCCGGCCGCGACGAGGCGTTCGGCCGGGACACCGCCAGCAATCATCGCCCGGACCACGGACATCGCGCGGGCATGCGACAATTCCCAGTTCGACGGGAAGCTGCGGGCGATCGGCCGCTTGTCGGTATGGCCGTCGACCTGGAGGATCCAGTTGATGTCGGAGGGGATGGTCTCGGACAGCCGGACGAGTTCCCCGGCGACGCGTTCGATCTGACGCCGGCCTTCGGGCTCGAGTTCGGCCGACGCCGAGCGGAACAGGATCTCGGTCTCGAAGATGAAACGGTCGCCTACCACGCGGACATCGCCGCGCTCGCCGAGCACCTCGCGCAGCCGGCCGAAGAACTCGGACCGATATCGCGCCAGTTCCTCGATCTTGCTCGCCAGGGCGAGGTTCAGACGTCGGCCGAGATCGACGATCTGGACCTCCTGCTCGCGTGATTTCGCTTCGGAGGCGTCGAGCGCGGTCTCGAGCCGGCCCAGCTGCTGGCGCAATCCTTCGAGTTCCCGGGTCAGCCGGTCGACGCGGAACTGCGCGTCGGCCGAGAGCTTGCGTTCGCCGGCCAGCGACGCCTGGACGCCTTCGAGCGCCGCATTGCGCGCCGAGAGATCCCGTTCGAGCTGGTCGCGCAGCAAGGTGAGCGTTCGGATATTGTCGCGTAGCGCGTCGAGTTCGCGCAGCTGGACCTCGATCTTTTCCCGGTCGGCGCTCACCGAGCGCATCGTGTCGGCGAGGCGCGCATCGGCGTCGCGCGTGCGGTTTTCGGCGGCGGCCAGGCGCCGGACGAGATCGGCCGCCTCGCGCTCCGTCAGCGCCACCTTTCCTTCGCCGGCCTTCAGCGCGGCTTCCGCAGCTTGCAGCTTGCGGGCGAGCTCGGCTGCTGCGGCGGCTTGCAGCGTCGCGCGCGCTTCGGCGTCGCGCAGGGCGGCATCGGCGGTCGCCAGGCGGCGGGCGAGATCGGCGGCACCCGTCTCTCCGGCGGCGGCGCGCGCTTCGGTCGCGGCGAGGCGTTGCGCCAATTCCGTCGCGCGCGCATTGCCTGCGGACGCGCGCGCTTCGGCGTCGCGCAGGGCCGCGTCGGCGGCGGACAGGCGGCGCGCCAAGTCGGCTGCGCCGGTCTCTCCGGCGACCGCGCGCGCCTCCATCGCCGCGAGGCGGCGCGCAAGTTCGGTGGCGGCGGCTTCGGCGGTCGCGAGCCGCGCCTCGGTCTGGGCGAGCTTCGCCTCGGCATCCGATAGCTGGCGTCCCAGGCCGAGGCTGGTCGCTTCGCTGGCGGCGGCGCGGCGGTCGGCGTCGCGCTGCTGGGTCTCGGCGCTGGCGAGGCGTTGCAGCAGGGTGGCGATCTCGCGCCGGCTGAGGGCCAGGTCGTCCTGCGCCGCGGCCAGCCTGTCGGCGAGGGATTTCGCCTCGCCGTCGCGCGCGGTCAGTTGCAGGGCGAGGGCCTCGGCGCGGTTGCGGGCGGCGCCCAGTTCCGCGTCCAGTCCGGAGATGCGGTTCATCGCGGCGGCGAGTTCGGATTGCAGCCGGTCGCGGATGTTCACCGAGGCCGCCATGTCGGCGTTGAGCAGGCCGAGTTGGTCGCGCAGTTCGGACGCGCTCCGGCGTTCCACGGCCAGCTGGTCAGCCAGGGCGCCGATGCGCTGCGACATCCGCTCCAGCGCGAGGTCGCGGCCGGTGATGAGATCCTTCAGGTGAAACTGGAAGACCGTGAAGATCATCAGCACGAAGACGATGACCATCACGAGCGTCGCGAGCGCATCGACGAAGCCGGGCCAGATGTCGAGTCCGGCGCGGCGGCGGTGTCGGGTCTGCCCGCTCAAGGCCGCTGTCCCCGCTCAGCGCTGGTCGTCGGCAAGCGCAGCGATCGTCCGCGCGAGAAGGCGGAACTCGTTGCGGATATCCTGCGTGAATTGCGCACGTCCCGCCTGCGTCTCGTCGATCAGGCGGGCGAGGAGGGTTTCGATGCCCTTGAGCGCGGCCCGCATCGCCTCGTCGCCGCCGGCGGCGGGCGGCGTCTGCTGCGAACGAGCCAGGGTGTCGACCAAGCGTTCGAGCGACGGGCCGACGCTGGACTGGGTGTCGGTGATCCGGGTGATCATCTGTTGCTGGGCGCGCATCTGCTCGGTGAGTTGCGACAGGCGTTCGCCGAGGGTGACGAGCGCGGCGTTTGCGCTCTGCCGCCCCTGTTCGGATTGCTGCACCGTGCGCTGGAAGTTCTCCAGATTGTCCGCGGTCTGCTCGAGCAGGGCCTGGATATAGGCGGGGACGGACTGGTCGCCGTCGCCCACCGGTCCGCCGCTGCCGAGGCGGGTGAGGCCGGAGAGCCATTCCTCGAGATCGTTGAAGAAGCGGTTCTGGGCCTGCCCGGATTGCAGGTCGAGGAATCCGATCACGAGCGACCCGGCGAGCCCGAACAGGGAGGTGCCGAACGCCGTACCCATGCCGGCGAGCGGTGCCTTGAGCCCGGCCTGCAGGTCGTTGAACAAGGTCGATGCGTCGGTCGAACCGCTCAGGCTGGTGATCACGCCGGACACGGCGCTCACGGTCTCCAGCAGGCCCCAGAACGTCCCGAGCAGCCCGAGGAAGATCAGCAGACCGATGAGATAGCGCGACAGGTCGCGGCTTTCCTCCAGCCGGGAGGAGATCCCGTCGAGCAGGGTGCGCGTCGCGCTGGCGGAAAGTTGCAGCCGCCCGCCGCGCCGCTCGCCGATCATCGCCACCATCGGGACCAGAAGGCGCAGGCGGCGGACGGTGGAGCGCGGGACATGCGTATCGCTCTGAAACCCGCGGATCCAGGTGACTTCGGGGTTCAGGATGATGACCTGGCGAAAATTCTCCGCGATGCCGAGCAGCAGGACGAAGACGATGATGCTGTTGAGGACGGGCGCGTTCAGGAATGCCTGGATGAGCTCTGCGTGCAGGAAACCAATGACGCCGCAGACCGCGGCGACGAACAGGAGCATCCGGACGAGGTAGCGATAGGGGCGCGCCATGCGTTCAGCCTGTCCCTAGCGACGGAAGACATTGAGGTCGACGCGGTCGCTCGGGCCGCCTTCGGCCTGGCTACCGCGTGCGTAGACGTCCATGCGGGTCGAGGATAGCCCCTCGTCCATCAGGAAGGCGCGGACCGCGAGCGCGCGGCTCAGGCTCAGCCGGCGGGCGCGGTTCGCGTCCTCGCCGCTGGCGAAGCCTTCGATCCGCAGCCGCGCATCCTGGCCGCGGCGCAGCTGGTCGATGACGCCGCGCAGTTGCGCGCGGGCCTCGGCAGGCAATTCCGCGCTGTCGTTCGCGAAGCCGAGGCGCGCGCTCGCGGCAGCCGCATCGGCACGGCCGGGCACGGATGCCTGAACCTGCGGAGCCGGGGCGGGTACAGCCGCCGGAGCCGGCGCGGGGGGCGGTGGCGGCGTCGCCGAACCAGCCGGGGCGCGTGGTACCTGCGCGGCCGTGGGCGGAGGTAAGGCCGTAGGGGGCGCGGCTGCGGTCGGCGCGGTCACGGTCGGCGCG
>CAYSUY010000187.1:0-8155 GCA_964434345.1 uncultured Acetobacteraceae bacterium
GCGGCGGCCTGGGCGCTGGGCGTCGGCGCCGCCGCCGGCGCGTCGTCGCGCGGTGCATGTTCCGGGGGACGGCGTTCGGGAGCGGTCACGGTCGCGGCTGCGGCAGCGGGGCGGGTCTGTGGCCGGGGCGCGAAGCGGTCGACCGGCCGGGGTGCGATCGCCTCGTCGGCGCCCATTTCGACAAGCCAGGACAGGGCGGCGAGATCGTTCGGCATGGTTCGACCGTAGCATGGGGCGGGGAGGTTGCCCTATATGACGGTCTCCGTTTCCCGATGGCGAGTCTCCGGCATGTCACGCGAACGCATGGACTACGATGTCGTTATCGTGGGCGCAGGCCCGGCCGACCTTGCGGCCGCGATCCGGTTGCGGCAACGCGCGATCGAGGCGGGACGCGACCTCTCGGTCTGCGTCCTCGAGAAGGGCTCGGAGGTCGGCGCACATATCCTGTCCGGCGCCGTCTTCGAGACGCGCGCGCTGGACGAGTTGATCCCTGACTGGCGCGACAAGGGCGCGCCGCTCAACACCCCGGCGGGCGAGGACCGGTTCTTGTACCTGACGGCCCGGCGCGCGATCCGGCTGCCGACCCCGCCGCAGATGAACAACCACGGCAACTACATCATCAGCCTCGGCAATCTCTGTCGCTGGCTCGGCCAGCAGGCCGAGGCGCTCGGGGTCGAGATCTTCGCGGGCTTCGCCGCCGCCGAGGTGCTCTACGACGAGGGCGGTCGGGTCGCCGGCGTGGCGACCGGCGACATGGGGATCGGCAAGGACGGCGCGCCGACCGCCAGCCATCAGCCCGGCGTCGAACTCCATGGCCGGGCGACGATCTTCGCGGAAGGCGTGCGCGGCTCGCTTGCCAAGACGCTGTTCGAGCGCTTCGGCTTGCGCGAGGGGGTCCAGCCGCAGACCTTCGGCCTCGGCATCAAGGAATTGTGGGAGGTCGATCCGGCGAAGCATCACCAGGGCCGGATCACCCATACCATCGGCTGGCCGCTCGACTGGGAGACCTATGGCGGCTCGTTCCTGTATCACCTCGAGAACAATCAGGTCGCGGTCGGCTTCGTCACCGGGCTGGACTACCGCAACCCGCATCTGTCGCCCTTCGAGGAGTTCCAGCGCTTCAAGACGCATCCCGCCATCCGCGGCGTCTTCGAGGGCGGCCGGCGCATCGCCTATGGCGCACGCGCGATCAACGAGGGCGGATTCCAGTCGATCCCGAAACTGGTCTTTCCGGGTGGCGCGATCATCGGCTGTTCGGCCGGGTTCGTGAACGTGCCCAAGATCAAG
Organism: uncultured Acetobacteraceae bacterium; assembly: GCA_964434345.1. Classification (GTDB taxonomy): domain Bacteria; phylum Pseudomonadota; class Alphaproteobacteria; order CACIAM-22H2; family CACIAM-22H2; genus CAIOSQ01. Next base: position 1,288 of record CAYSUY010000187.1, read on the forward strand.
GGCAGCCACACGGCGATGAAGTCGGGCATGCTCTGCGCCGACGCCGCCTTCGACGCCCTCGCCGCCGAGGGACCGGTCGGCACGCTCGACGCCTACCCGGCGGCGCTGCGCGCGTCCTGGGTGTGGGAGGAGCTGCGCGCGGTGCGCAATATCCGCCCCGCCTTCCAGAAAGGGCTCTATGTCGGGCTCGCCCATGCCGCGCTGGATACCTACGTGTTCCGCGGCAAGGCGCCCTGGACATTCCGGCACCATCCGGACCACGACTCGCTGCGCCCGCTCGCCGCGTCGCTGCCGATCGCCTATCCGAAGCCCGACGGGCGCGTATCCTTCGATCGCCTGTCCTCGGTGTTCCTGTCGGCCACGAACCACGAGGAAAACCAGCCCGCGCATCTGCGGCTGCGCGACGCGGCGGTGCCGGTCGCCCATAACCTCGCTCTCTACGATGCGCCGGAGCAGCGCTACTGCCCGGCCGGGGTCTACGAGATCGTGCGCGCGCCGGACGGATCGGCGCCGCGCCTGCAGATCAACGCGCAGAACTGCGTCCACTGCAAGACCTGCGACATCAAGGATCCGACCCAGAACATCGACTGGACCGTTCCGGAAGGCGGCGGCGGACCGAATTATCCGAATATGTGAGGCTGCCCGCCGGCACGTTGCGCGCTATCTTGCACGCGTGATGCCCGTGCCAGCCCCCCCGAAGGCGCCGAAGCGCCCGGTCGCCGCCGTCGCCGCCCTGGCGATCGCGTTGACCGGCGCCATCCTCGCGCCGCTCCCCGTCCCGGCCCAGCCGCTCGAGACCTCGCGCAGCGCGATCGGAAATTATCTCGCCGGACGCTACGCCGAGCGGCAGCGCGATCCCGTCGCGGCGGCCCGGTTCTTCGAAGCGGCGCTGGCCGGCGAGCCGGCGAATTTCGAGATCCTGCAGCGCGTGCACGCCTCGCGCCTCGCGGCCGGCGATTTCTCCGCCGCGGCCGCCGCCGCTGCCCGGATCGCCGAGCGCTCGCCCGCCAATCCGACCGCCAGCCTGACGCTGGCGGTCGACGCGGTCTCCCGCCTCGCCTGGGACGACGCGCGCCGGGTCCTGGCCGAGATCCCGCTCCAGGGCGTCAACCGTCTGCTGGTGCCGCTGCTGCGGGCGTGGATCGACACCGCGCGCGGCACCGACACCGCGCTCGACCACCTCAAGCCGCTCGCCGAGATCGCCGATCTCGCGGCGATCGTCGATTTCCATCGTGGCCTGATGCTCGAGAAGATGGGCCGCTTCGAGGAGGCGGAGGCTGCGCTGCGCCGCGTCCTTGGACCCCAGGGGCAGGCGACGCCGCGTGTCGCCGAGGCGCTCGCCGCCTTCCTCCTGTCGCGTGGCCGCGATGCCGAGGCGCGCGAGATGCTCGATGCCGCGCGCGCGAATGATCGCGAGTCCATCGCCTTCGACATGCTGGCGCGCCGGCTCGCGACGTCCGACCGGCGTCCGGCGATGCCCGACGCGCGGGCCGGCTTCGGTGCCGCGCTCTTCGACGTCGCCAGCGCGGTGCGCGGCGACGGCGACGGCTTCTTCGCCATGCCCTACGCCAGGCTCGCGGCCGCGCTGATGCCCGAGGACGCGTCGGCGCAGCTCATGGTCGGCGACATCCTGGAGCAGCAGAAGCGCTACGCGGACGCGAACGCGGCCTTCGCGCGCATCCCGCCGGATACGGCGCTCCACTGGGCGGCCCGGCTGCGCATCGCCGAGAACCTGAACCAGCTCGACCGCCTCGACGAGGCGATCGCGATGCTCGAGGCCATGGCCGCGGAGCGGCCCGACCGCACCGAGCCCCTCGCAAGCCTCGGTGGCCTGCTGCGCATGAAGGAGCGGCATCGCGAGGCGGTCGCGGCCTATGACCGTGCCATCGCGCGCGTGGCATCCCCGGAACGCCGTCACTGGCTGCTGTTCTATGCCCGCGGCATCGCGTGCGAGCGCTCCGATCGCTGGCCCTGCGCCGAGGCCGATTTCAAGCGCGCGCTCGAGCTGATGCCCGAGCAGCCCGACGTGCTGAACTACCTCGCCTATTCCTGGGTCGATCGCGGCATGTCCGAGCATTACGACCGTGCGCTCGCGATGCTGCAGCGGGCGGTCGAGCTGCGGCCGAACAGCGGCCACATCATCGATTCGCTCGCCTGGGCGCTCTACAAGCTCGGTCGCCACGCGCAGGCGGTGCCGTTGCTGGAGCGGGCGGTCGAATTGCTGCCTCAGGAGGCGGTGATCCTCGACCACCTCGGCGACGCCTACTGGCGTGTCGGCCGGCGCCTCGAGGCGCGCTACCAATGGCAGCGCGCCCTCGGCGCCAAGCCTGAGCCGGATCTCAAGCCGCAGCTCGAACGCAAGCTCGAGAGCGGATTGCCGGACGCCGTCCCCGGCGGCGGCTGACGCGCCGCGCGCCGGGGCGCGCAGCGCGTTGCCCGGGGGTGTCTCCCCGCGGGCGCCGGATCACCCTTCCTTGACGACGTTGCGCAGCGTGCCGACGCCGGTGATCTCGATCTCGGCGACGTCGCCGGGCTTCATGAACTCCGGCGGGGTGCGCGCGGCGCCGACGCCGCCGGGCGTGCCGGTGACGATCACGTCGCCGCCCTCGAGCGGGACGAAGGTCGAGATGTAGGCGATCAGCGAGGGGATGTCGAAGATCAGCAGGTCGATGCCGGCCTGCTGCTTGACCACGCCGTTCACGCGCGTCGTCAGGGTCTGCTTGGTGATGTCGCCGACCTCGTCCTTGGTCACCATCCACGGGCCGAAGCCGCCGGTGCCGGCGAAGTTCTTGCCCGGCGTGAACTGGGTCGTGTGCCGCTGGAAGTCGCGCACCGAGCCGTCATGGTAGCAGGCATAGCCGGCGATATGGCCCATCGCCTTCTCGCGCGCGATGCGGCGACCGCCGCGTCCGATGATGACCGCCAGTTCGCCTTCCCAGTCCAGCTTCTCGCTCTCCTTCGGCTTGATCATCGGCTGGTTGTGGCCGATCTGGCTCGCCTGCATGCGCAGGAACAGCGTCGGATTCTCGGTCGCGGTGTTCTTGGTCTCGGCCCGGTGGTCCTTGTAGTTCAGACCGACGCAGATGATCTTCCGCGCATCGGGGATCACCGGCAGGTACTTGATCTTCTTCAACGGCAGATCGGTCTTGCGCGCGGATTTGGCGACCTTCGTCAGTTCCGCCAGCGCGCCGTCGGCGAGCGCCGCGCGCAGCGTCGGATAGGTCTTGCCCAGGCGCTTGCCCAGATCGACGACGCCGTCGCCGACGACCGCGCCGTAGCTCGCGGTCTTGCCAGACTGGAAGCTCAGGAATTTCATGTCGCGTCCCCTCATCCATCGCGGCCGCGATCCCCGGATCGCGGCGTTACGCGTGCGTCGACCGCCTTAGCCCGCGTGCGCGCCGCGGCCAAGGCCAAAACGCGGTGGCGCCGGATCGCTCCGGCGTTGCCGGGACCTGCGGCCGGGCGCTAGCGTCGGTCGACGCGTTTCCGTGGCAGGGAGAAGAACCGATGGCATCCCAACGCAACCTGGATCTCGGCACCGCCCTCGCCGAGGCCGAGCGCCGCTTCGTCGACGCCCATCCGCACAGCGCGCGTCGCCATCGCGACGCCGGCCGGGTGATGCCCGGCGGCAATACGCGCACCGTGATCTACTATCCGCCGTTTCCGGTCGCGATTGCCCGCGGCGAGGGTTGCCATGTCTGGGACATCGACGGCAACCGCTACGCCGATTTCGTCGCCGAATATACGGCCGGGCTCTACGGCCACTCCGAGCCAGCGATCGTCGCGGCGGTGAAGGCCGCGCTCGATGACGGGATCGTCCTGGGCGCGCCCAATCGCTACGAGGCGCGGCTCGCCGAACTGATCGTCGATCGGTTCCCGGCGCTCGAACTGGTGCGCTTCACCAACTCGGGCACCGAGGCCAATCTGATGGCGGTCAGCGTCGCCCGCGTCTTCACCGGCCGCAGCAAGGTGATGGTGATGCAGGGCGGCTATCACGGCGGCGTGTTCATCTTCTCGGGCAACGGGTCGCCGCTCAATGCGCCCTTCCCCTTCGTCGTCGTTCCCTACAACGACGTTGCGGCGGCACGCGCCGCCATCCGCGCCAATGCCGCCGATCTCGCCTGCGTCATCCTGGAGCCGATGCTCGGTGGCGGCGGCTGCATCCCGGCCTCGGTGGAGTTCCTGGCCATGCTGCGCGAGGAGACCCGCGCGGCCGGCGCGCTGCTGATCTTCGACGAGGTGATGACCTCGCGGCTCGCGCCGTCGGGGCTGCACGGCGCGCTGGGCATCGTCCCGGACCTCCTCACGCTCGGGAAGTATCTCGGCGGGGGTCTCAGCTTCGGGGCCTTCGGCGGCGCGGCGCGCATCATGGAGCGTTTCGATCCGTCGCGGCCCGATGCGCTCGGCCATGCGGGCACGTTCAACAACAACGTGCTGACCATGGCGGCGGGCGTCGCGGGGCTGACGCAGGTCCTGACCCCGGAGCGGCTGATCGCCTTCAACGCGCGGGGAGATGCGCTGCGCGCGCGGATGAACGACGCGATCGCGGCGCGCGATCTCGCGGTGCATGTCTCCGGGCGCGGTTCGATGATGAACGTGCATTTCGTGCGCGGTCCGGTGCGCAGCCCCGCCGACCTGGCGAGCGCCTCGAAGGACTGGCTCAAGCTCCTCCAGCTCGAGATGCTCGCCCGCGGCTACTACATGACCTTCCGCGGGATGCTGGTGCTGTCGTTGCCGCATGGGCCGGCCGAACTCGACGGCTTCGCCGCCGCCTTCGAGTCCATTCTCGACGAATACGCGCCCCTGCTGCGCTGAACGCGCCGCTGCCCGCGTGGCGCGGCCGCCTGCTATCCTCGCCGCGTCTTCGCTCCTGGAGGATCGCATCATGACGTCCCCCGCGCCGGGCGGCTTCGTCCCGGCCGTCTTCGATCGCGCCCAACTCGTCGCCGAACTCGCGCCGTCGATCGCCGCGCTGGACGGCGCGATGGCGTTCGGCCGGGAGATCGGGCCGCGCATCGATCGCGTGATCTTCCTCGCCTGCGGTTCGCCGAACCGCGCGATGCGCGGGCTGCACTACTGGATCGAGCATTTCAGTCCGACGCTCGAGGTGCGACGTCATTTCCCGGCGGAGTTCGTCGCGCAGGATCCGCCCCGGCTGGATTCGCGTACGCTCGTGATCCTCGGCTCCAAATCCGGCACCACGCCGGAGACGGTGGCCGCGGCGGAGTTCCTGCGCGGCCGCGACTGCATCACGGTCGGCATCACGCAATCGGCCGCCACCCCGCTCGCGGTGGCCGTCCAGCATCGCTTCCTGATCGGCGAGACACCCGAATCCTTCCTTGGCATGGCGATGATCGCGCAGGCGCTGGTCGGCGGATTGCTCGCGGGGCGCGATGGCTGGCCGCATGCCGGGGCGCTGCTGGCCTCGCTGCGGGCCTTGCCGGAGGCGGTCGCCGATGCCGCCGCCACCGCCGACCGGCGGGGGATCGACGCGGCGCTCGCGCTGCGCGACGACCGCCACATCTATCTCCTCGCCTCGGGGCCGTGCTTCACGAACGCCTATGTCTTCGGCGTCTGCATCCTCATGGAGATGCTCTGGCTGCACGCCTATCCCGTCGACGCCGCCGAGTTCTTCCATGGGCCTTTCGAGATCGTCGAACGCGGGACGCCGCTGATCCTGATCCTGGGCGAGGATCCGAGCCGGCCGCTGATGGAGCGTGCGCTGCGCTTCTGCACGCGGCAGAGCGACCGCGTCTTCGTCTACGATTCGAAGGACCTGGCGATGTCCGGGATCGCGCCGGAGATCCGACCGCTCCTGGCGCCCTATGCGCTGCAGGCGGCGCTCAAGCGCATCTCGGCGAACCTCTCGATCCTCCACGGCAAGCCGCTCGGCGAGCGGCGCTACATGTGGAAGGGCGGGTATTGACCCCGGGTCCGCGCGCCATGCCCCGCATCCTCGGCCTCGGCGACAACACGATCGACACCTACGTGTCCGCCGGGCTTCAGTTCCCGGGCGGAAACGCCGTCAACGTCGCGGCGCTCGCGCGGCGGCTGGGGGCGGAGGCGTCCTATCTCGGCTGCTGGGGCGACGACGAGGGCGGCGCGATCCTGCGAACGGCGCTCGCGGCGGAGGGGGTCGATCTGTCCCGCGTGCGCGAGATCGCGGGCGGCGAGACGGCGCGGGCGCGGATCGCGCACGAAAACGGCGACCGGCGCTTCGTGGGATCGCGTCCGGGCGTGCGCGCGCACTACGCCCTCGGGCCGGCCGATCTTGAGTATGTCGCGGCGCATGATCTGACCCATACCAGCTGCAATGCCGATCTCGACGCCAAGATCGCCGACATCGCGGATGCCGCGCGTCTGCTGTCCTACGACTATTCCGAGAAATGGACCGAAGAACGACTGGCCCGCACGCTGGACCGCGTCGACATCGCCTTCTTCTCCGCCCCGGGGCGCGACGATGCCGCGTGCCATGCGCTGCTGGAGCGCGCCATCGCACGCGGCGCGGCCATCGCCGTGGCGACGCGCGGCGCCGCGGGTGCGATCGGCCGGGCAGGCGCCGAGACCCGCGCGCAGGCGGTGAAGCCGGCGCGCGTCGTCGACACGCTCGGCGCCGGAGACGGGTTCATCGCCGGGTTCCTGGTCGCGCATCTGCGAGGCGCGTCCTTCGCCGATGCGCTCGGCGCCGGCGCCGCCTTCGCGGCCGAGGTCTGCGGCTGGCAGGGCGGCTTCGGGCATGCCCGGCCCTGGAGCGGGCCGCCGGCCTGACGGCGCGGCTCAGCCGCCCAGACCGAATTGCGTGCGCCAGCGCGCGACGTCGTCGAAGGCGACGTTGCTGCCGCAGAGGACCAGGACGATGCGCGGCCGC
>CAYSUY010000188.1:0-8154 GCA_964434345.1 uncultured Acetobacteraceae bacterium
CAGTCGGAAGGGGCGGGAACCTAACGGATCCGGAGCCGACGATCCAGTGGCGTTTTCCCTCACCCCTCCCCGAAGAACCGCTTGCCGTTGCGGCGCTCGAGCATGCGGGAGACGGCGGTGAATTCGGCCTTGGCGAGGCCGGCGGCGACGGCGTCGCGATAGGCTTCGGCGGCGGCGGCGAAGAGGGGCAGGTCGAGGCCGGCGGCTGCGGTCTCACGGCGCAGCGCCTCGGTGTCCTTGGCGCCGATATAGAGGCGGCCCCAGCCTTCGTCGCGCCCGGCGGCGACGCCGGCGGCGTGGAGGTCGAAATATTTCGACCAGCCGATGCCGCCGCCGTTGCGCACGACGTCGATCAGGGCCTCGGCCGCGATGCCCTGCTCATGCGCCATCGCCAGCGCCTCGGCGGTCGCCAGCGCATAGACGTAACCCAGCCCGTTCTGCAGCAGCTTGATGGTGTTGGCGGCGCCGTTGTCGCCGACATGGCGCCAGGCGCGGCCCATCTTCGCGAGCAGCGGCGTGACGCGCGGCAGCGCCGCGGCATCGCCGGAGACCACGAAATAGAGCTGCGCCGCCGCGGATTCCGGCGGCCGTCCGACCAGCAGCGTCTCGAGATGGGTGGCGCCGCCCGCGCGCATCGCCGCGGCGAGGTCGCGCGCCATCGCCGAATCGATGGTCGAGCATTCCGCCGTCACCAGCCCCGGCCGCGCCGCGCCGATCAGCCCCTGCGGCCCGCGATAGACCGCCTCGACCGCCTCGACCGACGGCAGGCAGGTGAAGACGACGTCGCAGCGTTTCGCCATCTCGGCGGGCGTCTCGACAAGGACGAGGCCTTGAACCGCTGCCGCGCGCGCCAGCGCCGCGGGATCGCTGTCGCAGCCATGCGCCGCGATCCCAGCCTTGGCCAGATTGGCCGCCATCGGCAGGCCCATGGCGCCGAGGCCGATCACCCCGGCGCGCAGCTGCGTCGTGTCGCTGGTCATGCCATCCCCACCTGCGGGCGCGGCGGACAGGCATCGTCCGGACGGCTCGCGATCATGTCCGAAAGCTCGCGCCTGACTCCGGCATAGGCCGGATCGCCGAAGCGGTTCTCCATCTCGCCGGGATCCTCGACGAGGTCGTAGAGTTCGCCGGCCCCGGTGTTGAGCTCCAGCGTCAGCTTGTGCCGCTTCGTGCGCACCGTGCGCAGCGCGAGGTCGACGCCGCAGCGCGAGGCGCGCAGCTCCCATTCCGAGCGCGCGAAGTCGCGGGTCTCGCCATCGCCCTCGACGAGCTTGCGCAGGCTGCGCGCATGCACAGGCCGGGGCAGTTCGGTGCCCGCGTAGTCGCAGAACGTCGCCGGCAGGTCGAGGGTCGAGACCGGATCGGCGACGACCTTGCCGGCGGGCACGCCGGGCCCCTCGAAGAGCATGCCGACGCGCAGCAGCCCCTCATAGGCCATCGGTCCCTTCAGCAGCAGCCCATGGTCGCCGAGCCAGTCGCCGTGATCGGTCGAATAGACGATCAGCGTGTCGTCGGCGAGGCCGAGATCGCGCAGCGCCAGGCGCAGGCGGCCGACCTGATGGTCGATCAGCGAGATCATGCCGTAATAGTTCGCGATCAGCGTGCGCAGCTGCGCTTCCGACTGGTGCGGCGTGCGCGAGGATTTCTCGCGGAAACGGCGCAACCGCTCGTCGGCCATCTTCGGCTTGCCCTCGAGGCTCGCGCGGTGCCACCAGGGGCGACGGTCGAGGTCGAGTTCGCGATGCGCGGGAATGTCGACCGCGTCGGGATGGTGCATGTAGCACCAGGGCTCGGGCGCATCGAAGGGGTGGTGCGGGTCGGGGAAGGACGCCCAGACGCAGAACGGCCCCTCGCGATTGGCGCGCAGGAACTCGATCGTGCGATCGGCGATCCAGGTGGAGTTGTGCCACGCGACGGGCAGCGCCGAGTTCCAGGTCTCGTGCGCGTCGCTGAGGGGCGGCAGCTTCGTCTGGTAGAGCCGCGTGCGCGCCTCGCCCTGGCCGTCGGCATGGTACCAGCGCTCGTAATGCTGGCCGCGCGGCGGTGCCATCGGCGGCCACATGTTGTGGCCCTCCAGCATCATTTCGACATGGTCGAAGCCGCAATAGGGGCCGAACCAGTCGGGGCCGTAATTCGCGCTGCTTTCCCGGCATTCGGGCGTGCCGGTCGGCGCGAAGGTATGCGACGTGTTGAAATGCGCCTTGCCGATCGCGGCGGTGGCATAGCCGCCGCGGGCCAGCGTGCGCGCGAAACCCTGTTCGGCATAGCTTTCCGGCAGGTCGATGCCGTTGTCCGAAACGCCATGCGTGAGCGGCAGCAGCCCGGTCAGGATCGAGCAGCGCGAGGGCTGGCAGACGAGATTGGGCGTGATCGCCGCCGAGAAGCGCGTTCCGGCCCGCGCCATCTCGTCGAGATGGGGCGTCTTCACGCGCCGCCCCTCGAAGCCATAGCAGTCGCCGCGCTGCTGGTCCGAGGTGATGAAGAGGATGTTCGGTCTTCTGGTCATGGTCCGCCCGCCTGCAATCGCCGAAAAGAGCCGGTGCCGGGGCTTCCATGCTGGAAGACCCGGCACCGGGACGCGTGGTCAGGTCCGCTGCGCGCGCCGCAATTCCTGGTCGGCGCGGTTGGCGGCCTTGGCGATCGCGTCTTTCGGCGCCTCGCCGCCAAGCGTCACCGCCTGGATCATCTCCGAGGCGATCTGCAGCACCGCCGGCACCCCGACCACGCCAGGGAACGGCTTGGCGAAGGGGATCGTGTCGATGAAGGCCTGACCCAGCGGATTCTTGGCCAGGAAGCCCTTGAAGATCGGGCTATCGATCGCGGCCTGGGAATTCGGGATCGCGCCGCTCTCGCCGGCCCAGCGTGCGCTGATGTCGGGCTGCACCCACCATTGGCAGAATTTCGCCGCCGCTTCCTTGTTCTTGCTGGCGTTGGAGACGGTCCAGTAATTGCCGGCGAAATGCGCGCCGCGGCCGACCCGCCGGGGCGGCGGCGCGGTCATGCTCGGGACCTTCGAGGCCAGGATGCCGGCCGTCCACACCGGATAGAGCAGCACCGAGCCGACCTTGCGCGTCGCCCATTCCGACCAGGCCTGGACGTCGGAGTACATCTTGCGCGGCGCGATGCGGTGCTTGTTGACGATGTCCGCCATGAAGGTCAGTGCGTCGAGGCCGGCATCGGAATTGAAAGCGGTCGACTTGCCGTCGGCGCTCAGCAACTGGCCACCGGCCGCGATCAGGAAGGCGTAGTAGTTCTGTGCGGTCGTGATGCCGGCCTGGTTACCGAGCATCAGCCCCCATTGCCCATCCTGCGCGTTGGTGACGCGCCGCCCCATCTCGATCAGGTCGTCCCATGTCTCCGGCGCCTTCTTCGGATCCAGGCCGGCCTTCTCCATGAGCTCCGTGTTGTAGCACATGGCGCCGAGCCCGGCGTTCACGGGCACGCCGAAGCGCTGGCCATCGAACACCGTGATCGGGTCGAAATTCGGCAGCGAGGTCGGATGCAGCTTCACCAGCGCATCGAGCGGCGCCAGCACCTTGTTCTTCGCCATGTCGGGCGGGACATAGCCGGGGGCGTGGAAGATGTCGGGTGGCGCGCCGGCGGCGACCGCGGCGAGATATTTCGGCGTGATCTCCTGCGGGCCGATCGACTGCGCCTTGACCTCGACATCCGGGTTCGCCTGGTTGAACTCGGTCATCAGGCGGCTGAAGATCTCGAAATTCGTGCCCACGAAATGCGACCAGATCATCACCTGGCGCTTGCCCGCCTGGGCGATCGCCGGTGCGGCGAGGGTGCTGCCTGCGGCGGCGCCCGCCGCGATCGCCAGCGCGCGCCGGCGACCCAGTCCCGTATTCGTCTTCGTCGTGCTCATGGTCTTTTCCTCCCCTTTTGTGGTCGGTCCTGCCTAACCCTTGAGGCCGCTCATCGCGATCCCCTTCACGAAATAGCGCTGCAGCAGCACGTAGATGGCGGTGGTCGGCACCACCGACATCGTGACGACGGCCATGACGACGCCCCAGTCGACGACCTCGGCCTGCTTCATCGAGGCGATCAGGATCTGCAGCGTCCACATCTCGGTCGATTGCACGACCAGAAGCGGCCAGAAGAACTCGTTCCACGACGCCGTGAAGGTGAAGATCGCGAGCGTGGCGACGGCGGGTCCGGTCAGCGGAACCAGAACGCGCAGCAGCGTCTGCATGCGGCTGCAGCCGTCGATGCGCGCCGCCTCTTCGAGTTCGCGCGGCAGCGTCTGCAGGAATTGCCGCATCAGGAAGATGCCGAGCGGCGTCATGATCCGCGGTACGATCAGCCCCTGATACGTGTCGATCCATCCCAGCCATTTGATCAGGATGAAGGCGGGGATCATCGTCACCTGGCTCGGGATCATCATCGTCCCGAGGATGGCGAGGAAGAGGATGTCGCGGCCGGGAAAGCGAAGCCGCGCGAAGGGATAGGCGGTGAGGATGCTGGTCACGACGACCGCCAGCGTCTCGACCCCCGCCATGATCAGGCTGTTGACAAGCGCTCGGCCGACCGGATGGCGGGTCACCGCCTCGATGTAGTTGTCGATGATCGGCTCGTCGGGGATCAGGTCGACCTGGGCCGAGAAGATGGCGATGTTCGTCTTGAAGGACGAGGAGACCATCCACGCGTAGGGCATCAAGGTGATCGCCGCGCACGCCAGCAGGGCTGCGTAGAGGATCGCGTTTTCCGCGGGCGTGCGTCGTGTGCCTGAGCTCATGCCCTCATCCTCACGACTGCACCGGTTTGCCGAAGGCACGGAACTGGATGAGCGTCAGCGCGAAGATGATGACGAACAGCACGAAGCCGATCGCGCTCGCATAGCCCATGCGGAAATAGGTGAAGGCCTGCTGGTAGAGATAGAAGACCAGCACGGAGGTGCTGCCCGCCGGTCCGCCGCCGGTCATCACATAGACCAGCGCGAAGACCTGGAAGGACAGGATCACCGACATCACGACGACGAACAGGATCGTCGGCTTGAGCAGCGGCAGGGTGATCCGTCGGAAGCAGGCCCACGCGCTGGCGCCGTCGATCCGCGCCGCCTCGTAGTACATCGCATCGATGCCTTGCAGTCCGGCCAGGAAGATGGTGGCGAAATAGCCGATGTTGCGCCAGGCCGCGGTCATGATGAGCGCGAATAGCGCGAGTTGGGGGTCGGCCAGCCATGCCGGGCCAACGATCCCGATCCCGGCGAGGGCCTGGTTGATCAGGCCGTACTGGGGATCGAAGATCCATACCCAGACCACGCCGATCGCGACCAGCGAGGTCACCGCCGGCAGATAGAAGATCGTCCGGTAGAGCTTGATCCAGCGTAGCTTCTGGTCGAGCAGCACGGCCATTCCGAGCGAAAGCACGACGATGCACGCCGTGATTCCGAACGTGAACAGGGCTGTCTGCAGCAGGCTGCGGCGGAACTCGTCGTCGTCCAGAAGGGAGGTGTAGTTCTCCAGTCCGACCCAATAGGGCGTCGGCGACATCATGTTCCAGTCGTGGAAGCTCAGATAGAACGAGTAGCAGACGGGGAAGCCGACGAAGAACGCGAAGAAGGCGAGGGCAGGCGATATCGCCAGCCATCCGAACCGCGTCTCCTCGTTCCACCAGCGTGGAGCCGCCGGCATGCGCCTTGCCGTCGCGGCGGGTCCGCTTCCCTGCGCCAATGGCATTGTCCAGTTCCTCCCCAGGCCGCGATCTTGCCCCGATCGCGGATCGGCGGCAACGACCGCCTGGTCTCCATCCTATAACCTTTCGTCATGCCGACGCGGCGCGACCCCTGCGCCCCCTTGCGTTCGCGAGGGCTTTGACCCAAATCGTCGCCGCACGCGGCCTGGCCGCGGCAATTTCGCAAGACCGACCGAGAGACGGATCATGACCGAGACCATGACGGCGGAGACCCATTCCTTTCAGGCGGAAGTCAGCCGCCTGCTCGAGATCGTCGCGCATTCGCTCTATTCCGAGCGGCGCGTCTTCCTGCGCGAGCTGGTGTCGAATGCGGCCGATGCCTGCGACCGGTTGCGCTACGAGGCCCTTCAGGCGCCCGAACTTCTCGGCGCCGATGCCGAACTCAAGATCGTGCTCGCCGCGGATCCCGCGGCGCGTACCCTGACCATCTCGGACAACGGCATCGGCATGAGCCGGACCGAGCTGGTCGGCAATCTCGGTACGATCGCGCGATCGGGTACGGCGGCCTTCGTGAAGGGACTCGAGGTCGACCGGAAGCCCGGTGCGCCGTCGCTGATCGGCCAGTTCGGCGTCGGCTTCTACGCCGCCTTCATGGTTGCCGCGCGGGTCGAGGTGATCTCGCGGCGGGCCGGCTCCGAGGAGGCGTGGCGCTGGACCAGCGATGGCCGCGGCGCCTTCCAGGTGGAACCGGCATCGCGCGCGGCCCGCGGCACGGACATCGTCCTCCACCTCAAGGACGACGCGCTGGAATTCGCCGAAGAGCAGACGCTGCGCGACATCGTGCGCGACTATGCCGATCACATCGCGGTGCCGGTGGAACTTGCCGGGGCACAGGACGGCGAAGGGGCGCTGAACCAGGCGTCTGCGCTCTGGACCCGGCCGCGCGCGGAGATCACCGATCAGCAATACGCCGAGTTCTACCGTCATGTCGGGCATGGTTTCGATGCGCCCTGGACGACCATCCATTGGCGGGCCGAGGGACGGATCGAATATACGGGCCTGCTCTTCCTGCCCGAGAGCGCGCCCTTCGATCTCTACAGCCCCGAGCGGCGCCATCAGGTGAAGCTCTATGTCCGCCGGGTGTTCATCACCGACAAGGCGGAGGACCTCCTGCCGCGCTGGCTGCGCTTCGTGTGCGGCGTGGTCGACTCCGCGGATCTGCCGCTCAATGTCAGCCGCGAGATGCTGCAGAACAACCCGGTCGTCAGGCTGATGCGGCAGGGCCTCGTGAACAAGATCCTGTCGGAACTCGAGAAGCGCGCGAAGGACGACGCGGCGGGTTACGAGACCTTCTGGAAGGCATTCGGCCCGGTCCTCAAGGAGGGGATCGTCCACGAGGCCGAGGCGCGCAAGCGACTGGTGCAGCTTGCGCGGTTCCGGTCGACGGCGGTCGATGGCTGGACCAGCCTCGCCGACTATGTCGCACGCATGAAGGAGGGCCAGGAGTCGATCTACTACGTGACCGGCGAGACCCCCGAGGCGATGCGCCGTCTGCCGCAGCTGGAGGGGCATCTCAAGCGCGGCGTCGAGGTCCTGCTGCTCGCGGATCCGATCGACGAGTTCTGGCTCGGCCATGTCGAGGATTTCGAGGGCCGCAAGTTGCGCTCGGTCACCCGCGGCGGCGACGATCTGGCGAAGATCAAGGCCGCCGACGCGCCGGCGGAAGAGCCGCCTCCGGCCGGCGAGTTCGAAGGGCTGGTGACGCTGCTGAAGCTGACGCTGGAGCAGGATGTCAAGGATGTCCGGATTTCGCAGCGGCTGGAGGACAGCGCCGTCTGTCTGGTGGCGGACGAGAGCGGCTACGACATCCACCTCGAGCGTCTGCTGCGCCAGCACCGTCACCTCGATGCCGGTTCAAAACGTATCCTGGAGATCAATCCGCGCCATCCGCTGATCAAGGCGCTGGCCAGGACGGCGACCAGCGAGGATGGCGGCGCGAAGGTCGCCGACGCGGCGAAGCTGCTGGTCGACCAGGCCCGGCTGGCGGCCGGCGACCCGGTTCCGGACCTCGCGGCGTTCTCGCGCCGCCTGGAGGGTGCGATCGGGCGCATGCTGGGCTGAGCTTGGGCCGACGCGCGGCGCGAGGCGGGTGTCCAGCCGCCGCGCGCCACGTATCGGCCCATTGCGGAGCGCGCGATAAGAGGCCAGCATCCCTGGCAGGGGGCGTCCGGTCCGGACAGCCCCGACGCAACCAGGGAGAGGCATACATGAAGGCGCGCACTTCGCTCGCGGCCGTCGCCGGCCTGCTGGCACTCACCGGCGTCGCATCGGCGCAGGATCTTCCCAAGACCCATTTCAAGGTCATCGGGCTCAACGGTCCGACCGTCGCCTCGATGGTCGACGAGGTGCCGTTCTGGCGCGACACGCTGCCGAAGGTCTCCAACGGTTCGTTGACGGCGGACATCACGCCGCTCGACCAGATGGGCGTCGACGACAAGACGATGCTGCGCCTGC
>CAYSUY010000189.1:0-8150 GCA_964434345.1 uncultured Acetobacteraceae bacterium
CACGGGCACGGGCATCGGCATGGACACGCGCACGGACATGGACACGGCGATCACAGCCACTGATCCCGCCGCCTGGTCGCGGCTGCTGGCCTGGATGTCGCCGTCCTTTCCGACCGGCGCGTTCAGCTACAGCCACGGTCTCGAGACCGCGGTCGAGGATGGGTCGGTCCGTGATGCCACGACGCTCTGCGCCTATGTCGAGGCGGTGCTCGCGCAGGGTGCAGGGCGCACGGATGCCGCGCTTCTCGCCCTCGCCTGGCGCGCGCAGGCGCGCGACGACGACGATGAACTGGCCGGGATCGCCGAACTCGCCGCGGCGATGCGCGGCTCGGCCGAACTGGCGCTGGAAAGCCACGCACAGGGTCGCGCCTTCCTGTCGACCGTGCGTGCCGCCTGGCCACACGCGCGGCTCGATGCGGCCGCCGAGATGCTGGCGGCGCGCGATATCGTCGTCGCGAGCCCCATCGCGGTCGCGATCGCCGGTGCGGTCTGGGAGATCCCGCTCGACGCGCTGTTGCTGGCCCATCTTCACGCGGTGGCCGCCAATCTGGTGTCGGCGGGCGTTCGCCTCGTTCCGCTTGGCCAGACCGACGGCCAGCGCGTCATCGCCGCCCTCGAGGGGCGTATCCTCATCGCCGCCCGCCTGGCGGCTGACGTGACCGACGCCGATGCGGTCTGCGCCGCGGCGCCGGTGATCGATCTCCTCTCCATCCGTCACGAAACCCAATACACGAGGCTGTTCCGGTCATGAGCACGATGCATTCCACCGGCCCGCTGCGGGTCGGGGTAGGGGGTCCCGTGGGATCCGGCAAGACGGCGCTCGTCGATGCGCTGGGCAAGGCGATGCGCGAGCGGGTCAACCTCGCCGCGATCACCAACGATATCTACACCAAGGAGGACGCCGAGTTCCTGACCCGCTCGGGTGCGCTGGCACCCGAACGGATCATGGGCGTCGAGACCGGTGGCTGCCCGCACACCGCGATCCGCGAGGACGCGTCGATCAACCTCGCCGCCGTCGAGCAGATGAACCGGCGTTTCCCGGATCTGGAACTGATGTTCATCGAATCCGGCGGTGACAATCTCGCGGCCACGTTCTCGCCTGAACTGGCAGACATCACGATCTACGTCATCGACGTCGCGGCCGGCGAGAAGATCCCGCGCAAGGGCGGTCCCGGCATCACGCGCTCGGATCTCCTCGTCATCAACAAGATCGACCTCGCGCCGCATGTCGGCGCCTCGCTCGAGGTGATGGACCGCGACGCGCGCCGCATGCGCGGCCAGCGTCCCTTCCTGTTCGCGAATGTCCGCGCGGGCAAGGGGGTGGACGAGGTCGCGAGCTTCATCTGCAAGGCCGGGGGATTGACGCCGCGCCCTGCCGTCGCCTGATCGGACGGCCGGCGATGGCGATCCAGGAGCCGGTCTGCGGCACGTCGGCCTCCGGTCCGAGGGCGGCCCCGAACAGGCTTGCGCACCGTCTCGCATAGCCGCATATGGCGCGTGCGTGGCAGAGACATGGGCATGCTGAACCGAATTCTCGCCGTCGCCGTTTCGTTGGTGTTTCTGGCCCTGCCGGTGCGCGCGCAGGACGGGCCGATCGTGTTCGCCGCGGCCAGCCTGACGGAGGCTCTGCGCGCGATCGGCCATGACTGGTCCGGACAAGGGCGCGCGGCGCCGCGCTTCTCGTTCGCCGCATCCTCGACCCTTGCGCGCCAGATCGAGCAGGGTGCGCCGGCCGATCTGTTCATGTCCGCGGACGAGGCGTGGGCCGATTATCTCCAGTCCCGTGGATTGCTGGTCGCGTCGACCCGGATCAGTCCGCTTGGCAACACGCTGGTGCTGGTCGCGCCGCTGGGTACGGCGCGGCCGATCGATATCGCGCGCGGGACCGACCTTGTGGGATTGCTTGGTGCGCGTGGCCGCCTTGCGACAGGCGATCCGGCGCATGTCCCGGTCGGCCGGTACGCGCAATCCGCCCTGACCTGGATGGGGCAGTGGGAGGCCATCGCTCCGCGTCTGGCGCGCGCCGACTCGGTGCGTGCCGCATTGTTGCTGGTCGAACGGGGCGAGGCGCCCTACGGGATCGTCTATGCGACGGATGCAGCGACCGGCACGGGCGTGCGCATCGTCGGCCGGTTTCCCGCCGGCAGCCATGCGGCGATCACCTATCCTTTCGCGCTTACCCGTCGGGCCGCCGACAATGCGACGGCGCGTGCGTTTCTTGCGTTCCTCACCGGACCGGAGGCGCGCGCCACGTGGGAGAGATTCGGTTTTGTCGGGATCCGGTGATCTGGATCCGGGGGCGCGCTTGGCGGATCATCGAGTGATCGGACGTGCATCCCGTCAGGTTGCGCGACGGCATCCCGCGGGCTTCGCCGGCAGCCTGACGACATCCTATGCGATCTTGGTCAGGAGCGAGGTAGCCGATGAGCCCCGATGACATTCGCGCGGTCTTCGCTGGTGCGCTGATCGCGTCGTGCCAACCGGTTCCCGGTGGCCCCACGGACAGCGTCGGCTTCGTCGTCGCCTTCGCGCTCGCGACCCGCGATGGCGGTGCGCGGGGGCTGCGCATCGAAGGCGTCGCCAATGTCGCCGCGGTCGCGGCAGCGTGCGACCTGCCGGTGATCGGCCTCGTGAAACGCGACCTTTCCGGTAGCGACGTCCGGATCACGCCCTTCGTCGACGACGCCGTTGCGCTGGCGCGGTCCGGCGCGCGCATCGTGGCCTTCGACGCCACCGAGCGTGCCCGACCGGTGCCGGTGGGCGAGATGATCGAAGCGATCCACGCGGCGGGTGCGCTGGCGATGGCCGACATCGCGACCCTGGCCGAGGCGCGCGCCGCCATCGCGGCGGGGGCCGATATCGTCGGCACGACCTTGTCTGGCTATGTCGGTCCCGGCCCGGTCCCGGACACGCCCGATCTTGCATTGGTCCGCGGCTGCGCCGCGCTTGGCGCCGTGCCGGTCTTCGCGGAGGGGCGCTACAACGCGCCGCATCTCGCCGCGGCCGCGATTGTCGCCGGCGCGGATGCCGTTGTCGTCGGCTCGGCGATCACCCGGCCCGAGCATGTCGCCGGGTGGTTCGCGCGCGCCGTCGCCGGCGCCGCGCCGCGGACCGATCTTGCACTCGACATCGGCGGCTCCAAGAGCGCGGCGGCGCTGCTGCATGGGGGCCGCGTGGTCGCGCGCGCGGAGGTCGCGACGCGCCGCGATGCTGGCCCGGACGCCTGGCTTGCGGCCCTCGCCGAGGCGGTGCGCCCCTGGTCGGGCCGTTACGGGCGCTGCGCCGCGGCGGTCTCCGGCCTTGTCGTCGACGGTACGTGGAGCGCGGTCAATCCTGCGGTCCTTCCGGTGCCATCGGGATATCCGCTGACCGCAAGGCTGCGTGAGGTCTTCGGTACCCCTGCGATCGCGCTCAACGACGCCCAGGCCGCGGCCTGGGGCGAGCATGCCCATGGGGTCGGCGACGGTGGCGACCTCGTCTTCGTGACGGTGTCGAGCGGTATCGGCGGCGGTGTCGTGCTTGATGGGCGGCTGCTGATCGGCCGTTCCGGTCTCGCCGGGCATGTCGGCCATCTCCACGGTGGCGACGGCGAGAGCCTCGAGGCCCGCGCATCCGGCTTCGCCCTGGCGCGGACAGCGGCGGCTGCAGGCGCCGCCGCGGATGCCCGCGCGGTCTTCGCGGCGGCTGAGCGCGGCGAGGGCTGGGCGCGAGCGGCGCTCGACGAAGCCGCCCGCGTCCTGGCTGGCGCGCTGCGCGATCTCCACGTCGTGCTCGATCCCGGATTGTTCGTGCTCGGCGGCGGTGTCGGCCTCGCCCCCGGTTTCCGGACGCGGGTCGAGGCGGCGTTGGAGGCTTTGCCCTGGCCGGCAGGCTTGCGGCCTCGGCTGGCCGGCGCGGCCCTCGGTCACGACGCCGGGCTGATCGGTGCCGCCGCTTTCCTGAGTGCCGCGCAGCGGTCTTGAACCGGGACCGGTTCCTCTGCTTAGTGCACAGGACGTGAACTGAAGGAGATCGCCATGGTCGCGACGACGTCCGGACGCAATACGCGCGCCTCCGATCATGTCCAAGAGGACAGGCTCTGGCGGCGCCACATGGAAATGGCAAAGCTCGGCGCGACCGCGAAGGGTGGCGTCAACCGTCAGGCGCTGAGCGCCGAGGACGCGGCGGCCCGCAAGCTTCTGGGCGGCTGGGCGGCGGCGCGAGGCTACGAGATGTTCACCGACCCGATCGGCAACCTGTTCGTCAAGCGCCCGGGAACAGATCCGGATGCGAAGCCGGTGTTGTCGGGCTCTCACCTCGACAGCCAGCCCACGGGTGGAAAGTTCGACGGGACCTACGGCGTTCTCGCCGCCTTCGAGGTGCTGGAGGCGCTCGACGACGCCGGCATCACGACGCGGCGGCCGGTGATGGCGGTCGCCTGGACCAACGAGGAGGGCAATCGTTTCCAGCCGGGCTGCATGGGATCGGGCGCGTTCGTGGGCGAATACCAACTCGACAAGCTGCTCGAGGGCAAGGATCCCACCGGCGCCACCGTGCGCGAAGCCTTCGCCTCCGTACTCGCCGCGGCTCCCGTACCGGTCATTCCCCAACTGGGCTTTCCGGTGGATTCGTATGTCGAGGCGCATATCGAGCAGGGACCGATCCTGGAGAACACCGGCAACGAGATCGGCGTCGTCACCCTGATCCAGGGCATGCGCCGGTTCTATGTCGACGTCTTCGGCGACGAGGCCCATTCCGGCACGACGCCGCTGCGCATGCGCAAGGATGCCCTCAAGGCGGCGGCGTCGATGGTTCTCGCGCTGGAGACCTGGATGGCGGACCCGACAGATACCGTGCGCTACACGGTGGGCCGCTTCGAGATCTATCCGGGCTCGCCATCGACGGTGCCAGGGAAGGTCCATTTCCTGATCGACCTGCGTCATCCGGAGCAGGAAACGCTCCGGCGTCTTGGCGACGGGATCGCCCCGATCTGCGCCGCCGAGGCGGAGAAGCGCGGATGCCGGGTCGAGGTGCGCGAGTACACGACGGTCGCGCCCGTGCCCCTGGGTGACGAGGCGATCGGCCGCGTGCGCGCCGCGACGCAGGCGCTCGGCTATCGGCACATCGACATGATCTCGGGTGCCGGCCACGACGCGATGCACATCGCCAAGGTCGCGCCGGCCGGCATGGTCTTCGTGCCGTGCTGGAAGGGCGTCAGCCACAACGAGACCGAGGCGGCGACCGCCGGTGATCTGGCCAATGGCGCACGCGTCCTCGCGGACACCCTGGCCGCGCTGGCCAATCGCTGACCCGCCCCATCCTTCCCCGAACGCGAAAGCCGCTCCCATGAACGAGAAAGCCCTCGCGCGATCCCTGGTCGCGATCCTGTCCGATCTGATCGCCATTCCGTCGCCGTTCCCGCCGGCGGACAGCGTCGAGATCTGCCGGTATGCCGCCGCGCGGCTGAAGAAGGCCGGCTACAAGACCAAGGTGCTGGCGCGGTCCAAGGGCGTCGACAACGTGGTCGCAAAGCTCGGCCGCGGTGCGCCGCGCATCGTCTTCAACGCGCATGTCGACACGGTCGGCGTCGGCGATCGCGAGAACTGGAAGACCAATCCCTACAAGGCCGTCCTGCGCGACGGACTCGTCTACGGTCTCGGGGCCGGCAACTGCAAGGGCTCGATGGCCGTGCAACTCTGGCTGGCGGAGGAGATCGCGCGCCGTGGCGGCCCGCGTCGCGGCGAGGTCTGCTTCACCTTCGTCGGCGACGAGGAAAATCTCGGGCCTGAGGGCATGTCGTTCCTGCGCGATGCCGGGCATGTGAAGCCCGACGCGCTGATCCTGGGGGCCCAGACGGAAAACCAGATGATCGTCGCCGAGCGCGGCGTGTTCTGGGCGCGTATCACGACACGCGGCAAGGCTGCGCATGCCGGCAATCCGGCCGCGGGCGACAACGCGATCGCGCGCATGATGCGACTGCTGGCGGCGATCGATCGCGACCTCGCACCGAAGATCGCCGCACGCGTCGATGGCGCGATGCGTTCGACCATGAATGTCGGCATGATCCGCGGCGGTCACAACACGAATGTCGTTCCCGCGTCCTGCGTGGTCGAGATCGATCGCCGACTTCTGCCGAGCGAGCGCGTCAAGAGCGCCTATCGCGAACTCGAGGCGACGCTGAAGGCCGCCGGTGAGCCGAAGGGATCCTGGAGCTGCGAGTTCCTGACCGGTACCAACGGGTTCAACGGCTCCGCCGACGGCATGGCCGTGTCGGCGCTGGCGGCCGCGATCCGGGACCGCCTGGGCAAGCCCGCCCGGTTCCTCAACGCGACCGGCGTCTCCGACGGCCGGTATTTCGCCGATGACGGGATCGAGATCATCAATATCGGTCCTGGATCGGGCGTCGCCGGGCATGCGGCGAACGAGTCCGTTCCGGTCGCCGAAATGGTCGACTCGGCGCTGATCCAGTTGCAGGCGATCGAGACGTTGATGGGACTCGACTGACGGACGGCGCGGGTCAGCTCGGACCCGAGAGCAGGGCATCGCTGGCGAGTGCGCGTGCGATCGTCGATGGGCCCGTCGTCAGGATGGTCGGTTCCAGGTGCAGCACCTCCAGGTCCGAGGATGAGACCAGCGGCACGCGGCGCCTTGCGCGGTCTCGTTCATCGCGCGCGCGACAGCGCAAGCATGGGCCGGGACGCGACCCGGCGTCGCGTCGCGATGGTCATGCATGGAGGGTCGAGGACGAGCGCGGGGTGAACGGGACAGCGCCAAGGCCGACATGAACATCGTCCTCCTGGTCTGGCGGCATGGACCATGGTCCAGCGAACCTCGCCAGGCTGCGGAGGCTGGCGCGCGATATGCCGCCCCCGGGCACGAGCGGAATGCGCGACCTGCAGACCGCGCGAGCGTTCCGGGTGGTCCGACGACGTCGCCAGTTCCGTCCTCGGTCGAATGCGATAGCCATGGTGGACGGGCGGACGAATGTCGCCGCGTGCGCAGGAAACCGCTATCTTTCTGCGCGACGGCGGCGGCCACGGAGGACAACATGTCGATGGAAACGCCCGATCGCGCGTTCCGACCCTTTGGCGCGGACGCCGATGTCGTCGCGATCGTCGAGGCTTTTCGCACACGCACGCTGCCCGCCGCGGCATGGACGCATCAGGCGCATCTCGCCGTCGGGCTTTGGCATGTGCGCATGTTCGGCGAGACCGCGGCCATGGACAGGTTGCGCGACGCGATCCGCGCCTACAACACCGCGTCCGGGATCCCGAACAGCGACACGCGGGGCTATCACGAGACGGTGACGCGCTATTTCGTCTGGGCCGCGGCACGGTTCCTCGCGGCCGCGCCCGAGGCTGGCTTCGCCGCCCTCGTGGACATGTTCGTGGCCCATCCCCTTGCGACCAAGTCGGCCATCTTCCGGTTCTGGAGCCGGTCTCGAGTGCTGTCGGTCGAGGCGCGTCGCGGCTGGGTGGAGCCAGATCTCGCGCCGCTGGCGTGTTCGGACGCGGCGGCGGTGGACGCTCGCCCGGCGGCGACGTAAGACTGCGCGGTTGCCGTCGAACCGGGAGAAGCGCGGATGGATCCGCTCGTCCATGAATGGCTGAACCTGATCATCCGCTGGGCGCATGTCATGTTCGGCATCGCCTGGATCGGCGCATCGCTCTACTTCATGTGGCTGGACGCGTCGCTCGAACCGCCTGATCCGCCCCGACAGGGTGTCGCCGGTGAAGTCTGGTCCGTCCATGGCGGCGGTTTCTACCGGGTCGAGAAGTTCGGCGTGGCTCCGCCCGCGCTGCCGCGCCGTCTCCACTGGTTCAAGTGGGAAGCCGGGATGACGTTCATCACCGGGGCGCTCCTTCTGACGCTCGTCTTCTATGTCGGCATGGGCGGTGACGTGTTCGTTCATCCGGCCTTCGCCGGGTTCGGTGGCCTTGGTGCCGGCTTGCTCTTCGCGGCTCTCGTCGCGGTCTCCTGGGCGCTCTACGACGCGCTGTTCAAATCCGTGCTCGGACGCACGCGGCCGCTGCATGCGGCGGCGATCGGCTTCGCGGCGCTGGTCGCGGCGATCTGGGGGCTCTGCGCGGTCATGCAGCCCCAGGCCGCCTTCGTGCATGTCGGCGCGCTGATCGGCACGCTGATGGTCGCCAATGTCTGGATGATCATCA